>NZ_JBJGZO010000013.1:0-106467 GCF_054050575.1 Blastococcus sp. SYSU D00868
GCCGGGGCGCCCCGGCCCCGGACGACGACCTGAACGGTTCCCGGCGACCCTGCAACCGCGCTGCAAGCGGCCCACCAGCGGGCCGGGCCACCGTCTGCGCCATGACGACGACGCTGACCGCCCGCCCCACCGCGCCGGACGTGGTGCTCGACCGCGCGCCCCTGCCGCCCCGCCCCGCCGCCGCCGCGCCCGCCCGGCCGACGCGCGGCCCGGCCGCGGCCGCCGCCTGCCCGATCGAGGTCCGTGCCCTGCGCAGCGGCGCCCGAGTGCTGGCCGACGCCCTGACCGGCATCGCGCTGGACGACCCCTGCGACCGCGGGCGGCAGCGCGCCGTTCGGGACCTGACCCGGCTCGTGCTCGCCGGCGTGGGGGCCGCGGCGGGCCGCCTGGCCGACGACGCCGTCCGCGCGGCCGCCGAGGAGGTGCGGGCCGCGCTGCCGACCTTCGCGCACGACGTGAGCGCCGGCGCGCCCGCCCTGGCGCTGGCCTGCGCGGCGCTGGCCGACCGGCTCGACGCCGTCGAGGTGCCGGCGCACGACCACGGCTGGCGTGCCTCGCCGCTGGTCTGCGAGCGGCGGTTCCGCGCCGGCACGGGGCGGGCGCGGGCGGTGGTGCCGTGGTTCCTCGACGCGGCGTCGCCGGCCGAGCGGATGACCGCCGTGCGCGACGGCTCGTGGCGGCTGCGCCTGGCGCTGCGCCTCGGCGAGGACCGCCACCGGCGCACCGTGGAACTGGTGCGCGGGTGAGCCCGCGAGGGCGGTCCGGCCGCGCCACGGGGGCCGCCGGACCGGCGACCCCCGCGGCGATCGGTCCTACGCCCGGGCCTTGAGGTCCTTGCGGAGGATCTTGCCGGCAGCCGACTTCGGCACCTGCTCGATGAACTCGACGAACCGGATCTTCTTGTGCGGGGCCACCCGCTCGGTCATGTAGGCCATGACCGCCTCCTCGGACAGCTCCGAGCCGGGCGACCGGACGACGAACGCCTTGGGCAGCTCCTCGCCGCTCTCCTCCTCCTTGACGCCGATGACCGCCGCGTCGGCGATCTCCGGGTGGCCGATGAGCACGGCCTCGAGCTCGGCCGGCGCCACCTGGTAGCCCTTGTACTTGATGAGCTCCTTGACCCGGTCGACGACGGTGTAGCGGCCGGCCTCGTCGACCACGGCGACGTCACCGGTGTGCAGCCAGCCGTCGTCGTCCAGGGTGCTGCGGGTGGCCTCCTCGTTGTTGAGGTAGCCCTTCATCACCTGCGGCCCGCGCACCCACAGCTCGCCGCTCTCGCCGGGGCCGGCGTCCTGCCCGGTGGCAGGGTCGACCAGCCGGCACTCGGTGTTCGGGATCGCGTAGCCCACCGAGCCCTTCGGCACCTCGCTGCTGACGCCGGGCGGCTCCTGGCCGAGGTCGGGCGTGGTGTGCGAGACCGGCGACAGCTCGGTCATGCCGTAGCCCTGGGCCACGGTGACGCCGTTCGGGTCGCCCTTGCGCAGCCGCTCCTGGGCGGCGTTGGCCAGGCCCTCGTCGAGCGGCGCGGCCCCGGAGAGGATCGACGTCAGCGACGACAGGTCGTACTGGTCGACCAGCGGGTGCTTGGCCAGCGCGAGCAGGATCGGCGGGGCGACGAACGCCCGGGTGATCTTCTGGTCCTGGATGGTGCGCAGGAAGTCCTCGAGGTCGAAGCGCGGCAGGGTCACCACCGCGCCGCCCCAGGCCAGGCCCTGGTTCATCAGCACGGTCAGGCCGTAGATGTGGAAGAACGGCAGGACGGCGATGATCCGCTCGTCGGCGCCCAGCGCGATCAGCGGCCGGCACTGGGCCACGTTGGCCACCAGGTTGCGGTGGGTGAGCATGACGCCCTTGGGCAGGCCGGTGGTGCCGCTGGAGTAGGGCAGGGCCACCAGGTCGTTCGCTGGGTCGATGTCGACCTGCACCGACGGCGCCTCGCCGCCGAGCAGGTCCAGCATCCCGGCGTGGCCCTCCATGCCGTCGAGGACGATCACCTCGTCGACCGGGGACTTCTCGACCGCGGCGCCGGCGCGGTCCATGAACAGCGAGATCGTGATGAGGACCTTCGCGCCCGAGTCCTTCAGCTGGAAGGCGATCTCCTCGGGCGTGTACAGCGAGTTGATCGGCGACATCACGCAGCCGGCCGCGGCGATGCCGTGGAACACCACGGGGAACCACGGGGTGTTCGGGCAGAAGACGGCGACGACGTCGCCCTTGCGCAGTCCGCGCGCGTGCAGGTTGGCCGCCACCCGGTCGACGTAGGCGGCGAGCTGACCGTGCGTGATGGTGTCGCCCTTGAGCCCGTCGATCAGCGCGGGCGCGTCGGGCCGCTCCCGGCCTGCTGCCAGGACGAACTCCGGCACGGACACGTCCGGGATCTCGACGTCGGGATACGGGCTGCTCAGGGCCACGTGGCCTCCTCCTCGGTGCAGGTGTGGCGCCAGTCTCACACCGCAGACGATCCCCGGCGCCACCGGGTTCCCCCGGCGTCCTTCAGCGGGGCCAGAGGACCGACTGGGTGCAGCGGAACAGCGCCACCGACCGGCCGCCGCCGGAGACCACGGCGTCCCAGACCTGCGTCGTCCGCCCGGCGTGGGCGTTGGTCGCCACGCACGACAGCCGGCCCTCCCGCAGCGTGCCGAGGAAGTTGGACTTCAGCTCGATGGTGGTGAAGCCCGTCGAGCCCTCGGGCAGCAGCGCGCGGGTGGCCAGCCCGCACGCGGTGTCGGCCAGCCCGATCACGCTCGCGGCGTGCAGGTAGCCGTTGGGTGCCAGCAGCTCCGGGCGGACGTCGAGGGCCGCCTCCAGCCGCCCCGGCTCGTGCGCGGTGACGGTGAGCCCCAGCAGGCCCGGCAGCGTGCCGGGGAGGAGGGCGTTGAGCTCGTCGGCGGTGTGGAACCCGGTGGCGGCCATGCCCGGCAACCTAGGACGGCCCGCCGGCCACCGTCCCGCCGGGATCAGGTGACCTGATCGTGCGGCGTCCTCCCTCACGGTGTGCGGTGAGGGAGGACGCGCCACGATCAGGGAGGCTGATCGTGGCCCGGACCGGCGCGGGTCAGGCCGCCGGGGCCGCGGTCTCCCACAGGCCGACGACGTTGCCCTCCGGGTCGCGGACGTAGGCGGCGAACCCCATGTCACCCACCGGCACCTTCCCCGTGACGGTGGAGCCACCCAGCTCGCCGATCCGCTCGAGCGCGACGTCGATGCTCTCCACGTCGACCACGACCACCGGCCCCGGCGTGGCGGCCAGCTCGCGGGCGAGCATGCCGCCGTTGACGAACCCGGGCTCGCTCGGCCCCTGCTCGCCGCTCGGGCCGGTCATGACCAGCGTGTAACCCATCTCCGGCATCTCCTGCACCTGCCAGCCGAAGGCCTCCTTGTAGAAGGCCCGCGCGCGGTCCCCGTCGTCGAAGGGGATCTCGAAGTGCACGACCCGTCCGCTCATCTCCCACCTCCGTCGTCGACTCCGACAGTGCAGGCCGATGCTGGCCCGGCCCGCCTCGGGCAGGAAGCGGGACCGGTCCGTCTCAGAGGTGCTCAGGCGAGGCCGCGGACCGTGCGGGCGGGCGGCCGGTCGCCGCGGATGGACGCGACCATGTCCAGCGTCTGCCGGGTGGGCGCCACGTCGTGCGCGCGGAACACCCGAGCGCCCAGCCACGCGCTGACGGCGGTGGCCGCCAGCGTGCCGGTCAGCCGCTGCTCGAGGACGACGTCGAGGGTCTCGCCGACGAAGTCCTTGTTGGACAGCGCGACCAGCACCGGCCAGCCCGTGTCGACCAGCTCGCCGAGCCGGCGGGTGGCCTCCAGCGAGTGCCGGGTGTTCTTGCCGAAGTCGTGCCCGGGGTCGATCAGCACCCGCTCCCGGTCGACGCCGGCAGCGACGGCGGCCTCGGCCAGCGCCGTCGTCCGGGTGACGACGTCGGCGACGACGTCGTCGTAGGCGATCCGGTGCGGGCGGGTGCGCGGCGGCAGGCCGCCGGCGTGCGTGCAGACGATCCCCGCGCCGGCCTCGGCGGCGACGGCGGCCAGCTCCGGGTCGACCCCGCCCCAGGCGTCGTTGACGACGTCGGCGCCGGCGGCCAGCACCTCGCGGGCGACCTCGGCCCGCCAGGTGTCGATCGAGATGGGCAGGGCCGGGTGCGCCTCCCGGATGGCGGCGACCAGGTCGACGGTGCGGCGGATCTCCTCGGCGGCGTCCACCTCCTCGCCGGGCGCGGCCTTGACCCCGCCGACGTCCACCATGTCCGCGCCCTCGGCGACCACCTGGTCGACCCGCTCCACCGCGCGCGCCAGCTCGTAGGTGGCGCCGCGGTCGTAGAACGAGTCGGGGGTGCGGTTGACGATCGCCATGACGACCAGGTGGCCGTCGGGCACGTCGAGCGCGCCGATGCGGAGCAACCCGTTCCTCCCTCGCCGGAGCCGGTGTGGTGGAGTCAGCCAACCAGACCGGCTTCGAGGGGACAGGACAGATGGCGCAGACGGTTGTCGAGGGCATCGAGGGCGTGCAGGGTCTCGTCGGCCAGCACATGGGCTACAGCGACTGGGTCACGATCACCCAGGAGCAGGTGAACACGTTCGCCGACGCGACCGGGGACCACCAGTGGATCCACGTCGACCCCGAGCGGGCGAAGAAGGAGAGCCCCTTCGGCGGGCCGATCGCGCACGGCTACCTGACGCTGTCGCTGGTGCCGTCGCTGCTGCCCGAGATCGTCGACATGCAGGGCTTCCGGATGGGGGTCAACTACGGCACCGAGAAGGTGCGCTTCCCCTCGCCGGTGCCGGTGGGCGCCCGGGTGCGGGCCGGTGCGACGCTCGCGTCGGCCACCCCGTTCGACGGCGGCGTCCAGGTGAACATCGACGTGACGATCGAGGTCGAGGGCGGCACCAAGCCGGCGATGGTCGCCACCGTCGTCTACCGCCGCTACCTGTAGGCCGGAGGGCGTCGGCCCCCCTGCAGGGGCCCACCACGAGCGTGCGAGTGGTGGGGGGCAGGGGGGTCCTTCCTCAGGCCAGCGCCTGGTGGACCAGTGAGCGCAGGTACGGGCGGACCGGCAGCGTGCTCGAGGGCAGCAGCTGCGTGTAGAAGGTGACCGTCAGGTCCTCGACCGGGTCCACGAAGAACGTCGTGGACGCCGCCCCGCCCCAGCTGTACTCGCCGGGGCTGGCGACCGCGCCGTAGCGGACCGGGTCGATCACCATCGAGAAGCCCAGCCCGAAGCCCACCCCGCGCAGCGGCGTCTCGGCGTACAGCGGGCGGCCGAAGGTCTCCAGGTCCTGCCCGCCGGGCAGGTGGTTGCGGACCATGTGCGCCAGCGTCCGCGCGCCCAGCACCCGGCCGCCGTCGTACGCCCCGCCGCGGCGCAGGCACTCGACGAAGCGCAGGTAGTCGCCGGCGGTGGAGACCAGCCCGCCGCCGCCGGAGAGGAACGCCGGACGGCGGTGCGCCGCGGCCCCGGCCGCGTCCAGCGGGGCGTACGTCGTCGAGGGGCCGTCGTCCGGCTCCCCGGGGACGGCGCCGTAGAGGCGGGCCAGCGAGTCCGGGTCGTCGTCCTCCCGCAGCCCGAACGACGTCTGCGTCATGCCCAGCGGGCCGAACACCCGCTCGGCGAACACCTCGTCCAACGGCGCGCCGCCCCAGAGCTCGACCAGCCGGCCGAGGACGTCGGTGGAGACGCCGTAGTTCCACTCGGTCCCGGGCTGGAAGACCAGCGGCAGCTCCGCCCACTGCCGGCAGACCTCGGCGGAGTCCGCGCCCGCGGGCGTGCCGAAGCCGTGCTCGGCGGCGCGGTACATCGCGTCGACCGGGTGCGCCTCGTGGAAGCCGTAGGTCAGGCCCGAGGTGTGGGTGAGCAGGTGCCACACCCGGATCGGCTCCATCAGCGGCGCGGTCACCGGCCTGGCGGCCGAGCCGGCCACGTACACGCGGGTGTCGGCGAACTCCGGCAGCCAGCGGCTGATCGGGTCGGTCAGCTGGAAGGCGCCCTCCTCGTACAGCGCCATCGCCGCGACCGAGGTGACCGGCTTGGTCATCGAGTAGATGCGCCAGCGGGTGTCGTCGGTGACCGGCAGGCCGCGCTCGACGTCCCGGTGCCCGTACCGGCCCACGTGGGCCAGCCGGCCGTGCCGGGCCACCGTCACGAGGAAGCCGGGCATCCGGCCCTCGTCGACGAACCGCGCCAGCCGGCGGTCCAGCCGGGTCAGCCGGGCGGGGTCGAGGCCCACCTCGGCGGGGTCGGTGTCCACCGCCAGTCCCGTCACGCCGTCGTCCTCCCTCACTGCAGCGCGTCCTCCCTCACCGCACACGGTGAGGGAGGACGCAGCATGATCAGGTCACCTGATCGTGGCCGAGCAACCGGCCGATCACGGTCGTCAGACCGGGACGTTGCTCGCGGCCTTCTTCAGGTTCGAGCCGGCGGTCACCTTGACCGTGTTGGCGGCCGGGATCTCGATCGACTCGCCGGTCTGCGGGTTGCGGCCCGTGCGGGCGGAGCGCTGGGTGCGCTCGACGGTCAGCAGGCCGGAGACGGCGACCTTCTCGCCGCGGGTGATCGCGTCGACCAGCTCCTCCTGGAGCCCGGCGAGCACCGAGTCGACGGTCGAGGAGGGGACGTCGGCGCGCTTGGCGATGGCGGAGACGAGTTCGGCCTTGTTCACGAAGGGTCCTCTCGGATGGTGGTGGAACGGCGCCGGTGGCCGGCGCCCGTCGGTACGGACGGTTCCGTCTCCTCGCCGGGCGGGCCGGGAGTGGCGGACCGGGGGCGCACGTTGCCATGTCACCCCGGAATCCCGCCACTGTGGGGGTGGCGCCGCCCCGCAGGTCACAGCAGTCCCAGCGCGCGGCCGGGCCCCCCGACCTACGGTGGGGAGGTGCCTCAGCTCCCCCGGACCGACCTCGTCGTCAGCGATCTGTGCCTCGGTGCCAACGTCTTCGGGTGGACGGCGGACGAGCCGACGTCGCGCGCCCTGCTCGACCGCTTCGTCGACGCGGTGCCCAGCACCCAGGCGCCGATGGTCGACACCGCCGAGATGTACGGCGACGGCCGCTCCGAGCAGATCCTCGGCGCCTGGCTGGCCGACGACGGGCGCCGCGACCGGGTCGTGGTGGCGACCAAGGCCTCGCCCGGCCGCAAGGAGCACCCGCTGTCGGCGGCGGAGATCCGCGCCGCGGCCGAGCGGTCGCTGACCAACCTGCGCACCGACCGGATCGACGTCTACTACGCCCACTACGACGACGAGAGCACGCCGCTGGAGGAGACGCTGCAGGCGTTCGAGGACCTCGTGCAGGCCGGCAAGGTCCGGTACGCCGCGGCGTCGAACCACTCCGCGGCGCGGCTGACCGAGGCGCTGGACACCGCCAAGCGGATCGGGGCCACCGGCTACGTGGCGCTGCAGCCGCACTACAACCTGGTGGAGCGGGCGGGGTACGAGGACGACCTGCGCGACGTCGTCGCCGCCGCGGACCTGGGCTGCTTCCCCTACTTCGGGCTGGCCAAGGGCTTCCTCACCGGCAAGTACCGGGCGGGGGATCGGGTCGACTCGCCGCGCGCGAGGGGCGCGGCCGCGTACGTGGGGGAGCGCGGCGACCGGGTGCTGGACGGGCTGCGGCAGGTCGCGGACGCGCACGGCGTCACCCAGGCCGCGGTGGCGCTGCGCTGGCTGGCCGACCAGCCGACCGTCACGGCGCCGATCGCCAGCGGCCGCTCGGTCGAGCAGCTGGCCGACCTGCTGCCGATGCTCGACCTGCGGCTGACCGACGAGCAGCGCGCCCTGCTGACCGACGCCTCGGCGTGAGCCGGAGGAGTTCCGTCGTCATCACGCCGACGGAACTCCGCCGGCTCAGGCGGCGTCGCGGATGTGGGCGCGCACCGGGCCGTCGCTGTCGGTGCCGGGCTCGGCCATGCCGTGCGCCTCGACGGCGTGCCGGCGGGTCTGCGCCAGGATGCCCTCCTCGTCGGCGGCGGTGAACGTGGCGCCGCAGCCGGGGATGATGTCGCCGCAGGCGAAGGTCTTCACGGGGTCCTCCAGGGTGGCGGGTGGCGTGCTGGTCCGGGGCGTGCCGGCCCCGGAGCCGAGGGGCGGGGGCTCGGTCGGTCAGGGCCGGGCGACGGCCGCGGCCAGGTCGTCGACCCGGAGCAGGCCGACGACGGCGCCGGTCGCGTCGGTGCAGACGACGGGGTCGAAGCGCTGGGCGGGCGGCCGGGTGAGGGCCCGCTGCAGGGTCTGCCGGGTGTCGGCGTCGGGCGGGACCCGCAGGGAGACGGGCGCGGTGTAACCCTCACCGGTCCGCGGGTCGCCCAGCCGCAGCGCGCGCGGCTCGCCGTCGTCGGCGACCAGGACGGCGGGCGGGACGGCGGGCCCCGCGTCGTCCACGGTCACCTGGCGCACGGGTCGCACCAGTCCGGCCACGCTGTCGCCCAGCCGGGCGCGGGCGGTGTGTGCGCGGACCAGCCCCGCCACCTCCGGTGCCAGCGGCCGGAACTCCGGCGCCGGGCGGCCCAGCAGCCAGCCCTGGGCCAGCGGGGTGCCCAGCCGGGCGAAGGCGGCGAGCTCGGCCTGCGTCTCGATGCCCTCGGCCAGCAGCCAGGCGTCGATCCGGCCGGCGAAGTCGCCCACCATCTCGGCCAGGGCCAGCCGCGCAGGGTCGCCGTCCACGTCGCTGACCAGCGAGCGGTCGAGCTTCACCAGCTGCGGGCGCACCGTGGTCAGCACCTGCAGACCCGAGTAGCCGCTGCCGGCGTCGTCGAGGGCGATGAGGGCGCCCCGTGCCCGCAGGACGTCGACCTGGCGGCGCAGCGCCGCGACGTCGTCGACGACGGCGTGCTCGGTGAGCTCGACGACCACCCGCCGCAGGTCCGGGACCGAGTGCAGCGCCGCCCGGACCACCGGCGAGGAGAGCAGGTGCGGGCTGACGTTGACGGTGAGGAACGTGTCGGGCGGCAGGTCGGCGCGCGCGGCCAGCGCCTTGTGCAGCGCCAGGGCCTCCAGCTCCGGGCCGATGCCGGCGTCGTGCGCGGCGGCGAACCAGACCGCGGGCGAGGCGGTGCCGGGGAACCGGGCGAGGGCCTCGTAACCGGCCACCCGCGCTCCGGCCAGGTCGACTATCGGCTGGAACACCAGCGTGAGGTCGTCGGGGTCGGCCAGCAGGGGACGGCAGTCGGGCAGCACGCTGCTGCGGGTGCGGATCGCCGTCATGGGGGTCACATCGGGCGGGGCGCCGCCCGGGTTGACACCGTGACCGGATGGCCACCCCCAGCGGGGGAGGGCCGGGTGCATGTCGGACGGTCCGGGTCCAGAGGAGCGTGTCAGCATGGTGCGACTCGCGGCCGGGGGGCGGCCGCGGCGGGCGCACCGAGGAGGAGCCGTGGCCGGCCCGGCGTCCCTCGATGTCCCCGGACCCCCCGATCCGCTGCTCGACCCGCACCGGATCGCCGCCGCGCGGCGGCTGTTCCTCGAGGTCCCGGGGCCGGCGGCGTTCGACCGGCTCTCCGGCCTGGCCGCGCGGCTGCTGGGCGCCGGGCACGCCAAGGTCACCCTCTTCACCGACCACGACACCGTCGTCGGCGGCCACGGCCTGCCGCCGGGCGTCGTCGGCGGGCGGGCGCAGCTCACCGGGGAGCTGTCGGCGCTGACCGTCCGCCGCGCGCAGCCGCTCGTGGTCAGCGAGGCCGCCGCCGACCCGCGCGTGGCGCACCTGCCCGCGGTCACCTCCGGCGAGGTGGCCGCCTACCTGGGCGTGCCGCTGGTGTCGGCGTCCGGGCTGGTCGTCGGCGTCCTCGCGGTCTACGACGAGACGGCCCGCGGATGGACCGACGACGACGCCGCCCTGCTCCAGCAGCTGGCCGCCTCGGTCGTCGCCGAGCTGGAGCTCTCCGCCGCCCGCTCGGCGATCGGCACCACGTCCGCCCGGCTGGAGGTCGCGCTCGAGGCCAGCGGGATCGGGATCTGGGAGCGCGACCTGCGCACCGGCGGGGTGTCGTGGGACGAGCGGTGCGCGGCGGTGTTCGGCCTGGACAGCGCCCTGTCCGACGCCGACCTCGAGGACGTGCTGATCTCCCGGGTGCACCCCGACGACGTCGCCGCGGTCCGCGAGGCGATGGAGCGGGCGGACGCCGGCACCGGCGAGTACGCGCTGGAGTCGCGGGTGCTGCGCACCGACGGGTCGGTGCGCTGGACGGTGTCCCGCGGCCGGGTGGTCCGCGACGTCCGCGGCCACCGGATCCGGATGATCGGCACGATCGTCGACGTCACCGAGGCGCGCGCGGAGGCCGAGCGGCGGATGGCCGCCGTCCAGCGGGCCGCCGCGGTCGCCGAGGTGGCCGCCCAGATGGCCAACGTCACCGCGATCCCCGACCTGGTCGAGGTCGCCCTGCGCGGCGCCGCCGTGCTCGGCGCCTCGGCCAGCGGCCTCACCGTCCGGGAGGGCGACGGCGCCCTGCGGCTGCACCTGACCCGCCGGCTGGTCGACACCGTCGCCGTCGCGGCGGACGTGCAGCTGCCCACCGAGGGCGTCGTCCTGCCCACCGACGACGACCTGCCCACCGGCCGCTCGGCCCGCACCGGCGAGCGGCTGCTGTTCGCCGACCGCGGCGCCGCCGAGGCGCGCTTCCCGCGGCTGACCGAGATCAACGACGTCCTGGGCACCGAGGCGCTGGCCTCGCTGCCGCTGCGGGTCGAGGGGCGGCTGCTCGGCAGCTTCGTCGTCGTCTGGGAGACCCCGCACGCGTTCACCCCGACCGACGTCGAGCTGCTCGAGGGCCTCGCGGCGCAGATCGCGCTCAGCGTCTCCCGGATGCGGGCCGACGCCGAGCGGGACGCGGCCAACCGGCGGCTGCAGCTGCTGGCCGACGTCGGCCAGGTGCTCTCCGGCGACGTGGACATCTCCCGGCAGGTCGACCGGCTGGCCGAGATCGTCGTGCCGACGCTGGGCGACTGGTGCTGGCTGGTGGTCACCGACGGGCAGGGCCGCATGGAGGAGCTCGCCTCGGCGCACCGGGACCGGGCCCGCACCGGCCACCTGGCCGACTACGTGCACGCGATGGTCGCGGTGATGTCGGACGAGGCGACCGCGCGGATCGTCACCCGCACCGGCCGGCCGCTGGTGCTGCCGCACATCGACGCCGAGCGGATCCGGCGGGCGCTGCCGGACGAGGCGGCGCGGGCGGCGCTGGAGCGGCTGGAGCTGGAGGGCGGCGTCGTCGTCCCGCTGACCGCCCGCGGGCGGACCATCGGCGCGCTCGGCCTGTTCAACGGCCCCGAGCGCGGCCCGCACACCGGCGCGGAGGTGGCGGCGGCGGTCGAGGTGGGCCGCCGGGCGGGGCTGGCGCTGCACTCGGCGCGGCTCTACGCCCAGCAGCGCGACCTCGCCGACGCCCTGCAG
Source organism: Blastococcus sp. SYSU D00868 (assembly GCF_054050575.1). NCBI lineage: Bacteria > Bacillati > Actinomycetota > Actinomycetes > Geodermatophilales > Geodermatophilaceae > Blastococcus > Blastococcus sp. SYSU D00868. The sequence continues at coordinate 11,378 of NZ_JBJGZO010000013.1, forward strand.
CACAGCATGCTCACCGCCCCGCCGGAGGTGCCCGGCTGCCGGATCGTGGTGCGCTACGTGCCCGCCGCGGCCGGCGCCGAGATCGGCGGCGACTGGTACGACGCCTTCCGCCAGGAGGACGGGACGACGGTGCTCGCGATCGGCGACGTCGTCGGCCACGACCGGCACGCCGCCGCCGCGATGGGCCAGGTCCGCAGCCTGCTGCGGGGCATCAGCCACTCCAGCGGCGCCTCCCCGGCGCAGGTGCTGACCCGGCTGGACCGCGCCCTCGCCGGGCTGGCGCCCGAGGTCATGGCGACGGCGCTGGTGGCCCGGCTGGAGCACCCGGCCGACCTGCCCGAGGGGCAGGTGCTGCTGCGCTGGTCCGACGCCGGGCACCCGCCGCCGCTGGTCGTCTCCCCGGACGGCCGGGTGCGCCTGCTCGACCTGCCCGGCGAGCTGCTGCTCGGCGTGGACCCGACGACGCCGCGGACCGACCGGGCCGAGGTTCTGGAGGCCGGCAGCACCGTGCTGCTGCACACCGACGGCCTGGTCGAGCGCCGCGACCGGGACCTGGACACCGGCACCGCGCAGCTGGTCGCCGTCCTCGAGGAGGCCGCCGACTTGCCGCTGGAGCAGCTGTGCGACCGGGTGCTGCAGCGGCTGTTCCTGCCCGACGCCGAGGACGACGTCGCCCTGCTGGCCCTCCGCCTGGGTTGAGCTGGGATCAGGTCCCCTGATCGTGGCGCGTCCTCCCTCACGGTGGACGGTGAGGCAGGACGCGCTGCGGTGAGGGAGGACGAGTCCCGGTGAGGGTGGGACGCCGCCGAGGGGGACGCCGCTCAGGACGAGTCCCGGTGAGGGTGGGACGCCGCCGAGGGGGACGCCGCTCAGTCCGCGGTGACCTCGTACGTGTGACCCGCCGCGCGGAGGCGGTCGACCAGGACGCCGCCCAGCGCGGTGGCCGGGGTGAGCGAGCCGGCCCGGTCGGGCAGCCGGTCGCCGTCCAGGGCGAGGGCCAGCGCGCTCTCGCCGAGCATCACCGCCGTCGCCGCGTAGCCAGGGTCGCCCGTCCCGGCCGCGGTCGCCCGGTAGCGGCGGCCGGACTCGGTCCGCGCGTCCACCACCATGCGGAACCAGCCGCGCTCGCGGGCGGCCTCGTCGGGCCCGGTGCCCGGCGCCGGCAGCACCCGGTCCAGCAGCGCGCGGGTCGGCCCGAAGGACATCGCGGCCAGCGCACCGGCCAGCCCCGCCGTCATCCCGACCGCCGTCGCCGCGCCCGTGACGCCGCGGCCGGTGGTCATCACCTCGCCGTAGCGCAGTCCCCGCCCGTACGCCCAGTCCTGCAGCGCGTTGCTGCGCCGCACGACCCGGGTGTTGTACGAGGCCATGACGAACGGCGCGGTCCAGCGGCCGTCGGCGCCGCGGGCCGGGGGCGCGGCAGCCGGGGGCTGCCGCGTGTCCGGCTCGGCGGCCCGGTCGGGGCTCAGCGCGTACGGGTCGCCGACCACCCGGCGCAGCGACCGGTCCCGGCCGACCGCCTCGACCTGGGCCCGCATCGAGTCGATGGTGCCGCCGCTGAACCCACCCCGGGCGGCGGCCACCAGCCGGACGTCGGTCAGGCCGCCCGCGCCGTCGGCCCGCGCCCGCTCGGCCAGCAGGGACACCGACAGGTCCGACGGGATGGAGTCGTAGCCGCAGGAGTGCACGATCCGCGCGCCGGTCTCGCGGGCCGGGGCGTCGGCGCGGTCGATGGCGTCGCGGTGGAACAGCACCTCGCCGGTGAGGTCGGCGTAGTGCGTGCCGGCGCGGGCGCAGGCCTCGACGACGGGCAGGCCGTAGCGGGCGTAGGGCCCGACCGTCGTCGCCAGCACCCGGGTGCCCTCGGCGAGCGCGGCCAGGGCCGCGGGGTCGGTCGAGTCGGCGGCCACCAGCGGCCAGTCGCGCGCGGCCTCCGGCAGCCGGGAGCGGACGGCGGCCAGCCGGTCGGCCGACCGGCCGGCGAGGGCGATCCGCAGGTCCGCCGGTGCGGTGCGGGCGAGATAGGCGGCCAGCAGCTCGCCCACGAAGCCGGAGGCCCCGTAGACGACGAGGTCGTGCGCGCGGTCGGGCATGCGGCCCATCCTCACCGAGCGCCGCGGCGCCCGCGTCCCGGCCCTCCCCGCCGCCGCCAGCGGATGCGGCCCAGGTGGGTGCGGGCCCGGTGCGGCAGGTCCACCGCGACCGGCGCCTCCCAGCCGCGCCACACCGACAGCACCCGCAGCGCCGCCACCAGGACGATGACCAGGACGGCGACGGTGATCGGCGGCAGCCCGGCCGGGCCGGCGAGGACGGTGAGCGCGGCCGCCCCGATCAGCGCGGCGACGGCGTTGTACGGGCCGGGCTGGACGATGTCGGCCCGCTGGGCCAGCAGCATGTCGCGGATCACCGCGCCGCCGACCGCCGTCAGCGTGCCGATGAACACCACCGAGGCGCTGGGCAGGCCGGCGAGCTGCGCCTTCTGCGCGCCGATCACGGTGAAGAAGCCGAGCGTGACCGCGTCGAGGACGACGAGCAGGCCGGTCAGCCGCGCCAGCCAGCCGGAGAAGAAGAACGTGACCATCGCGGTGATCGCCACGGTGGGCAGGTAGGCCTCGTTGGTCAGCGCGACCGGCGGCCCCTCGGCCAGCAGCACGTCGCGGATCAGCCCGCCGCCCAGCCCGCCGCTGACGGCCAGCAGCAGGACGCCGGAGACGGCGAAGCCCTCCCGGGCGGCGAGCAGCCCGCCGGTCAGCGCCCCGACGACGATCGCGGCCAGGTCGACCGCCTGCGGCACCCGCAGGGTCTCCGCGGCGGCGGCCAGGGTGCTCACCCCGTCATCCTCCCCACCCGCCCGGCGCAGTCGGGCACTCCTGCCCTGGTGGCTCGCCCGGCGGGGGGAGGAGCGTGCCGCCGTCCGGAGCGGGGGAGGAGACCCGAGGGGACCCACGATGGAACTCATCCGACCGACCGACGGGCGCTACGACGAGCTGCGCACGCTGTTCAACGCGGGGATCGACCGGCGGCCTGCGGTGATCGCCCGGTGCGCGACGGCCGACGACGTCGCCGACGCCCTGCGCCTCGCGCGGGCGGAGGGGCTGGCGGTCGCCGTCCGGGCGGGCGGCCACTCGGTGGCCGGCTTCAGCGTCAACGACGGCGGCCTGGTGATCGACGTCCGTCCGATGGAGGAGGTCCGGGTCGACCCGGAGGCGCGGACGGCGACCGTCGGCGCCGGCGTCACCTGGGGCCGGTTCGACCGGGCCACCCAGGAGCACGGGCTGGCCACCACGGGCGGGCGGGTGTCCACGACCGGCGTGGCCGGGCTGACCCTCGGCGGCGGCTCGGGCTGGCTGGAGCGGCTGCACGGCCTGAGCTGCGACAACCTGCGGTCGGTCGACCTGGTGACGGCGTCCGGGGAGCGGGTCACCGCCAGCGCCACGGAGGAGCCGGAGCTGTTCTGGGCGCTGCACGGCGGCGGCGGCAACTTCGGGGTGGCGACGTCCTTCACCTTCGACCTGCACCCGCTCGGCCCGACCGTCCTCGCCGGGCTGCTGCTGTGGCCGGGCAGCGCCGGCCGCGACGTGGCGCTGGCCTACCGCGACGTCATGGAGACCGCGGACGAGCGCTTCGGCACCGCCCTGGTGTTCCTCACCGGGCCGCCGGAGCCCTTCGTGCCCCTGCACCTGCAGGGCCGCACGGTGGCCGCGGTCGCCCTGATGTGGGCCGGGGACGTCGAGGAGGGGCTCGAGGCGGCCCAGCGCTTCCGGGACCTGCGGCCGGAGGCCGACCTGGTCGGGGCGATGCCGTACGCCGACTTCCAGTGCCTCATCGACGACCCGCCCGGGCTGCGGCAGTACTGGAGCGGGGACTACCACGACGCCATGCCCGACGACGCCGTCGAGATCTTCGTCAAGTACGGCTCCGACCGGGTCTCCCCGCTGACCCAGCAGCTCATGGTCGCGTGGGGCGGGGCGATCGCCCGGGTGCCGGACGACGCGACCCCGCTGAGCCACCGCTCGGCCCGGTGGGTGACCCACCCGTTCGCCACCTGGGCCGACCCGGCCGAGGACGCCGCCAACGTGGAGTGGGTGCGCGCCTTCCGCCGCGACGTCGCCCGCTACACCAACGGCGGCACGTACCTGAACTTCATCGGCGCCGAGGGGCAGGACCGGATCCGGGCGGCCTACGGCGAGGCCAACTACCTGCGGTTGCAGCAGGTGAAGCGCCGGTTCGACCCGGACAACACCTTCCGCGGCAACCAGAACATCCAGCCCTGAGCGTGGCCCCCCCGGCAGGGTCCCGGCGCGAGCGCGCGAGCGTCGGGGGGCAGGGGGGTCCTTCTCACTGGCCGGGCGGGACGTCGACCGAGGTCGCAGTGTCGCCGGGCGGCGTGCTGCCGGTGGCGGCGCGCAGCTCGGCGTCGCGGGCGGCCATGGCCTCCTGCCGGCCGGCCTCCTCCTCGAGCACGGCCGCGTTCTTCCACGCCGCCGGGATGGCGAAGCCGTCGACCAGCGTGACCAGGTGCGGCCGCAGCTCCTTGAGCAGCTGGTTCACCGTCGCGGTCAGCGCCTTCGACCGCGACGGGGTGAGCTGCCCGTGCTCGAGGAACCAGCCCTTGTCCGCCTCGATGGTGGTCAGCGCGTACAGGTCGCAGACCGCCGACAGCAGCGCCTGCGCGTCGGGGTCGGTGGCCCGCTCGACGCCGGCGACGAAGGCCTCGAGCACGATCCGGTCGATGTGCGTCTGCGCGGTGCGCAGCACGTGGTCCTGCACGTCGTTGAACATGTCGAAGGGCTCCATGCCCTCGGTCTCGGAGTTCTTCCGCAGCCGCCGGATCGCGCCCTCGAGGGTGTGCTTCTCGCGGAACTCGAACATCTTCAGCTGCCAGCCGCGGTCCAGCAGCGGGACGTCGTCGTCCCGGCCGGGCACCGCGTCGACCAGCCGGGCGATGAGCCCGCGGGCCGCCGTCCGCTCCAGGACCGTCTCGCGCACCAGGTCGGCGAAGAACGACACCTTGCCCCAGCCGTCCAACGAGCCGAAGGTGTCGCGGTAGCCGGTCAGCAGGCCCTTGGCCACCAGTTGCAGCAGCACCGTGTTGTCGCCCTCGAACGTGCTGAAGACGTCGGTGTCGGCCTTGAGCTGCGGCAGCCGGTTCTCGGCCAGGTACCCGGCGCCGCCCAGGGCCTCGCGGCACATCTGGATGGTGCGGGTGGCGTGCCAGGTGTTGGCGACCTTGAGCCCGGCGGCGCGGGACTCCAGCTCGCGCTGCGCGGCCTCGTCGACCTCCTCGCCGTGCTCGTGCACCGCGGTCTGCACGTCGTGCATGGTGCCGACCAGCTCCTCCTGCGCGAAGTGCAGCGCGTAGGAGGTGGCCAGCGCCGGCAGCAGCTTGCGCTGATGCACCAGGTAGTCGTTGATCACGATCTCGCGGTCGCGGCCCGGCGCGGCGAACTGGCGGCGCACCTCGCCGTAGCGGACGGCGATGTCCAGCGCCATCTTGGTCGCCGACCCGGCCGAGCCGCCGACGCTGACCCGGCCGCGGACCAGCGTGCCGAGCATCGTGAAGAAGCGGCGCGTCTCGTTCTCGATCGCCGAGGTGTAGGTGCCGTCGGCGGCCACCTGCCCGTACCGGTCCAGCAGCATGTCGCGCGGGACGGTCACGTGGTCGAAGCTCAGCCGCCCGTTGTCCACGCCGAGCAGGCCGGCCTTCGGGCCGTCGTCCCCGATGGTCACGCCCGGCACCGGGTTGCCCTCGGCGTCGCGGATCGGCACCAGCCAGGCGTGCACCCCGTGGTTCTCGCCGCGGGTGACCAGCTGGGCGAAGACGACGGCCATCCGGCCGTCCTTCGCCGCGTTGCCGATGTAGTCCTTGCGCGCGGCCTCGTGCGGGGTGTGCAGGTCGAAGGTCTGCGTCTCGGGGTCGTACGTGCAGGTGGTGCGCAGCTGCTGGACGTCGGAGCCGTGCCCGGTCTCGGTCATCGCGAAGCAGCCGGGCAGGTCGAAGCTCATGATGTCGCGCAGGTACGCGTCGTGGTGCCGCTCGGTGCCGAGCAGCTGCACGGCGCCGCCGAACAGCCCCCACTGGACTCCGGCCTTGACCATCAGCGACAGGTCGCCGAAGGCGAGCATCTCGATCGAGGTGACCGAGCCGCCGGCGTCGGCCTCCCCGCCGTACTGCTTGGGGAAGCCCAGGCCGACCCGCCCGGTGCCGGCCAGCTTGCCGGCCAGCCGGGTGATCCGGTCGCGGGCCTGCTGCATCGTCTCGCCGTAGACGGGCGCGTACTCGGGGTCGCCGAGCTGCTCGCGGGCGTCGCGGCGCACGTGCGACCAGCGTCCGTCGAGCACCTCCTGCAGGCTGGCCGGGTCGACGGTGCGGGGCAGGGACTGGGTCACTGGTCCTCCTGGTGATCGATGACGAGGGCCTCGGGGACGGCGGGGCGCGGGTCGGCGGGACGGGTGCCCGGGAGCACGCCGGCGAGGCCGGCCCAGGCGAGTTCGGTGAGGTGGGCGGCGAGATCCGCCCGGAGCATGGGGCGGTCGGCGGCCAGCCACCAGTCGGCGGCCGCGCGGACCAGGCCGACCAGCCCGTGGCCCCAGGGCTGCGCGGGCGCCGGGTCGCGGCCGGCGGCGGTCAGCGCGGCGGCCACGAGGGCGGCGGCCTGCCCGCCGACGAGGTCGGACAGCGTGGTGATCGGGTCGGCGTCGACGGGGCGGTCGAGCAGCGGGTGCCGGACGACGAACCGGTAGAGCTCGGGGTCGGCCTCGAGGAACGCCAGGTAGGTCTCGATCGCGGCGCTGACCATCGCCCGCGGGTCGCTGCTGCTGGCCATGGCCTCCCGCAGCTTCGCGGTCAGCTGCCCGGCGACCCGGTTGCAGACCGCGACGTACAGCTCGCCGCGGTCGGCGAAGTGCCGGTAGACGACGGTCTTGCTGGTGCCGGCCGCGGCGGCGATCTCGTCCATGCCGACGCCGGCGCCGTGCCGGGCGACGGCGGCCAGCGTGGCGTCGACCAGCTGCTCGCGGCGGGCCCGCCGGTGCTCGTCCCAGCGCGAGTCGCGCCGGTCGCGCATGGCGGTGGCGCCGGCGCCCGACTCGCGGCGCCCGCCGCTCTGGGCGATCTTCTGCTGCGACGTGCCTCTCACCGCCTCGGCTTTCATGTAACCCAAGGTACTGGGTACTCTGAGTACCTAGCAACGCGAGACCACCCTCGACCCCGGAGGTCCCCATGGCGAGCACTCGCAAGGCCGCGATCGTCGGCGGCAACCGGATCCCGTTCGCCCGGTCCAACTCCACGTACGCGCAGGCGTCCAACCAGGACATGCTCACCGCGACCCTCGACGGCCTGGTCGCGCGCTTCGGCCTGCAGGGCCAGCAGGTGGGCGAGGTGGTCGCCGGCGCCGTCCTCAAGCACAGCCGCGACTTCAACCTCACCCGCGAGGCCGTGCTCGGCTCGCGGCTGTCGGCCGCCACGCCGGCCTACGACGTCCAGCAAGCGTGCGGCACCGGGCTGGAGGCCGCGATCCTCGTCGCCAACAAGATCGCCCTGGGCCAGATCGAGTCCGGCATCGCCGGCGGCACCGACACCACCTCCGACGCGCCCCTGGCGGTCAACGAGGACCTGCGGCGGGTGCTCATCGCGCTGAACTCGGCCAAGACGCTCGGCGACCGGCTCAAGGCCCTGCGCGGCCTGCGCCCCGGCCAGCTGGCGCCGGAGATCCCGCGCAACGCCGAGCCGCGCACGGGCCTGGCGATGGGCGACCACGCGGCGATCACCGCCAAGGAGTGGGAGATCGGGCGGGAGGAGCAGGACGAGCTCACCGTCCGCTCGCACCGGAACCTGGCCGCCGCCTACGACCGCGGCTTCTTCGACGACCTGGTCACCCCCTACCTGGGGCTCACCCGCGACCAGAACCTGCGGCCGGACTCCTCGATGGAGAAGCTCGCGAAGCTGAAGCCGGTGTTCGGCGACGGGCCGGACGCGACCATGACGGCGGGCAACTCGACGCCGCTGACCGACGGCGCCTCCGCCGTCCTGCTGGCCTCCGACGAGTGGGCCGCCGAGCGCGGGCTGCCCGTGCTGGCCCACCTGGTGGACGCCCAGACCGCGGCGGTCGACTACGTGCACGGCGGCGAGGGCCTGCTCATGGCGCCGGCCTACGCGGTGCCGGTGATGCTGGCCCGCCAGGGGCTGACGCTGCAGGACTTCGACTTCTACGAGATCCACGAGGCGTTCGCCTCCACCGTGCTGGCCACGATGAAGGCCTGGGAGGACCCGAGCTTCTGCAAGGAGCGGCTGGGCCTGGACGCCCCGCTGGGCGCGATCGACCGGTCGAGGCTCAACGTGCACGGCTCGTCGCTGGCGGCCGGGCACCCGTTCGCCGCGACCGGCGGCCGGATCGTCGCGAGCCTGGCCAAGACGCTGCACGAGGCCGGCCCCGGCAAGCGCGGGCTGATCTCGATCTGCGCGGCCGGCGGCCAGGGCGTCGTCGCGATCCTCGAGTCCTGACCCCACCTCCCCGACGTTCCACGTGCAACGTGGCACTTCTGCACGGTGCAGGAGTGCCACGTCGCCCCGTCCCCGGAAGGACGACCTCCCGTGAGCGACTGGTACCGCGACTTCGCCAACTCCGGCGTCGGCACGACGATCACCAAGCAGCTGGGCCTGCCCCGGCCGGCCGTGCTGCGCCGCTACGAGCCGGGGGAGCCGCTGCTGTCCGGGCCGGTGGTGCTCGGCTCGGCCGGCGCCGGCCGGCTCCGCGACACCCTCACCCGGGTGCTGGCCGACGCCGGCGTCCCCCTGCTGGACGCGGTGGACCCGGACGGCGAGAAGCCGGCCGCCGTGCTGCTCGACGCGACCGGCCTGACCGGCCCCGGCCAGCTGGCCGGCGCGCACGCCTTCCTCGCCCCGGCCGTGAAGCGGCTGCGCCCGTCCGGCCGCGTGCTGGTCCTGGCCGACCCGCCGGCGGCGGCCGACACCCCGGCCACCGCCGCGGCCCGGCAGGCCCTCGACGGCCTGGTCCGGTCGATCGGCAAGGAGCTGCTGAACGGGTCGACGGCGAACCTGGTCTTCGTGCCCGAGGGCGCCGAGGCGTCGGCCGCCTCGCCGGTGCGGTTCTTCCTCTCCGGCCGGTCGGCCTACGTCGACGGGCAGGTGCTCACCCTCGCCGCGGCCGACGTGCCCGCCGACGGCGACGCCGAGCGGCCGCTCGCCGGCGAGGTCGCCGTCGTCACCGGCGCGGCCCGCGGCATCGGCGCGGCGATCGCCCGCGTGCTGGCCCGCGACGGCGCGCACGTCGTCGCCGTCGACGTCCCGGCGGCCGGGCAGTCGCTGGCCGAGGTCGCCAACGAGATCGGCGGGACGGCGTTCCAGCTCGACATCACCGCCGCCGACGCGCCGGCCCGGCTCGTGGAGCACCTGCGCGAGCGGCACGGCGGGGTCGACGTCGTCGTCCACAACGCCGGGATCACCCGCGACAAGCTGCTGGTCAACATGGACGCCGACCGGTGGAACACGGTCATGGCGGTCAACCTCCAGGCCCAGCTGGACATCACCGAGGCGCTGCTGGCCGCCGACGGGCTGCTCCGCCCCGACGCCCGGGTCGTCTGCGTCAGCTCGCAGTCGGGCATCGCCGGCAACCGCGGCCAGACCAACTACGCGGCGAGCAAGGCCGGGATCATCGGCATGGTCCGGGCGTGGGCCCCGGCGTTCGCCGAGCGCGGCGCCACGATCAACGCCGTGGCGCCCGGCTTCATCGTCACCGAGATGACCGCGAAGATGCCGTTCGGCACCCGGGAGGTCGGCTCGCGGATCAACTCGCTGCAGCAGGGCGGCCTGCCGGTGGACGTCGCCGAGACGATCGCCTGGCTCGCCCAGCCGGGCAGCGCCGGCGTCAACGGCCAGGTCGTGCGGGTCTGCGGCCAGTCGATGCTGGGCGCGTGACGGCCGTGTCGTCCCCCGAGCCGACCGTCCTCGACGCGCCGCCGAACATGGCGGCGCTGTTCGCCCGGGCCGCGCTGACCGCCCGCGGCCGCGGCGGCGACCTGCCGGACACCCGGCTGGCCCGCCGCGGGGTCGCTGTCGACCCCGCCCAGGTCGCCGCCTACGCCCGGGTGTGCCGGTTCCCGCTGGCCGACGCGCTGCCGGTGACCTTCCCGCACGTCCTGACGTTCCCGCTGCAGGTGGCGCTGATGAGCGACCGCTCGTTCCCGCTGGCCCTGCCCGGGCTGGTGCACATGCGCAACCGGGTGGAGCAGCTGCGTCCGGTCGGCCTGGGGGAGGAGCTCGACCTGGAGGTCCGGGCCGAGCGGTTCGCCCGGCACCGCAGCGGCGCGACGGTGGACCTGTGCGCCTCGGTCTCGGCCGGCGGCGCGGAGGTGTGGCGCGGCCGGTCGACCTACCTCGCCCGCGGCGCCGCGGCCCCCGAGGGCGCGCCCGCGGCCGACGTGGACGTCGAGGTGGCCGAGCTGCCGCCCGGCGCCATCACCTGGCGGGTGCCCGACGACGCCGGCCGCCGCTACGCCGCCGTCTCCGGCGACGTGAACCCGATCCACCTCTCCGGGCTGGCCGCCAAGGCGTTCGGCTTCAAGCGCGCCATCGCGCACGGCATGTGGGTCAAGGCGCGCGCCGTGGCGGCGCTGTCCGGCCGGCTGCCCGACGCCGTCGCGGTGGACGTCGGCTTCCGCAAGCCGCTGTTCCTCCCCTCGACGGTCACCCTGGCCACCGCGCCGCGCGACGGCGGCTGGGACGTCGCCGTCCGCAACGCGCGGGCCGGCACCGAGCACCTGTTCGGCACCGTCCGCCCGCTCTGAGCCACCCCGACCGAGGAGACCTCCCGCATGCCCGTGTCCTTCGACCTCACCCCGGACCAGGTCGAGCTGCAGAAGTGGGTGCACCAGTTCGCCGCCGACGTCGTCCGCCCCGCGGCGGCCGAGTACGACGAGCGGGAGGCCTTCCCGTGGCCGGTGCTCCAGGAGGCCGCGAAGATCGGGCTCTACTCGCTGGACTTCTTCGCCACCCAGTGGTTCGACGAGTCGGGCCTCGGCATCCCGCTCACCATGGAGGAGCTCTTCTGGGGTGACGCCGGGATCGGGCTGGCCATCGTCGGCACGACGCTGGCCGCGGCGTCGGTGCGGGCCAACGGCACCGACGAGCAGGTCGGCACGTGGATCCCGGCGATGTTCGGCACGGAGGCCGAGCCGAAGGTCGCCGCGTTCTGCTCCTCGGAGCCCGACGCCGGGTCCGACGTCGGCGCGATGCGCACCCGCGCCGTCCTGGACGAGGCGACCGGGGAGTGGGTGCTCAACGGCACCAAGACGTGGGCGACCAACGGCGGCATCGCCGACGTGCACGTGGTCAACGCGGTCGTCGACCCCGGGCTCGGGGCCCGCGGGCACGCCAGCTTCGTCGTCCCGCCGGGCACGCCGGGGCTCTCGCAGGGGCAGAAGTTCCTCAAGCACGGCATCCGCGCCTCGCACACCGCCGAGGTCGTGCTGGAGGACTGCCGCGTGCCCGCCGACTGCCTGCTCGGCGGCCGGGAGCGGCTCGACGAGCGGCTCGCCCGTGCCCGCGAGGGGGCCCGCACCGGCCGCACGCAGCCGTCGATGGCGACGTTCGAGCGCACCCGCCCCGCCGTCGGGGCCCAGGCGGTCGGCGTGGCCCGGGCGGCCTACGAGTACGCGCTGGAGTACGCCGGCCAGCGGGTGCAGTTCGGCCGGCCGATCGTCGAGAACCAGGCCGTCGCCTTCATGCTCGCCGACATGAAGACGTCGATCGACGCCGCCCGGCTGCTGGTCTGGCGGGCGGCGTGGATGGCGCGGGTCGGCGAGCGGTTCACCGCCGCCGAGGGCTCGATGTCCAAGCTCGTCGCCGGCGAGACCGCCGTCCGGGTGACCGAGAAGGCGATGCAGATCCTCGGCGGCAACGGCTACACCCGCGACTACCCGGTCGAGCGGATGGCCCGCGACGCCAAGATCTACACGATCTTCGAGGGGACGTCGGAGATCCAGCGGCTGGTCATCGCGCGGACGATCTCGGGGGCGAAGCTGCGCTGAGCCGGCCCCGATCCGCCCCTGCCACGATCAGCTCACCTGATCATGGCGTGTCCTCCCTCACCGCGGACCGTGAGGGAGGACGCGCTGCGGTGGGGGAGGACGCGCCACGGCGAGGGAGGACGTCGTCCGGGCGCGGAACGCGAACGGACTGAACTGATCCCGACAACCGGCGGGAGCCGGTTCGTCGAGTTCCGGCACGTTTTCCCCTGTCGCTGACCTGCGCTTTCGTCCGCCGGGTCTCGATCCGGTCACGCGGCGCCCCACGCGTTCCGGGCCGTGTGGCGGGGCGTGTCGCGGGGTGCCCGCGTGGTCCCGTCTGCGCGACGCCCGGGGCACCGGGTCAGCGAGCCCGGCGCGAACCGGGCCCACCCCGGGGAGTTCCCGTGCACCTCGCACCACCGTCCCGGCGCGCGCTCGGCCTCGCGGCCGTCGGCGCGATCGCCATGTCCACCACCGTGCTCAGCCTCGGCGGCGTCGCCTCGGCGGCCCCCGAGGAGCTGCCCTACCTCTACTTCACCTCCGACGCCGACAGCGCCGACGACACCTGGGCCTGGGCCGACGGCGAGTTCGACGTCCCCGCCGGCTACTGCGACATCGACTGGCTCGTCGTCGGTGGCGAGGGCGGCTACAGCACCGAGACGGACTCCGCCGCCGACGTCACCTACGCCGACGAGGTGACCGGCACGACCGCCGCCCCCGCCGGCACGTACACCTTCTCCGTCGGCGGCGCCGGCGGGGCCGGTGACCCCGTGGACGGCGGCGGCGCCGGCGGTACCGGCGGCACCGGGGCGCAGGGCGGGGACGGCGCCGACGTCGTCGACGGCGACGACACCGTGATCGGCGGCGACGGCGGCGGTGGCGGCGCGACCACGGTGACCGGGCCCGGCGGCCTGTCCATCAGCGCGGCGGGCGGCGACGGCGCCGGCGTGGGCGGCGGCGCCGGCGGCGGCGTGACCTCCTTCCAGCCCTCGGACGCCGGCCTGACCGGGGCCGTCGGCGAGTGGTTCGGCACCGGCTTCGTGTCGGCCGTCGTCTCGCCGTGCGAGGTCGTCGCGCCGGTGCTCGCGCCGCTGGCGCCGACCGGCCTGACCGCCGAGGGCGGCAACGGCAGCCTCGGCGTCCGGTTCACGCCCACCTGGGCCACCGACCCGAACGGCACGGACGCCGACAGCTGGGAGTACCAGCTGGGCAACGGCGCCTGGACCCCGGTCACCACGACGCAGGTCGAGTACAGCGCGGACCGGACCTTCACCCTCACGGGCCTGACCAACGGCTCGACGTACGACGTCAAGGTCCGCGGGGTCAGCCAGGAGGGCGGCGCCGGCGCCGCGACCTCCGCGGTCTCCGGCGTGCCGTACGCGCCGGTCGGCGCCCCGGGGGACGTCGCCGTGACGACGACGTCCCCCTCGGTCCGCGTCACCTGGACCGCCCCGACCGTCGCGGGCACCTTCCCGGTCGCCGGCTACGTCATCGGCATGGGGACCGGCGAGATGGGCGGCGAGGTCTGTGAGACCGCGGCCGACGTCCTCAGCTGCGTCGTCACCGGCGTGCAGTCCGGCGTCGACTACAGCGTCGTCGTCTTCGCCGTGGACAGCCAGGGCAACGCCGGCGAGGGCTCCGACGCCGTCATGACCGGCGCGATCCCCTTCCCGGCCACCGTCCCCACCTCGAACGGCGCGCTCGGGACCTCGGGTTTCTCCACCGGCTCGGTGACCCAGGGGCAGACCATCACGGTGTCGGGCTCGGGCTACGCGCCCTTCTCCACCGTGACCGTGCTCGTCTACTCGTCCCCGACCGTGCTGGGCACCGTCGAGGCCGACGCGAACGGCGCCTTCACCTTCACCGGCAAGCTGCCGGCCGGCCTGGCCGCGGGCAGCCACACCCTGGTGGCGGCCGGCGTCGACGCCGACGGCAACCCGCGCTACCTGACGCAGGCCATCACCGTCGGCGGCCCGACCGGCTCGGGCGGCCTCGCCTACACCGGCGCCGACATCGCCGTCCCGGCGATCGGCGGCCTCGCCGCCCTCGCGGTCGGCGGCGGCCTGGTCCTCGCCGGCCGGCGCCGGCGCGCGGCCGAGTAACCCCTCGCACCACCCGCGGCGGCCGCCGTCCCCTCCCCGGGGGCGGCGGCCGCCGTGCTGCGCGCCGCGGCCGACTCCGGTGAGGTGGGCGGATGGACACGGCGGACCCCACCGAGCACCCCCGACCGCTGCTGCGCCGGCCGTGGACCTCGCTGGAGGGCGAGTGGCAGTTCGCGGCCGACCCCGACCGCCGGCAGCGCCCCGGCGGGGTCGACTTCGACCGCACGATCCGGGTGCCCTACGCCCCGGAGACCCCGGCCGCCGCCGTGGGGGACGCCGGGCCGCTGGACCGGGTCTGGTACCGCCGCCCGCTGCCGGCCGCCGGCGGCGACCGCCGCACCGTGCTGCACTTCTCCGCCGTCGACCGGGTCTGCGACGTGTGGGTCGGCGGGGTCCACGTCGCCTCCCACGAGGGCGGCTACACGCCGTTCTCCGTCGACGTCACCGACGCCCTGGGCGACGGCGCCGACCTGGTCGTCCGCGCCGACGACGACCCGCACGACCTCGAGGCGCCGCGGGGCAAGCAGGACTGGCGGGACGAGCCGCACTCCATCTGGTACCCGCGCACCACCGGCATCTGGCGCACGCCCTGGCTCGAGCACGTCGGCCCCGTGTCGATCGCCGACGTGCAGTGGCGCGGCGACCCGCGCGGCCTGCGCGTCGACGTCCGGGTCGAGCTGTCGGCGCCCGTCTCCGGCGCCCGGCTGCACCTGCGGCTGCGCGCGGGGGACCGGCTGCTGGCCGACGACGCCGTCCGGGTGGACGGCGCCGTGGTCGAGCGCCGCATCCCGGTCGGCGACGGCGGCTTCGACGACCGGTACTCGCTGCTGTGGGAGCCGGGCCCGGACCCGACGCTGCTCGACGCCGAGCTCGCCCTGGTCTCCGGCAGCGGCGAGGTGCTCGACGAGGTCGCGAGCTACACCGCGCTGCGCTCGGTGGGCGTCGACGACGGCCGGCTGCTGGTCAACGACCGCCCGGTGCCGCTGCGCCTGGTGCTCGACCAGGGCTACTGGCCCGACACCGGCGCCACCCCGCCCGACGTCGGCGCGCTGCGGCGCGACCTCGAGCTGACCCGCGCGCTCGGCTTCACCGGGGCGCGCAAGCACCAGAAGACCGAGGACCCGCGCTATCTCGCCCTCGCCGACCGGATGGGCCTGCTGGTCTGGGCCGAGATGCCCTCGCCGCACCGCCCCGGCCCGACCGCCGCGGCCCGGCTGCTGCGCGAGTGGGCCGAGGTGGTGCAGGCCCACCGGGGGCACCCCAGCGTGGTCGCCTGGGTGCCGCTCAACGAGTCGTGGGGCGTGCAGGAGGCCGCGGCCGACCCGCGCCAGCGCGCCCTCGTCCGCGCGCTGGCGGCCACCGCCGACGCCCTCGACGGCACCCGCCCCGTGTCGGCCAACGACGGCTGGGAGGCCCTCGGCGGGGAGGTCCTGGGCATCCACGACTACGAGCAGGACCCCGCCGTGCTCGCCGCGCGCTACGGCACCCGCGAGGCGCTGGAGCGGGCCGCCACCGGCCGCCGGCCCGACGGGTACCTCACCGACCTGGACCGGGCCGGGACCGACGGCCGCGCCGTCGTCCTGTCGGAGTTCGGCGGCATCTCCGTGGACGCGCGGGCGCTGCGCAGCCGGCCGGACGGCGACGCCGGCGACCGCACCGAGGCCTGGGGCTACGCCGACGCCACCTCCCCCGAGGACCTGCTCGCGCGCTACCGGGCGCAGTGGGCGGCGGTGCACGCGAGCAGCGCGCTGGCCGGAGCCTGCTGGACCCAGCTGACCGACACCTACCAGGAGGTCAACGGCCTGCTCACCATGGAGCGGGTGCCCAAGTGCGACCCGGAGCAGCTGCGCCGGGCCACGCTGGGCGAGATGTAACGGAGACGGAACGATCCCGTTCCCGACCTGCGGGCGCCGGGCACCAGGAGCACTGTCGGGGACGGACGACGTCGCCGAGCCGCCCGGAGGTCCCCGTGCGCACGACCCGACTGCTGCCCCTGATCGCCGCCGGCACCCTGGTGCTCGCCAGTTGCGGCGGCGGCGACGACGTCGACACCGGCGGGGGCGGCGGAGGGGGCGGCGACAACGTGCTCGTGGCGGCGGTCAGCGCCGAGCCCGACCAGTTCGACCCGCACGCCACCACGGCGTACGCGAGCTTCCAGGTGCTGGAGAACGTCTACGACACCCTCGTCGTCCCGAACGCGCAGGACCTGACGATGGAGCCCAGCCTGGCCGAGTCCTGGGAGACCAGCCCCGACCAGCTCACCTGGACCTTCACCCTGCGCGACGGGGTCACCTTCCACGACGGCAGCGAGTTCGACTCCGCCGACGTCGTCTACAGCTACCGCCGGATCATCGACGAGGAGCTGTCCAACGCCTACCGGTTCGAGTCGGTCGCCGACATCACCGCGCCCGACCCGCGCACCGTCGTCATCAGCCTGAACCGCCCGACGCCCAACCTGCTCGAGCAGATCGGCGCCTTCAAGGGCATGGCGGTCGTCTCGGAGGGCGCCGCCGACGAGTTCGACCTGCAGACCGAGGCCAACGGCACCGGCCCCTTCCGGCTCGACAGCTCCGACGCCAACAGCACCGTGCTCACCACGTTCGACGACTACTGGGGCGACGCGCCGAGCATCGACGGCGTCGAGTTCCGCTACATCACCGAGCCGTCGGCGGCGCTGACCGCGCTGCGCAACGGCGAGGTGCAGTGGACCGACAACGTGCCGCCGCAGAACATCGAGGACCTGCAGGACGACGACGAGGTGGAGCTCGGCTCGGCCACCAGCGTCGAGTACTACTACATGTCGATGAACTACGACCGGCCGCCGTTCGACAACCCGCTGGTCAGGCAGGCGATCGCGACCGCCGTCGACCGCGAGGAGGTCGCCCAGGCCGCCCGGTTCGGCGCCGCCCAGCCCAACCAGACCGCGATCCCCGAGGGCAGCGCCTACTTCCTCGACTACGCGCCGTTCGACCCGGACCAGGCCGCCGCGCAGGCGCTGATCGAGCAGTCCGGCGTGCCCACGCCGATCACGCTGGGCCTGATGGTCACCGACGAGGACGCCGAGTCCGTGGCCGCCGCCCAGGTCATCGCCGCCCAGCTGGAGCCGATCGGCGTGAACGTGGAGATCGAGGAGGAGGACCTCGCCACGTGGCTGGACCGCGAGGCCCAGGGCGACATGGACTCGTTCCTGTTCAGCTGGATCGGCAACATCGACCCGGCCGACTTCTACGAGCAGCAGCACCTGTCCACCGGCACCAGCAACTACCAGGGCTACAGCAACCCGCAGGTCGACGACCTGCTGACCCGCGCCGCCACCGAGCCCGACCAGGCCACCCGCAAGGACCTGTACGACCAGGCCGCGCGCATCATCGTCGACGACGTCTCCTACCTGTACCTGTTCAACCCCGACGTCGTGCAGGCCTGGGCGCCGGGGTTGTCCGGCTACGAGATCCGGGCCGACGCGGCGATCAACTTCGAGAACGTGGAGCTGCCCTGAGCGGCTACCTGCTCCGGCGGGTCGGCCAGGCGCTCGTCGTCCTGGTCGGGGTCAGCATCCTGGTGTTCTCGCTGATCCACCTGGTCCGGGGCGACCCCGTCCGGCGGGCGCTGGGTACCCGGTACTCGCAGGAGACCTACGACGCGCTGCGCGCCCGCAACGGCCTGGACCTGCCGCTGGTCGAGCAGTACCTCCGCTGGGCGGGCAAGGCGCTGACCGGGGACCTGGGCGTCAGCTTCCGCAGCGGCCAGACGGTGACCTCGCAGATCGCCGAGCGGCTGCCGGCCACGCTGACCCTGGCGTTCGCCGCGCTGTTCGTGGCGCTGCTCATCGCGCTGCCGCTGGGCATGCTGTCCGCCCTGCACCCGCGGTCGGTCGTCGACCGGTTCGCCACCGTGGTCAGCCAGTTCGGCATCTCCGTGCCGGACTTCTGGCTGTCGATCATGCTGATCCTGGTCTTCGCCGGGACGCTCGGCTGGTTCCCCTCCGGCGGCTACGTGCCGCTCACCGAGGACCCGCTGGGCTGGCTGCAGCGGCTGGTCCTGCCCGCCGTGGCCACCGGCGTCGTCTCCGGCTCGGTGCTGACCCGGTTCGTCCGGTCGAGCATGCTCGAGGCGCTGGGCTCCGACCACGTGCGGACGGCGCAGGCCAAGGGGCTGGGCAGGCGCTCGGTGCTCGGCTGGCACGTGCTGCGCAACGCGCTGCTGCCGCTGGTCACCGTCACCGGCGTGCAGCTGGCCTACCTGCTCTCCGGCGTCGTCGTCGTCGAGATCGTCTTCGCGTGGCCGGGGCTCGGGCAGCTGGCGCTGCAGGCGGTCCGCGACCGCGACTTCCCGGTGCTGCAGGGAGCGGTGCTGCTGTTCGCGCTCGTCTTCCTCGTCATCAACCTGCTGGTGGACCTGCTCTACAGCCGGATCGACCCGAGGATCGCCCGCCGATGACCGCGCTGCCGACCCCCGGGGCGAACCCGGCCGAGCCGCCGCCCGCCGAGCTGCCGCCGTCCCGCCCGGCCACCCCGCGCTGGCGGGAGACGCTGGGCCTGCTGGCCCGCAACCCGACGGCGGCGGCCTCGGCCGTCGTCCTCCTGCTGATCGTGCTGGTCGCCGTCTTCGACGAGACCATCGCGCCGGACGGGCCCAACGACCAGGACCAGTCGATCGCCCTGCAGCCGCCCAGCTGGGACCACCCCTTCGGCACCGACGAGTTCGGCCGCGACGTGTTCAGCCGGGTGATCCTGGGCGCCGGCACCTCGCTGCGCGTCGGGTTCCTGTCCGTCGCGGTCGCGCTCGTGGCGGGCACGCTGATCGGTCTGCTCGCCGGCTTCTACGGCCGGTGGGTGGACGACGTCCTCATGCGGCTGATGGACGTGCTCTTCGCGTTCCCCGCGGTGCTGCTGGCGATCGCGATCGTCGCCATCCGCGGCGAGGGCACGGGCAACGCGATCCTGGCGATCGGCATCGTCTACGTGCCGATCTTCGCCCGCGTGACCCGGGCCAGCGTGCTGGGCGTCCGCGAGGAGGTGTACGTGCGCGCCTCGCGGTCGGTCGGCGCGTCGGACCTGCGGCTGCTCACCCGCCACGTGCTGCCCAACGCCGCGCCGCCGATCATCGTGCAGACCTCGGTCAGCCTCGGGTTCGCCGTGCTGGCCGAGGCGGCGCTGTCGTTCCTGGGCCTCGGGCCGCGGCCGCCGAACCCGTCGTGGGGGCTGATGCTGGCCGACGGCCGCGGCTTCATCGAGCAGGCCTGGTGGTACACGGTCTTCCCGGGGCTGGCGATCGTGCTGACGGTGCTGTGCTTCAACCTGCTCGGCGACGGCCTGCGCGACGTGCTCGACCCGCGGCAGCGGACGCTCATGGTCGGCGGCGGCCGGTGAGCGCGCCCGTGCTGGAGGTCGAGGACCTGCGGGTGCGGCTGCGGACCCCGCGCGGGACGGCGCACGTGGTCAACGGCCTGGACTACACCGTCGGCCCCGGCGAGACGGTGGCCGTCGTGGGGGAGTCCGGCAGCGGCAAGAGCGTCTCGGTGCTCGCCCTCATGGGGCTGCTGCCCCCGCGGTCGGCGACGGTGACCGGCCGGGCGCTGCTGCAGGGCGAGGACCTGCTGGCGATGTCGCCGGACCGGCTGCGGCAGGTCCGCGGCCCCGGCATGGGCATGGTCTTCCAGGACCCGATGACCTCGCTCAACCCGGTGCTCACCGTCGGCCGGCAGCTGGTCGAGGGCATCCGCGCGCACCAGGGGCTGTCCAAGCCGGCGGCCCGGGCGCGGGCGGTGGAGCTGCTGGCCGAGGTGGGGCTGCCCGACCCGGCGCGGGCGGTCGACCGATACCCGCACGAGCTGTCGGGCGGCATGCGGCAGCGGGTGATGATCGCGATCGCGCTGAGCAACTCGCCGGCGCTGCTGGTCGCCGACGAGGCCACCACCGCCCTCGACGTCACCGTGCAGGCGCAGATCATCGACCTGGTCGAGCGGCTGCAGGCCGAGCACGGCACCGGCGTCGTCTGGATCACCCACGACCTCGGCGTCGTCGCCGGCATCGCCGACCGGGTGCTGGTCATGTACGGCGGCCGCTGCGTGGAGGACGGCACGGTGGACGACGTCCTCGAGCGGCCGGCCCACCCCTACACCCGCGGGCTGCTGGGCGCGCTGCCCGACCTCGCCGCGCCGCTGGACGGCGGCCGGCGCCCGGATCTGGCCACCATCCCCGGCGTCCCGCCGCCGCCCACGGAGCTGCCGGCCGGCTGCGTGTTCTGGCCGCGCTGCCCGGTGCGCGGCGACGCCCGCTGCGAGACCGAGCAGCCGCCGCTGGTCCGGGTGGGCGGCGGCGCCGGCCTGCCGCACCGGGCGGCCACGTGGTGCGGGGAGGGCTGATGGACGACGTGCTGCTGTCGGCCCGCGGGCTGCAGGTGCACTTCCCGATCCGCTCGGGGGGCGCGCTGCGGCGGGTCACCGGCGCCGTCCGCGCGGTGGACGGCGTGGACCTCGACATCCGCCGCGGCGAGACGCTGGGCCTGGTCGGCGAGTCCGGCTGCGGCAAGTCCACGCTCGGCAACGCGCTGCTGCGGCTGGTCGAGCCCACCGCGGGCACCGTCACCTTCGACGGCACCGACGTCACCGCGCTGGACCGCCGCGGCCTGCGCGACCTGCGCCGCCGCGCCGGCATGGTGTTCCAGGACCCCTTCGCCTCCCTCGACCCGCGGCGCACCGTCGGGCAGACGGTGTCCGAGCCGCTGG
This sequence comes from Blastococcus sp. SYSU D00868, assembly GCF_054050575.1. Taxonomy (NCBI): domain Bacteria; kingdom Bacillati; phylum Actinomycetota; class Actinomycetes; order Geodermatophilales; family Geodermatophilaceae; genus Blastococcus; species Blastococcus sp. SYSU D00868. Next base: position 32,234 of record NZ_JBJGZO010000013.1, read on the forward strand.
AGGTGCACCGGCTGCGCGAGGGCCGCCGCGAGCGGGCCGCCCGCGTCGCCGAGCTGCTCGAGCTGGTCGGCCTCGACCCGACGGTCGCCGGCCGCTATCCGCACGAGTTCTCCGGCGGGCAGCGGCAGCGGGTCGGCATCGCCCGCGCGCTGGCCGGCGAGCCGGACTTCCTGGTCTGCGACGAGGCGATCGCCTCCCTCGACGTCAGCGTGCAGGCGCAGGTGCTCAACCTGCTGCGCCGGCTGCAGCGCCAGCTCGGGCTGACCCTGCTGTTCATCTCGCACGACCTGTCCGCCGTCCGGCACGTCGCCGACCGGATCGCGGTCATGTACCTGGGCCGGGTGGTCGAGGTCGGCCCGGCGGAGGCGGTCGGCAGCGACCCGCAGATGCCCTACACGCAGGCGCTGCTGTCGGCGGTGCCGGTGCCGCACCCGGCGCTGGAGCGCTCGCGCCGGCGGATCGTGCTGCGCGGCGACGTCCCCTCCCCGGCGGCGGTGCCCAGCGGCTGCCGGTTCCGGACCCGCTGCCCGTCGGCGTTCGAGCCGTGCCCGGACGTCGACCCGGTCCTGCAGCCGGTCGGCTCCGCGCCCGGGCACGTCGCCGCCTGCCACCTGCACGGCGTGGTCGGGACGCCGGTGTCGCGGGAGGCGGACGTCCCCGAGGGCCCGGCCCCCGATGACGCCGCCCGCGCGCCCCGACCGGCCGGTCGCGAGCTGGGCTGACGGGCCCGTCAGGCCTCGCGGCCGGTGCCGGGGCGGGGCGCCGGGGGCCGCGGCGGGAGCTGGGCCAGCACCGTGGCCGAGGTCGAGCCGGCCGGCGGGGCCGGGGGCGCCTCGACGGGCGGGGCCGGTGGCTCCTCGGCGGCCGGGGCCGGGGGCGCCGGGGCGGGCTGTGCCGCGGGCGCCGTCCCCGGGTCGAACTGCAGCGACCGGAGCACCCGGTCCAGCACCTCGGCCACCGCGTCGAACGACGGCGCCGGCGTCGTGGCGGTCGCCGTGAAGCCCGCGCCCTCGCCGGTGGCGTACAGCTGCACCTGCACCACCCGTCCGCCGGCCGGCGGCGCCCAGGAGAACAGCCGGGCGTAGGCCGGGCCCGACGCGAGCGGCAGCACCGTGAGCACGTGCTGCTGGTACTGCGGGAACTCCGACCCCAGCCGCTCGCCCTGCCCCTGGCAGTACTGCTCGGCGCCGACGCCCGGCGGCAGCGGCTCGCGCGAGACGACGACGTTCGCCTGCCCGTCGGGGGCCAGCAGCGTCCAGGACTCGCGCACCGACCAGCCGTCGGGCACCGGCGCGCGCAGCCGGCTGGTGGTCCAGGTCGGTTCGGTCATGACGCCGTCCCCACGGAGACGAGGGTGGTCAGGGGGACGCCCGGGGAGCCGGGCGGCAGCAGCCGGCCGTCGCGCGGGTCGAGCGCCGGCGAGCCGGGGGTCGAGGCCGCGACCACCGCCGTGTCGTCGGCGACCGCCACCACGGCGAACGGCTCCCGGGTCTGCAGCACCGGCCGCAGCACCCCCTCGTCCCGGACGACGCCGAGGACGCCGGGGTGCTCGCCGCCGGACAGCCCGTACCAGCGGGCGCCGGTCCGCGGGTCGGCCGCCGAGCTGGCGGCCACGGTGCCGGGCGCGGCGGCCACCTGCGCCCAGGCGCCGGCGCGCAGCTCGGAGAGCACGGTGCCCTGCCCGTCGAGCCGGACGGCGACCGCGGCGGGCACCGCGGCGGCCAGCAACCGGGTGGACACCGGCCCGGACACCGGCGCGCGCACGCCGTCGACGCCGGGCCCGGCGGCGTCCCCGGTGAGCAGCAGCTCGCCGTGCCGCAGCCGGGCGGTGGCCCACGGCGGCCCGCCGGGGTCGCTCTGCAGGGCCAGCGCCCCCTCGGCGGTCACGGTGAGGTGGTGCTGGGCCGGCCGGTCCCAGGCGTCGCGCCCGGGGACGGCGAACCAGAAGCCCTCGCCCCGGGTGTCGGCCGGGGTCGGCTCGACCCAGCCCGGCACCTCGGTGGGGGACGTCTGCGGGTAGACGCCGCTGACCGGCAGGTCGGTCTTCTGCCACGGGTTGACGGTGGGGTCGCCGAGCCGGGACAGCTCCAGGCGGTGCACCTTGTAGCGGTGCACCGTCGCGCCCTGCGCGGCGGCGCGCCGGCCGGCGTCGTCGGGGGCGTCGCCGGGGCCGGCGGCCTCGGTGACCAGCGCGTGCACGGTGCCCGGGCCGGCCACCAGCTGCAGGGCGCCCTCCGGCGGGAACGTCGCCCGGTGCAGCAGCTGCAGGCCGGCGTCCAGCACCAGCAGCTCCCGGCCGACGACGACGGCCGCCCCGCCCCGGTGGACGACGCACTGCTGCGGGTGCCCGCCGAGGTCCACCACCACGTCGGGCACGACCGCGCCCGGGGGGAAGCGGCGCAGCTGCCAGCGCCCGTTGCCGTCGGCGCAGCAGGCGACCACCCCGGCGTCGGTCGCGCCGGCGGTGTGCACCAGCGTCGCGAGCACCGGCGCGCCGGCCAGCTCGACCAGCGGGGTGGTGGCCGGCCAGTCGTCGACGCCGCCGGGCACGTACAGCGGCACCGGGGCGCGGGGCACGACCGCGGGGCGGGCGGTGACCACCAGCGGCGGCTCGGCGTCGGGGGAGAGCTCCGGGGCGAGCTCGCCGAGCGTGCCGGCGAAGACGCCGGTGAGTCGGCCGGTCGCGGTGACCGTCGTCCCCTCGGCGGGGAGGTCGGCGAGCACCTCGGGGGCCGCGCACACGTCGAGGGCCAGCCCGGCGGTCTCGACCGTCAGCACCGCGAAGGACCGGCCGGTGCGGCCCGACGTCCGCCGGCCCGCCGCCCGGACGACGCCGGTCACCTCGGCCGCGGCCCGGTCGGGCGGGCAGGACAGCCCGGGGGCGCCCTCGCCCGCCGTCACCCGCTCGGCCGCCAGCGACAGCCGCAGCCGGGTGGTGCGCCCGCGGCGGTAGGCGCCCGGCCCGGCGTGCGCCAGGTCGACCACCGTGGCGACCACCGGCTCCCGCGCGCCGGGGACCTCGGCGACCAGCCGCGAGCGCCAGAAGTCCTCGCGGTCGGGCAGCAGGTCGCGGCAGACGACGGTCGTGACCGGCGCCGACCAGAAGCCCGGCACGGCGCTGTCCGCAGCCCCCTCGGCCCAGGTGACGCCCAGCAGCGCGCCGCTCGGGTCGACGTCCAGGGCGAAGGCCACACCCTCGGCCGTCGGGGCCAGGGCCAGCCGGCCGGAGCGCACGTCGCGGGCGTGCTGCGCCAGGTCCGTCTTGTCGCCGCCGACGCTGGCGTAGGGGGTGGGCACGGGTACTCCTGGCGGTCGTGCGGGCGGTCGCCGCAGCATGCCACGGGGACCCGTGCCCGGCGGGCGCCCACGCTGCGCCGTCCGCCCGCCGCGTGTCGCGCCCCCTCCGGGCATCGGCGCCACATCGCCCCGGGCAGAACCGCCACTCCGCCCCGGGCAGGAGTGCCACTTAGCCCCGGCGCGGGGCGCCGGGCGGGGCCGCGCCGCGGCGGGGCCGTCCGGCCGCCGCGGATCGCGGCGGCCGGGCGATAACCTCGACGGGCCAGGAGGGCTCGCCTAGTGGCCGATGGCGGCGGTCTTGAAAACCGCTATGGGGTCAAACCCATCGTGGGTTCGAATCCCACGCCCTCCGCTCGCACCGGTCCGGCCGCGCCGTCAGGCGGCGGGGGCGAGGACGACGACCTTGCCGGTCAGCGCCCCCTCCGCGGCTCGGGCGTGCACCTCGGGCAGCTCCGCCAGCGGCACCCGCTGCGCGACGTCGACGCGCAGCTCCCCGCGGTCGACCAACGACACGAGCTCGGCCAGCTGCCCGGCGTCGCTGCGGACGAACAGGTCGATGCCGCGCACGCCGCGCTCCTCGTCGCTGGGGGCCGGCATCCACACCGTCGTGTTGACCAGGGCGCCGCCCGGTCGCACGAGGCCCACCAGCGCGGCCAGCTGCTCCGGGGTGATCGGCGCCAGGTTCAGCACGAGGTCGACCGGCTCGCCGACGGCCGCCGTCACCTCGGTCGCGGTGTGGTCGACGACCTCGTCGGCGCCCAGCGACCGCACGTGCTCGGCGCTGTCCGGGCTCGCCGTGGCGACGACGTGGGCGCCGGCCCGCTTCGCCAGCTGGACGGCGTGGCCGCCGACCGCCCCGCCCGCGCCGTTGACCAGCACCCGCTGCCCGGCCGTCAGCCCGCCGGAGTCGAACAGCGCCTGCCGCGCGGTGAGCGCCACCATCGGCAGCGCGGCGGCGTCGGCCAGCGGGATCGTCGCCGGCGCCCTGGTGAGCACCTCGGCCGGGGCGACCACGTACTCCGCCGAGGCGCCGGCGGCGGCCATCGGCAGGAACCCGACGACCGCCGTGCCGACCGCGGGGCCCGCGACGCCGTGGCCCACCGCGTCGACCGTGCCGGCGACCTCGATGCCGGGCGTGTGCGGCAGGGCCACGGGGATCGGGCCCTGCATGTCGCCCGCGCGGATGTTCGCGTCGACGCCGTTGAACGTCGTCGCGGCGACGCGGACGCGCACCTCGCCCGAACCGGGGACGGGCAGCTCGACGTCCTCGTAGCGCAGGACCTCCGGGGCGCCGAACTGGTGGAAACGCACTGCCTTCATGGCGGGGCTCGCTCTCGTGTGCCGGTGCGTGCTTCGAATCCGAAGCACCTGCGGAGGACGGTAGACCTGCTTCGGATTCGAAGCAAGTAGACTCCGCGCATGCCGGAGCCGTCGCTCGACCGCGTCCAGCTCGGGGCCTACTTCGCGCTCATGGAGGTCGCCGGGCTGCTCCGGCACGCGGTGGAGCAGCAGTTGCGGGAGGCCGGCGGGCTCAGCTACGTGCAGTTCCAGCTGCTGGCCACGCTGGGCCTGGACTCGCCGACCGGCAGCGCCCGCATGACCGACCTCGCCGACGGCGTCGTCTACAGCCGCAGCGGCCTCACCTACCAGGCGGGCCTGCTCGAGCAGGCCGGCCTGGTGGTCCGGGCGCCCTCGGCCGACGACGAGCGCGGCGTCACCGTCACCATCACCGACGCCGGCCGGGCGCTGCTCGCCGAGGTGCTGCCCGGCCACGTCGCCGTCGTCAGCGACCTGCTCCTGGCGCCGCTCTCCCGCGAGGACGTCGTGGCGCTGGCCGGCCTGCTGGGCCCCGTGCGCGACCACATGCGCGCGGCGCCGCCCCGCTCCGCGGCCCCGCGGCGCCGCCGCGCCGGCCGCTGACGAGCCGCCGGGCCGGCCGCCCCGTCAGTCGCGCCGGGGCTCGCCGCCGCTCTCGACGGTCAGGTGGGTCAGCCGGTGCTCGGCGATCAGCCACCGCCCGTCGACGCGGCGGTAGGTCTGCCGGTAGTGGCCGTACCCGCGCAGGACGTGCCAGCGGCCGTCCTGCTCCCAGGAGAGGACGTCCATCAGCGGCCAGACGCCCGTCGCGGCGTCGTCCGAGAGCACCTCGATCTCCGGCTCGTGCAGCTGGTGCACGGTCGTCCGCGCGCCGAGGTGCCCGCGGACGCGCTCGGTGATCGCCTCGGCGCCGACCAGCGGGGGCGTCGTCGTCCGGTCGGCGAACTCGGAGGGGTGCGCGACGGCGTCGTCGGTGTGGCAGGCGGCGAAGCCGTCCCAGTCCTTGGTGTCCAGGCAGCGCACCCGGCGGGCCACCAGGGTGCGGATCTCCTGAACGGCGAGCAACCTCTGGGTGACGTCCACGGGACCTCCTCCGGCCGGTGCGGGCGGGACACCCCGCAGTGTGACGCACCCCACAGACACCGCGAGTACGACTGAGGCATGACCGACGCCCCGGCGCTCTCCGCCCCCGCGAACCTGCGCGACCTGGGCGGCATCCCGGCCGCGGGCGGCGTCGTCCGCCGCGGGGTCGCCATCCGCGCCGACGACCTGTCGCTGACCCCGCGGGAGGACGCCGAGGCGCTGATCGAGGAGGGCCTCGCCGCGGTGATCGACCTGCGCACCCCCGGTGAGGTCCGCACCACCGGCCGCGGGGTCTTCGGCGAGCTGCCGGTGGCCTACCACCACCTGCCGCTGATGCCCGGGCTGCGCCCGACCGCCGGCCCCGGCGCCGGCGTCGACCCGCGGGACCCGGTGGGCATGGGCGGCATGTACGCCGACCTGTTCTCCTCGGCGGCCGGGAACATCGTCACGGCCCTGGCGGTGCTCGCCGTGACGCCGGGCGCCGCGGCGTTCCACTGCTCGGCGGGCAAGGACCGCACCGGCGTGCTGGCCGCGGCGTTCCTGCTCGCCCTCGGCGCCGACGACGAGGAGATCGTCGCCGACTACGCGCTGACCGGCGCCAACATCGCGGCGATCGGCCGCCGGCTGCAGCCGCTGATGGGCGCGATCCTCGCCGCGCACGGCGTGGACCGGAACACCTTCACCCGCACCGCGATCGGGCAGGACTTCTCCGCCGTCGCGATGGAGACCGCGCTGGCCACGCTGCGCGCGCGGCACGGCGACCCGCTGGCGCCCCTGCGGGCGGCCGGCCTGTCCGCCGAGCTCGTCGCGCTGCTGCGCCGCCGGGCGGTGGTGCCGGACCGCTGAACGCCCACGGCCCGTCCCGGTGTGCGGAACGGGCCGTGGGAGCGCAGCGGCGGCGAGCCTCAGCCGAGCAGCTTGGCCTTCTGCGCCGCGAACTCCTCCTCGGTGAGGATGCCGGCGTCGCGCAGCTCGCCGAGCCTGCGCAGCTGCTCCACCAGGTCCGGCTTCGCCTCGGCCTGCGGGGCGGGCGCCGGAGCCTGCGGCGCCCCGAACACCGCCCCCATCGCCGGGTTGACGTGCACGTACTGCGACTGCCGCTCCATCGTCTTCTTGTGCCGCGCCTCGCTGACCAGCGGGGAGAGCAGGTCGAACACCTGGTGCGGGTTCTCGATGTTGTCGAGCACCACCTGGCCCGACGTCGTCCCGTGCTCGGGGGTGCCGGTCAGGTTGAAGGCGTCCTGCTGCACGCCGTAGGCCGGGTCGTCGAGGTTGAGGACGACGTCGCCGACGTCCTTGCCGCGCTGCCAGACCGCCTGCCGGATGTCCATGTCGCGGACCGCCCACAGCGGCACGCTCTCGGTGCGGGTGCCCAGCAGGCCGCTCTCGATCCAGATGCGGTCCCTGGTGATCCGGTAGCGCGCCTTGGAGACCCCGGCCGCGCCGGTGGCCCCGCCCTTGCTCTCGCCGAACCACAGCGTGTTCGGGTCGTTCGCCCACTGCTCGGTGCGCTTGGCGGACTGCTCGGCGATCTTGGCCTTGCCCTGCTCGGCCAGCGCCTTGCCCTGGTCGGCGGCCTGCTTGAGCCGGTCCTTCCAGCTCACCTTGCCCGCGGGCGCCTGCGGCTGCCCGGCGGGCGGCTGCTGGCCGTGGGGCGCCGGGCCGGACGGGGGCGGGGCGTACTGCTGGCCCGCCGGCTGCCCCCCGGACTGGGCGAACGCCTGCGGCTGGCCCTGCGCCGGGTCCGGCGACCCGAAGCCGGCGTCGTTGGCGCCGTAGTACTGGACGTTCGCGTCCCCGGGCGGCGGGGGCGGAGGCGGCGCCGCCTCGCCGGGCAGCGGCAGCTCCCTGGTCGGCACGTCGATGCCCGTCGTCCCCTGGTCCGAGACGTGCTCGGTCCAGGCGCTGCCGTTCCAGTAGCGCAGCTCGTGCGACCCGCTCGGGTCGGGCAGCCAGCTCGCGTCGACCATCAGATGTTCCCTCCAGAGTCCCGGGCCTCTCCCGGCGACCGCGACACTGTGCCAGCGGCCCGCCCGCACCGGAACACCTCCGGCCGCGGCATCCGGCGTCCCCTGCACGGGGGCCCCTCCGCGTGCCGGCCGCCCGACCGGCCGCGGCCGCGTCCACGCCGCCCCGCCTGGTCGCTCGCCGGAATGGCCGTCGCGGCGGTCAGGGGCGGAGGTGGCGGACCGCGGCGGCGAGGGTCCGCGCGGTCAGCCGGCCGTCGGCGAGGCCGAGCGCGACGACGTCGTCGAACACCCGCGGATCGGCCGCCGCCCCGCGGACGGCGGCGTCCATCAGCCGCGGCCAGCGGGACAGCTGCGAGGCCGCCGACGTCGCCCGCAGGTGCCCGCCCAGCCGCCGCCGCAGCGCCGTCCGGTACGCCGCCCCGGCGCCGGACCCCGCGGTCGCCGCCGCGCCGGCCAGCGCGCCGGAGAGCACCGCGTAGAAGATCCCCTCGCCGGTCAGCGGGTTGATCAGCGACGCCGCGTCCCCGGCCAGCAGCACCCGGCCGTCGGGCTGGCGGGGCCGGCCGGTCGACAGCGGCAGCCGGTGCGCCCGCAGCCCGGCCGGCTCGACCCCGGGCAGCAGCCGGTGCAGCCCGGCCACCAGCGCCTCCCGGCCGGCGCCGCCGGAGACCAGCTCGCCGTAGCCGACGTTGGCCCGCCCGTCGCCCAGCGGGAACGACCAGGCGTAGGCCGGCCAGCGCTGCTCGGTGGTGACCAGCAACTGCGTGCCGGGGCGCAGCGGCGGCTCCGGCGCGTAGCCGCGGATGGCGACGGCGATCCGGTCGTCGGGGGTGCGGGGGACACCCAGCGCCCGGCGGACGACGGACTCCGCGCCGTCCGCCCCGACCAGCACGCCGGCCCGCAGGACGCCGTCGACCACCACGCCGTCCTCCTCCACGGCGACCGTCCGGACCCGGTGCCGCCGGAACCCCGCCCCCGCGGCGCGCGCCGCGGCCAGGACCCGGGCGTCCAGCACCTCCCGCGGGACGACGTGCGAGGGCCGGGCGGTGTCCCGCTCGACGACCGCGCCGCGCGGCGCCCGCAGCGACAGCCGCGGCACCGCCGGGTACCCGGCGACGAGCGCGGCCGGGTCGGCGCCGAGGACGGCGAGCACGTCGAGCGCCTCGGCGGCGATGCCGTCGCCGCAGACCTTGTCGCGGGGGAAGTCGGCGCGGTCGAGCACCAGCGCGGTGAGCCCGGCCCGCCGCGCGGCCAGCGCCGCCGCGGACCCGGCGGGCCCCCCGCCGACGACCACGACGTCCCAGGTCTCCACCGCCGGGACGCTAGGTACTGCGCGCGAGATCTGCACACTCGTCGCCCTCAGGACCTGACGCCGACGAGTGTGCAGATCTCGTCGACGGGGTCAGCGGGGCTGGGCGAGCAGGGCGCGCCAGCTGTCCCGGTCGTGCGCCGCGGGCACGGTGTCGCGGAGGAACTCGGCCACCACCCGGCAGAAGCGCTCGGGGTCGTCCACGTGCGGCCAGTGCCCGGCGCCCTCGAACACCTCGACCCGCGCGGAGGGCACCAGGGCGCGCACGGCGTCGGCGTGGCTGGTCGGCACAATCGGGTCGCGGCTGCCCCAGATCACCAGCATCGGGATCGCGTCGGCCAGGTAGAGCCGGTCCAGCGCCGTCACCGCCTGGCCGCGGGCGTCGACGACGCTGCGCAGGGTCCGCAGGAACGCCCGGCGGGCCTCGGCGTCCTTCAGCGCGAGCAGCGCCTCCCCGGCCTCGGCGAGGTCGCGCGCCTGCTTCCAGCCGGCCACCCGCCCGACGCCCTCGACGACCCGCAGCCCGGCGCGCAGGGCGCCGGAGATCCCGGCCAGCCCGGTCAGCACGAGCTCGGCGCCGGGCAGGGTGGCCGCCCGCAGGGACGCCGACAGCTCCGGGCCCAGCCCGCCGCTGCCCACGAGCACCAGCCGCTGGCAGCGCTCGGGGAACTGGTAGGCGAACTGGAGTGCCACCCCGCCGCCCAGCGAGTGCCCGACGACGGTCACCTGCTCGACGTCGAGCACCGACAGCAGGTCGCGCATGCCGTTGGCGTAGCCGGCGATGGAGTAGTCCCCGCGCGGCTTGTCGGAGTCGCCGTGGCCGAGCAGGTCCGGGGCGATCACGGTGTGCTGCTCGGCGAGCGGGCCGAGCACCTCCGCCCAGGTCTGCGCGTTGTTCCCGATGCCGTGGATCAGCAGCAGCGGCGGGCCGCTGCCGGCGCGCAGGAACGCCCGCACGTGCCCGTGCACCACCCGGGTGTCGCGCACGATCCGCATCGGCCCAGTGCACCACCGGTCCTTTGCGACGGCGTTACGCCCGGTTCCCGGGCGAGATCTGCAGACTCGTCGCCATCAGGCGCTGATGGCGGCGAGTGTGCAGATCTCGTCGAGGGGTCAGGACGGCGTCGGCGTCCACTTGCGCGGCGGGTGCTCGTAGCTCTCGACGAAGGCCAGCAGCCCGGCGGCGTCGGTCACCACGCCCAGCGCGTCCAGGCGGCGGCGGTCGAGGTAGCCGTCGTCGGCCATCCGGCGCAGCTGGGCGAGCAGCGGCTGCCAGAAGCCGTCCACGTCGACCAGCACCGTGGGTTTGGCGTGCAGGCCGAGCATCCCCCAGGTCCAGGCCTCGAACAGCTCCTCGAGCGTGCCCGCGGCGCCGGGCAGCGCGACGAACGCGTCGGCCAGCTCGGCCATCCGGGCCTTGCGCTCGTGCATCGAGGCCACGACCTCCAGCCGCGGCAGCCCCGGGTGGGCGAGCTCGTCGTCGACCAGGTGCTGCGGGATGACCCCGACCACCTCGCCGCCGGCGGCCAGCGCGGCGTCCGCGACCACGCCCATGAGGCCCACGTGCCCGCCGCCGTAGACGACGCCCACCCCGGCGCGGGCCAGGTCGCCGGCCAGCGCGGCGGCCGCGGCGCGGTGCGACTCCGGCCCGCTCTGCGAGCCGGTGAAGACCGCGACCCTCATGCCCGCCGGGCCAGGACGTCCTCGACGAAGCCGTTGACCTGCTCGGTGATCACCCGCGGGAAGGTCTCGAACGCGGCCGCCTTCTCCGCCGAGGCGTCGTAGGCCTGCACCGCCGCGGTGAACGCGGCCTCGTCGCCGTCGTGCGCGACCGCCCAGGTGAAGGTGTTCTCCGCGTGGTCGGCGTAGGCGAAGACGACACGGAACCCGAACTGCTCGCGGACGGGCAGGACCGTGGGGAACCAGGCGAGGAACTCGGGCAGGCGCCCGGGCTCGAGGCGGTAGCGGCGCAGCTGGACGGTGCTCACCGGTCCGATCCTGCCAGCGCCTCCGTGGGGTTCACTGGGGGCGTGTTCTCCCCGACCGACGGCTGGACGACGTGCGACCTCGGCCACCGCCACTGGGGGCGGGCCGGCGCGGCCGGGCTGCTGCTGCACCGGGACGGCGGGGACGGACTCGAGCTGCTGCTGCAGCACCGCGCCGAGTGGTCGCACCACGGCGGCACCTGGGGCACCCCCGGCGGCGCGCTGCACCTCGACGAGGCCCCCGAGCACGGCGCGCTGCGCGAGGTGCACGAGGAGCTCGGCCTGACCGGCGACGACGTCGTCCTCGGGGCCCGCTCCGTCGACGACCACGGCGGCTGGGCCTACACCACCGTGCTGGCCACCCCGGCACGCCCGATCGACCCGGCGCGGCTGCGGCTGGACGGCGAGAGCACCGCGGTCGGCTGGATCCCGCTGGCCGGGCTCGAGCGGGTCCCGCTGCACCCGGGCCTGGCCGCCTCGCTGCCCCGCCTGCTGCCGCTGCTCTAGGCGCCCCCGCGCACCGGGGCCACCAGCGCGCGGTGGTCGCCGAGGTCCAGCGCCGCGGCCGCCCCGGGGCCCGCGGGCTCGGCGCCCAGCGCCACCAGGTGGTCGAGCTGGATCCGCGGCGAGCCGGCGGGGAAGGTCGCCGCGCGGACCAGCGGGACGCCGCCGAGCAGCCGCGCGGGCAGCCCGCCGGGCAGGTTCAGGTCGCCGGCCAGCACGACCGGCCCGGGCAGCGACGCCACCCAGCGGCGCAGCGCGCGCAGCTGGCGCACCGCGGTCGGCGGGGAGAAGGACAGGTGCGTGCCGACGACGGTCAGCCCGGCCAGCCGCGCGGCGACGGCGACCCGCGGCTCGTCGGGCACCCACCACCACCGCGGCCGGCCGGTGCGCGGGTCCGGCGCCCGCACCGGCAGCCGCGCCCGCCCGCCACCCAGGCCCAGCACCGACCAGCCGAGCACCGGCCGGCAGCTGAGGAGCGCGATCCCGTAGCGCGGGCCCGTCACCGGGTCGCCCGGGCCGCGGAGGACCGGCGGGTCGACCGGCCGCCAGCTGCGGACGGGGCTCGGCGTGCCCGCCACCGTGGCCGCCGCCCGCCAGTCGGGCGCGCCGAGCGCCGCCGCGACCAGCGCCGGCTGGTCCGTGCCGCCGGACCGCGGCTGCCCCGTGTCGGTCTCCTGCACCGCCAGCACGTCGACGTCCAGCGCGGCCACGGCGGCGCGGATCCGCTCGGCGGGCAGGACGGCGCCGGACGGGCCGCGGCCCGAGGCCAGGTTGAGGGTGCCGACGCGCAGCACCGGGCGGTCGGCCACCCGCCGGACGGTACGCCGGGGCGCGGACCGGCCCGTATCCCGGCGCGGACGTCGTCGTTGCCACATGTGACAGTGATGTGTGACACGGTCCGAGTTGGGTAGAGGGGGCCCCGTGAGCAGCCGCCGCCGCGCGTCCGATGAGGCCGGACGCACTCCGTCGTCCCGTTCCAGCGACCGCTCCGCGTCCGCGCGGACCGCCGACGCGGCCGCCGAGCGCCGCACCTGGCGGGTGCTCATGACCGCCGCGGTGGCGGGCCTGGTCGCCGCCCCGATCCTGGCCACCGCCGGCTCCGGCGCGGCCGAGGTCGACGACGTCGCGGCCAGCGGCGGCGGCGCGGGCGGCGGCAGCGGCGCGGTCGCCGGCGGCCCGGACGTCTCGGCGCCCGGGGGCTTCGGCCGGCTCTCCCCGCTCTTCGGCGCCCCCGGCCTCGAGGGCTGGCCGTTCACCACCACGACCAGCGGCGGCTACTCCGCCGCGCAGGTCCAGGGCATCGGCGTGGCCGGCAGCCGGCTGCAGGGCTTCCTCGGCGGCTTCGACTTCGTGCCGGCCGGCGGCGCCGGCGCGCTGCCCGGCGCGCCCGCGCCCGGCGCGGCCCCCGCCCCGGCTCCGGGCGCCGCCCCCGGCACGGGCACCGGCACGCCCGGCACCGGGAGCTCGGCCCCCGGCACATCCACCCCCGGCACCGGCAGCCCGGGCACCGGCACCGGCACGCCCCTCCCGGCGCCGGCCCCGGCGCCCGCCCCGGCTCCGGCCCCGGCGCCGGCCCCCGCCGCGCCGGCGCTCCCGGCGCCGGTGCAGGACACGGTCGGCGGCGTCGGCGAAAGCGCGGGCGAGGCCGTGGGCGGCGTGACCGACGGCGCCGGCTCGGTGGTCGGCGGGCTGACCGGCGGCGACCCGGTCGGCGGGGTCACGCAGGGCGTGGGCGAGGTCGTGGGCGGCGTGACCGGCGGCGTCGGCGGGCTGCTCGGCGGGTGACCGCGGCGGCGGACCGGCGGCGGCGGCCGCACCCGGCGGCACTACCGTGCCGGTCATGAGCGCGCGCGACGACGTCTCGGAGATCTTCGACGCCGAGGCGTGGCGCCCGGTCGAGGGGTTCGACCTCACCGACCTCACCTACCACCGGGCCGTGGACGCCGGCGTCGTCCGCATCGCGTTCGACCGGCCCGAGGTGCGCAACGCCTTCCGGCCGCAGACCGTCGACGAGCTGATCGCCGTCCTGGAGCACGCCCGGCTGTCCACCGACGTCGGCTGCGTGCTGCTCACCGGCAACGGCCCCAGCCCGAAGGACGGCGGCTGGGCGTTCTGCTCCGGCGGCGACCAGCGGGTGCGCGGTCGCTACGGCTACGAGCACTCGGCGGGGTCGAGCGGGCGGCTGCACGTGCTGGAGGCGCAGCGGCTGATCCGCTTCATGCCCAAGGTCGTCATCTGCGTCGTCCCCGGGTGGGCGGCCGGCGGCGGGCACAGCCTGCACGTGGTCAGCGACCTCACCCTGGCCAGCGCCGAGCACGCGCGGTTCAAGCAGACCGACGCCGACGTCGGCAGCTTCGACGGCGGCTTCGGCTCGGCCTACCTGGCCCGGCAGGTCGGGCAGAAGTTCGCCCGCGAGGTCTTCTTCCTCGGCGAGGAGTACAGCGCCGCCGACGCCCACGCGATGGGCATGGTCAACCGGGTCGTGCCGCACGCCGAGCTGGAGCGCACAGCGCTGGACTGGGGACGGCGGATCGTCGCCAAGAGCCCGACCGCCCAGCGGATGCTCAAGTACTCGTTCAACCTGATCGACGACGGGCTGGTCGGTCAGCAGCTGTTCGCCGGGGAGACCACCCGGCTGGCCTACATGGCCGAGGAGGCCGTGGAGGGCCGGGACGCGTTCCTGGAGAAGCGCGACCCGGACTTCTCCCGGTTCCCCTGGCACGTGTAGCCCGCGCCGAGGACGCAGGAGGTCGTCGTGATCGTCGAGGTGGTGGGGGGCGCCGACGAGCGCCCGGAGGTGCGGGTCGTGGACGTCGACGACCTGAGCCGGGTGGTCGTCGCCCTGGGCGAGGTCACCGACGAGGAGGCCACGCAGGCGCTGACCGACGCCGGGCTCGGCCGGCTGGAGGACGCCGACACGGCCGCGCTGGACGTCGCCGCGCTGCGGGCCGCGGCCGAGCCGGGAGCGGGCGGCGCGGAGTGGGCCGACCGGTGGGCCGAGCTCGCCGGCTCCGACGACACGCTGCGGGTCCCGGTGCAGAGCGCCGCGGGGGCGTGACCGGGTCTGGTGAGCCAAACCTGACTGTGTAAAGCTTCCGTCCTTGTGGTCGTTCCAGTCAGCGGCCAGGATGGCGCGCGGGTGCGCACGACCAGGGACGGGAGCGCGGTGTGAGTGGGACCCCGGGGAGACCGCTGAGCTCCGAGTTGTCGGAGCAGTTGCTGTCGGTCGCCGTCGACATCCTCGCGGAGGAGGGCTGGGGTCGGCTCAACAGCGACCGCGTGGCCGCCCGCGCGCGGGCCGGGAAGGCGGGCATCTACCGCCGCTGGCCGACCATGTCGGCGCTGGCCCGGCACGCGGTCAGCCGGTTCGCGCTGGTCGACCAGCCCGAGGACACCGGGACGCTGCGCGGCGACCTGGCCTCCCTGGTCGACCGGTGGCACCGGCCGCTGGACCGCGAGGAGCGCGCCGCGGCCAGCCTGGTCGGCGCGGCCCGGCACGACGACGAGCTCCGCGCCGGCCTGGACACAGCGCTGGTGCGCCCGCTCGGCACCGCGGTCACCACCCTCGGCGAGCGCGCCGCGTCCCGCGGCGAGGACGTGCCCGAGGCCCGGCTGGCGCTGCTGGGCTCGGTCCTCGAGGCGTTCGCCTGGCAGCGCTACACCTCCGCCGGGGACGGCGCGATGACCCCCGACCGGCTCGAGCGGGTCATCGACGACGTGCTGCTGCCCCTGGTCGCCCCCGACCGGGAGACCGCGGCCGTCTGAGCCCGCGGCCGTCTGGGCCCGCTCAGTCCCGCGGGTCGACCGCCGCGCTCGTGCGCAGCGCCGTCTCCAGACTGCACAGCACCTGCTCGATGAGGGCGACGGCCGCCGCCGTCCGCTCCGGGACGTCCGGCGGCTCGGGCATCGGCTCGCGGGCCTCGGCGGCGACGGTCCGCGTGGCCGCCGTCCACGTCGCCGCGACCAGCGCGGCGGTGAGGTGGACGTTGGGCGGCCGGTGCGCGTCGTCGGCGTCCGACCACGCCTCGACGAGCGCCGCGTGCAGCTGGGCCCGGCCGACGTCCACGAGCTCTCGCTCGTAGGCCTGCAGGGCCGGGGACGCCGCCATGGTGGTGACCATCCCGCGGTGGGCCGGCTCGGCGAGCCCGGCGATGTGCGTCTCCACCTCGGCGATCAGCGCGGCCCGCAGCGCGGCCAGGGGGCGCACCCCCGGCGGCCGGGACCGGACGGCCTCGGCCGGCGCGTCCACCCACGGCGTCCGGCCGGTGAAGAAGAGCTCCTCCTTCGTCGCGAAGTGGTTGAAGACCGTCTGCACGGCGACGTCGGCGGTCGTCGCGATGTCGGCGATCGTCACCGCCTGGAACCCGCGCTCGGCGAACAGCCGCTGCGCCGTCTCCAGCACCAGCGCACGGGTCGCCGCCTTCTTCCGCGCCCGGCGGTCGCCCCCCTCACTCACGGCTAAGACCGTAACAACGCTCCGTAGTCCCGGCCCGGGCGGGCGTCAGGAGCGGGTCGCCCGGCTCCAGTCCTCCGCGACGGTGCGGGCCCACGTCTCCACGAGGGTCTCCACACCGATCACGTCGAGGTCGGCCGCGATGTCGGCCGGGGTCATCTGCCACGTCGTCGGCCGCTGCGGGGAGGGGTCGGGGTTGGGGTCGTCGCCCAGCCGCCGGACCAGCGTGTCCAGCGCGCCGTGCACGGCACCGGGGTCGGCCGGGTCCGGGTGCTGGGCGGCGTAGGCGGTCTCGGCGAGCGCCACGGTCGCGGCGGCGCGGGCGTCGGTCGCGGCCTCCTCACGGAACCCACGGAGCGTCTCCTCGAACAGCCTCCGGCAGGCCGCGGCGGCACCGGCCGGGCCGGACTGGCCCGCCGCGGGGGCGAGCACCGCCCCGCAGCCGGGGCAGGCGGCCGGCTCGGGGCCGCCGCCGGACGCGGCCGGGGGTGCGCTGGGGTGCGGGGCTGACACGCCCCTCATCGTCCTCCTGTCGGCGCCGGTCCGCCGGGTCGGAGGACCCCGGTGGCCGGCGGGACCTCCGCCCCGGGGAAGCTGGGCCGGTCGTCGCAGCAGGGGAAGGGGAGCCGGGGCCGGTGCGGACCACAGGAGCGGTGCTGTTCGAGCCGGGCACGGAGTACCGGGTCGTCGACCTCGAGGTGGTCGACCCCGGGCCGGGCGAGGTCCTGGTCGAGATGGCCTTCGTCGGGCTGTGCCACTCCGACGAGCACATGCGGCACGCCAACCCCGGCGGCTCCTACCCGATCGTCGGCGGGCACGAGGGCTCCGCCGTCGTCCGGGCGGTCGGCTCGGGGGTCACCCGCGTCGCGCCCGGCGACCACGTCGTCACCAGCTTCCTGCCCGCCTGCGGGCACTGCCGCTACTGCGCCACCGGCCGGTCGAGCATCTGCGACGCGGGGGCGACGATCGCCACCGGGCAGCTGCCCACCGGGACCTTCCCCTTCCGGCTGGACGACGGCCGCGAGCTCGGCGGGTTCTGCATGGTCGGCGCGTTCGCCCGGCACACCGTGCTCAGCGAGTTCTCCTGCGTGCGCATCGACCCGTGGGTGCCGCTGGACACCGCCGCGCTGCTCGCCTGCAGCGTGCCCACCGGCTGGGGGTCGGCGGTCTACGCCGGCGGGGTCCGGCCGGGTGACACGGTGGTCGTCGTCGGCCTGGGCGGGGTGGGCGTCAACGCGGTGCAGGGCGCGGTGCACGCCGGGGCGCTGCACGTGATCGGCGTGGACCCGGTGGAGCTCAAGCGGTCGTTCGCGGAGTCGGTCGGCGCGACGCACACCGTCGCCGACGCGCGCGAGGCGGCCGGCCTGGCCCGCGAGCTCTCGCGGGGCACCGGCGCCGACGTCGTCGTGGTGACCGTCGGCAAGATGTCGGCCGAGGTGCACGCGGCCGCCAGCCGGTGCGTCGGCAAGGGCGGCACGCTGGTGCTCACCGCGCTGGCCGACCGGCCGGCCGACGGCATGGTCACCCTGAACGGCCAGGTGACGACGGCGTTCGAGCAGCGCGTGCAGGGCACCCTGTTCGGCAACTGCAACCCGTTCACCGACATCCCGCGGCTGCTGCGGATGCACGAGGAGGGCCGGCTGGAGCTCGACCGGCTGATCACCCGGCGGTACGCCCTCGACGAGCTCGCGCAGGGCTACCGCGACCAGGCGGCCGGCGAGACGGTGCGCGGCCTGCTCGTCCACGGCTGACCCGCGACCGCCGTCCTCAGGGAGCGGGGCGCGGTCAGGCCAGCGGGGTGTCGTGCACGGCGGCGGCCAGGTCGCCGGGGGTGTCGAAGATCGCCACCGCGCCGGCGTCGCGCAGCTCGTCGTCCCCGAAGCCGCCGGAGCGCACGACCAGCGCGGGCATCCCGGCCTTCTTCGCCGCCTCGACGTCCCACACGGAGTCGCCGACCAGCACGGCGGCCGCGTCCTCGGGGGCGCCGAGCTTGGTCAGCGCCACCTGCAGCAGGTCGGGCGCCGGCTTGGTGTTCTCGACGTCCTC
Source organism: Blastococcus sp. SYSU D00868 (assembly GCF_054050575.1). Classification (NCBI taxonomy): domain Bacteria; kingdom Bacillati; phylum Actinomycetota; class Actinomycetes; order Geodermatophilales; family Geodermatophilaceae; genus Blastococcus; species Blastococcus sp. SYSU D00868. The sequence goes on from NZ_JBJGZO010000013.1 coordinate 50,198, forward strand.
GCTGGTGGTCCACGCGTCGGCGATGTCGCGGGCCTCGAGCAGGTCCAGCGCCAGGTCCACGTGGTGCGGCTTGCCCGAGCTGGCCAGCACCAGCCGGTGGCCGCGCTCCTTGACCGCCAGCAGCAGCTCGCGGGCGCCGGGCAGCAGCGCCGCCTCCTGCATGAGGGGGTCGGCCTCCTCGACCCAGCGCTCGCGGGCCTGCTCGCCGATCCGCTCCTCGAGCTCGTCGCCGCCGATCGCGGCCACCAGCTGGTCGCCGCCCATGCCGATCAGCCGGTGGATCCGCCAGATCGGGAAGGTCTCGCCCAGCGAGCGGAACGCCCGGTACCAGGCGAGGGCGTGCTGGTAGTTGGTGTCGACGAGCGTGCCGTCGACGTCGAGGACGGCGATCGGGGACTGGGCCATGCGCCGACCACTGCCCCCGCGGCCGCCCCGGCAACCGCGCCCGGCGGCTCGTCAGCCGATCGCGGCCCGCAGGGCGTGGTACTCGGGCACGGTCGCCATCGGCGGCCGCTCGTCGACGGCGACCGGGCTGCTGACGGGGGTGAAGCCGTCCTCGTCGTGCCGGAACTGGGTGAGCAGCCCGCTGACCGGGCGGCCATGCCCGGCGCGGGCCAGCACCGCGGAGACGACCTGGCCGGCCATCCGGCTCAGCGCGTCCTGGGTCTGCGAGGTGTGCCGGCGCACGCCCAGGTCGACCTGCGCCAGCCCGGGCAGGCCGACGAGCTCGAGCAGGTCGAGCAGTAGCCCGACCTCGACGCCGTAGCCGGAGGAGAACGGCACCTGCTCGAGGAACTCGCGGCGCCCGGCGTACTCGCCCGACAGCGGCTGGACGACGCCGGCCAGCTCCGGCCACCAGGCGTTGAGCAGGGGCCGCGCGGTCAGCTCGGTCACCCGGCCGCCGCCGGACGGGCTGGTCACCCCGTCCACGCTCAGCGGCCGGGTGTAGCAGCCCTTCACGTAGCCGACGTCCGGGTCGCTCAGCAGCGGGCCGAGCAGCGCGGGCACGTAGTGGGAGACGCCGCCGAGCAGGTCGGCATCGTGGAAGACGAGCAGGTCGCCGGTGGTGGCGGCCAGCGACTTCCACAGGGCCTCGCCCTTGCCCGGCCGGCTGCCGTGGGCGGGCAGCACCTCGGCGGTGGAGACGACGTCCGCGCCGGCCGCCCGCGCGACGGCGGCGGTGGCGTCGGTGGAGTCGGAGTCGACGACGAGCAGCTCGTCGACGAGCGGCACCCGGCGCATCCACCGGTCGACGATGTCGGTGACCAGCCGCCCGACGGTGGCCTCCTCGTCGCGGGCCGGCAGCACGACGCTGATCCGGTGCCCGCCGCGCCGCTTGGCGCGCAGCAGCGCGGCGGCGTCGATCTCGGCCAGCGAGGCGGCCGACGAGGTGCGGCTCTCGAACCAGGCGCGCGCGTCGGGTCTCATCGGCTCACTGTCGGGGCTGTGGGGGCGGCCCGCCAGGGCGGTGGCGGGCTGTTCACCGGTTGGTCACCGCCCGCTCGCCGACCCCGCCGCGGGTGCCGCGGGCGGTGGCGCTGGCCTCGCCGACGGCCGCGCCCTCGCCGGTGGGCTCGGGGTGGCCGAGGTCGGTGAGCCAGCCGCGGAAGACCCGGTGCAGCTGCTCGGCGCCGACCACCTCGCCGGGCGGGGCGAACGAGCGCGGGTACACGAGGAAGCCGCGCTGCTGCGGGCCGCCGAGCCCGCCGTGCGACCCGACGTGCGGCTCGAACGGCGAGGCCTCGTCGGTGACCGGGTCCCACGCGCTGTTGACGACGACGTCCGGGCAGTGCGGGAACGCCGACACCCGGGCGACCAGCGCGGCCGCGTGCTCGCCGTACGGCGCCAGCGGGTCGGCGCCGATCACCTCGCCGGTCGCCAGCCGGTGGACGCCGTCCCGGCCGAGCACGACCGGCCCCTGCTCGGCGGAGGCGACGAGCACGAACCCGATGCCGGGGTGGTCGACCAGGCCGGGCAGCAGCGCCGGCCAGTGCTGCTCGATCTCCTCCAGCGGCACCCGGCCCGGCAGGTCGGCGAAGGACACCGAGGCGGTGTGGCCGGAGACGGTGACGACGACGCCGGGCGCCACCCGCGGGACGGCGCCCTCGCGGCCGGCCGGCAGCGGGTGCTCGTGCGGGTCGGCGGCCTGCACGCGGGCGCGCAGCCGGCGGGCGACCGGCCCGGCGCCCTCGGCCAGCGCGGCACCGAACTGCCAGCCGCCGTCGGCGGGGTCGCGGCTGCTCGCCGGGCCGCTGCAGACGGTGCCCGGGTCCGGGTCGGCCCCGCAGAGCCGGCCGACCAGCGACTCCACGGTCTCCCCGAACCGCGCGGCGAACGCCTCGCCCTGGGTGAGGCCGTGGTCGGAGAGGCAGACCACGTGGTACTCCCGCGGCGCGAGCGCGGCGGCCCGGTGCAGCCGGCCGATCTGCTGGTCGATGGTGCGCAGCACCGCGAGGGTGTCCGCGCGTTCGAGGCCCGCGTGGTGGCCGGCCTCGTCGTAGCCGAGGAAGTCGGCGTAGGCGACCGGGCGGCCGGCCAGCATGTCCTCGAGCAGCGCGAAGACGACGACGTCCCGGCTGATCACCGTGGTGCCCGGCCGCATGAGCGGCCACAGCCCGCCGCGGGACACCCGCGGCCGGACGTCGTCGCGGCGCTCGCGGGCGGCGGCGACCAGCTCGCGGCCGATGTCGACGGCCGACACCGCGATGGTGCGCAGCGCGTTCACCGGGTTGGCGAAGTAGGCGTAGTAGCCGGAGCCGACCCGCTCCAGCGCGCGGCTGCGCCGGGCGCCGGCGGGGACGACGTGTGCCAGCGAGCTCATCGTGAGGCTGACGTGCGGCGCGTCGCCGGTGAACAGGTTGCCGCGGCTGGCGCCGTCGCCGGCGAGCAGGCCGCGGCCGTCGGAGAGCCGGCTCTCCACGAGCGCGGCGTCCTCGGGGTGGGAGACGCGGACCAGCCGGTCGCGGTCCTTCTCGTACCAGCGGAAGCCGAAGACGTCGTGGTTGCTGCCGAACAGGATGCCGCTGACCGCGGCGCCGGTCTGCGAGCTCCAGTCGGTGTGCCAGGAGGTCATCGCGTGGCTGCCCGAGCGCAGCAGCGCCGCGACGTTGGGCATGGAGCCGTCCCGGACGGCGCGGCGGGCGGTCTCGTGCGCCAGGGCGTCGATCTGCAGGAACAGCACACCGGGCGGCTGGTCGCCGGCGCGGCCGGCCCGTTCCGCCCGCCGGCGCGCGCGGCGGAAGAACAGCTCGTCCTCGTCGAGCGCGAGCGCGCTGCTGACCAGGCCGGAGACCGCGGCCATGCCGACGACGACGAGCACGCCGGTGCCGACCGTCTCGACGACCACGCCCGGGACGAGGAACGACAGCCCGAGCACCGCCGCGCCCAGCAGCAGGAAGCTGCCCAGGCCCAGGGTGAAGAAGGCGATCGGCAGCGCCACCCGCATGACCAGCGGCCACACCACGCCGGTGAGCAGGCCGAGCAGCAGCGCGACCAGCGGCGGCTGCCACCAGGAGCCGAGGTCGAACCGGCTGAGGGCGTCGTCGAGCAGCACCAGCGCGACGGTGGCCAGCAGCCAGGTGAGCAGGACGCGCGCGGGGGTGCGGCCGCGCTGCAGGACCCGCCCGCGCTCCGGGGGCCGGGTCATGCCGGACCGGTGCGCTCGCGGGCGGGCCCGCAGGCGGTCGGCTCGGCGGACCCGGGTTCCCGGGGGGCGGGCAGCCGCGCGCCGTCGTCCGCCCCGCCGTCGTCCACCCCGCCGTCGTCCACCCCGCCGTCGTCCGCCCCGTCGTCCCCGGGCTCGTCCCGGTGCGCCGCCCGTCGCCGGGCGGCGCTCACCAGGTTGAGGACGGCGCCGACCAGCAGCACCAGCACCGTGGCGATCAGCGTGGCGACCAGCGGGGAGTCGAAGACGCCGCCGCTCGCCACGCCGAGCAGCGCGTAGGAGACCGCCCACAGCAGGGCGGCGAGCATGCTGGCCGGCAGCAGCCGCCGCCACGGGTAGGCCAGGGCGCCGGCGGCGAGCAGGACCGGGATCCGCCCGGCCGGGAGCAGCCGGCCGACGACGATGATCTGCCAGCCGTGCCGGCGGAACTGCTCGCGGACCTCGCTGATCCGGTCGGCGTGCTGCCCGCGGGCGACCCAGCGGACGGCGGCCGGGCCGCCGGAGCGGCAGACGGCGAAGGTGACGACGTCGCCGGTCCAGGCGCCGAGGGTGGCCAGCAGCAGGACCAGCGGCAGGTCCAGCCCCTGGGAGGTGGTCGCGAGCGCGGCCGCGGCGCCGACCACCGCGCCCGTGGGGACCACCGGCACGATCGAGCCGAGCAGCACCCCGCCGAACACGACCGGGTAGCCCAGGGACGAGCCGTCGGTCCAGCTCGAGGCGAGCGCGCTCATGCGGCGTCCGCGGCGGGGAGCAGCACGGGGTCGCCGGGCTCGGTGTGCACGACCAGGGTGTCCAGGCCGCGGGCGGCGACGGCCTCGGCGAAGGCGCGCGGCGGCTCGGCCAGCATCCGGCGCATCCGGGCGCGCACCGGCGGGACGACGGTGCTGCCGGGAACGGCGAGGGTGCCCCAGTGCACCGGGACGGCGATCCGCGGGCGCACCCGGGCCACCGCCTCGGCCGCGCGCAGCGGGTCCAGGTGGCCCGGGCCCAGCGAGGGCCCCCAGCCCCACACCGGCAGCAGCGCCACGTCGACGCCCCGCTCGCCGAGCCGGTGCATGCCGGCGAACAGGTCGGTGTCGCCGCTGACGTAGACCGTCTGCCCGCCGCCCTCGAGCAGGTGCCCGACGGCGGGGGCCTCGGGGCCGTGGGTCAGCCGCGGGCCCCAGCGGTGCCCGCTGTGCACGGCGGGGACGGCGGTGACCCGCAGCTCGCCGTCGGTCAGCGACTCCCCGGGCCCGAGCTCGTCGACGCGGGCGAAGCCGCGGGCGCGCAGCCAGGCGCCGGCGCCGCGCGGGGCGACGATCCGGACTCCGGGGTCGAGCAGCCGCAGCGAGGGCAGGTGCAGGTGGTCGCCGTGCTGGTGGCTGAGCAGCACCAGGTCGACGCCGGCCCAGGTGGCCGGCTCCGGCAGCGGCGAGACCCGCCGCAGCACGCCGGCCCGCGCGGTGAGCACGGGGTCGGTGAGCACGACCCGGCCGGCCAGCTCGACGCGCACCGTCGAGTGGCCCAGGAAGTGCAGCGCCGGGTCGACCACGCACCCAGTGTCCCCTCAGCCTCCGACAGGGACATCGGGGTTTCCCCTGGTTCAGCGACCCGCGGACCCTGGTCGTGGCCCGGCTCGCCCCGCGGGCACGGGCGCCGTCGGGCGCCGGGCGGTGCCGTGTCGCCTCGTCGACGGCCCGGCGGCGGTGACCCCGCGGTGCGGGAACGGATGCACAACGACCTGGTCGGAGCCGTTGTCCGCGGCCCCCCGCGAGCCGTTCGATGTCGCAGTCGGACCGGTCGGTTCGGTACCGGAACCGGGGGAGTGGTCGATGGCGCGACGGTGGCCGAGCGTGGGCTGGCTGGCCGTCGGGCTTGCGCTCGTCGGCTCGTTCGCCGCCCCGTGGACCGGCACCGGCCCGGGCTCCACGGTCTCCGGCTTCGACGCCGTCGCCCTGGTCGGCGCGGGCGTGGTCCGCGCGTTCGTGCCGGCCTGGGCCGCCGTCCCGCTGGCGCTGCTGCCCGCCTGCGGCCTCGTCGTCGCCCTCACCGCCCGCGGCCGCTCGGAGCCCGCCCGCGCCGCCCGGTCGGTCGCGTTCGCGCTGGCCGCCGCGGCGTGCCTCGTGCTGACGGCGCTCGTCGGGTGGTCGTCGATGGTGTCGGCCGGGCCGGGGGCCTGGACCGCCGTCGCGCCGGCCTCGACGTCGAGGTCGACGGGCTGCGCACCCAGGTCACGATGCTGGACGAGCACGTCGCCCGGGTGGACGTCGTCGGCGGCCGGCTCACCTGGCGGGTCGCCGCCGACGAGGTGGACGGCGGCCTCCGGCGCACCCTGGCCGAGGAGGGCGCCGAGATCGAGAGCGGGGAGGGGACGGTCGACCTGACCCAGCCCGTCGACGTCGACGGCGAGGAGTTCCCGCCGTTCGTGATGGTGGTCGACAACGGCGAGGGCTGGTACGTCAGCCCGTTGTTCACCGCCGCCGAGCAGCTGGTGCGCTCGCAGGGCCTGCCCCCGGGCGACTTCTCCCGGCTCGGCGGCGACGTGCCGTCGGGCGTCGGCGGCCGCTCGCCCGAGGACGCCGTGCAGACGCTGGTGACCACGCTCGGCACCGAGGGGCTCGTGCCCGCCGTCCGGCAGGCCGCCGACCAGGCCGGTGGCGTGTTCGCCGTCTACCAGGACGCGATCGTGGAGGTGCTGCGCGACGAGGTGGACGTCGACGGCTTCTGGGCCGACCTCGACGTGAGCACCCGGGTGGCCGACCTCGGCGACGGGCGGGCCGCGGTCTCGCTGGTCAGCGTCTACGGCTACACCTCCGAGGGCGACGACGTCGAGTTCGACGCCACGTGCCCCACCGAGGACGCCGACGAGTGCTTCGAGGAGGAGGGCGAGCTGCTGTCGGTCCGCGACCTGCACGTGGTCGTCGTCCAGCGCGACGGCAGCTGGGTGATCGACCCGCTGGGCACGCTGTGGCACTACGCCGGCACCGCGATCGAGGGCGTCGACGAGGAGGCGGCCCTGGAGTACCTGCGCGACTGGTGAGCCCGGGCGCGGGGGCGGCCCGCCCCCCCCCGCCGCCCCCCCGCCCCCCCCCGCCCCCCGCCCCCCCCCCCCCCCCCCCCCCCCCCCCCCCCCCCCCCCCCCCCCCTCCGCTCAGCCCAGCCAGGCCTCGCGGACCCGGTCGGCGACGGCGGCGGCCTGGGCGCGGCCGGCCTCGGCCGACGGACGGCGGGCGGCCGGGTCGAGCACGTTGCGGCCGATCGCCCGCCGGCTCGCCTCGTCGGGGCTGACGACGGCGACCCGCGCGACCATCCCGGTGACCTGCGCGTCCACGCTGGCCAGCGGGCCGACGCCGCGCGGGATCGGGGCCAGCACCACCACCCGCTCGTGCCCCTCCGCCAGGTCCGCGTTGGCCGCCGAGCGCATGCCGCCGTCGACGTACCGGGCGCCGTCGACGGTCACCGGCGGGTACACCCCCGGCACCGCGCAGCTGGCCGCGACCGCCCGCACCAGCGGCACGCCGGAGTCGCGGTCGAACACCCGGAACTCCCCGGTGCGCGCGTCCACCCCGGTGACGAGCAACCGCCGGTCCGGCCACTCGCTGCTCACCAGCCGCGAGCCGATGACGGACAGCCGCTCCTCCTCGGTGGGCGTCAGCCCGGCGTCCGCCGCGGCCATCGCCAGCGCCCCCACCCGGCGGCGGAACTCCTCGTCCCGGCCGCGGCTGCGCAGCATCGCCCACGCGTAGCGGGCCAGCGCAGCGCGGGTCATCCGCGCCACCCGCTCCGACGACGGCGGCTCCAGCTGCCGCGCATACAGCTCCTCGATGCCGGCGCCGCTGGTGACCTGCGCGCCCACCACCGAGCCCGCCGACGTGCCGACGACCAGGTCGGCCCCGGTCAGGTCCACCCCCGCCTCGGCCAGCCCGGCCAGCACGCCGATCTCCCAGGCGATCCCCGTGATGCCCCCGCCGCCCAGCACCAGGGCGCGGCCCGATCCGCTCATCGCGACATGGTGACCGGAACGGACCGTCTCGACACCCCGTGTGACCTGAGCCACGCTGTGGGTCCCCGACGAGAGGAACCCCATGAGCGCACCGACCGCCACCGCCGTGTCCTGGCCGCCCGGGCTGCCCCGGTCCCTGGACTACCCGACGGTCCCGGTGGGCTCGGTGCTGCGCGCGGCCACACGCCGGTGGGGCGACCGGCCCGCCTTCATCGAGGACGACGCCGTGCTGACCTACGCCGAGCTCGGCCGCCGGGCGCACGCGGTGGCCAACTGGCTGGCCGATCACGGCATCGGCCGCGGCGACGTCGTCGCGGTGCACGCGCCCAACTGCCGGCAGTACCCGGCCGTCTACTACGGGGTGCTGCTCGCCGGCGCCACCTTCTCCCCCACCAACCCGCTGCTGCCGGCCGCCGACCTCGCCGCCCAGCTCACCGACGCCGGCGCGCGCGTGCTGATCACCTGGGACCAGGTGCTGCCCTTCGTCCGCGGCGCCCTGGCCAGCACGCCGGTGCAGACCGTCGTGGTCACCGGCCCGGCGCACACACCCGACTTCTCCGCGCGACTGGCGGGCCTCGAGCCCGGCGACGTCGACCTCGCCGACCTGCTCGCCGCCGACCCCACCGACCGGCACCTCGACGCCGCGGTCGACCCGGCCGCCGACCTCGCCCACCTCGCCTACACCGGCGGCACCACCGGGGTGAGCAAGGGCGTCGAGCTGACCCACCGCAACGTGGTCACCAACGTGCTGCAGTCGGCCTGCTGGGTGAGCGGCTCGGTGCCGGAACTCGACGAGGCCGGCGACGTCACGCTGCGCCAGGTGCTCGGCCCCGAGGAGCACCCGACCCGGCTGGGCGAGGCCCGGATGATCAACCTGACCCCGTGGTTCCACGCCATGGGCGTCATCGGCTACCTCAACGGCCTCGTCATGGCCGGGACGACGGCGGTCGTGCACATGCGCTTCGACCCCGTCCGCTACCTCGAGGACGCCGTCCGCCACCGGGTGACCGCGATCGGCGGCGCGCCGCCGGTGTTCGTCGCGCTGCTGCAGGTGCCCGGCATCGACGACGCCGACCTGTCGCAGGTGCGCGGCGTCTCCAGCGGCGCCGCGCCGCTGCCCGTGTCGCTCATCGAGCGGCTGAAGGCGCTGCTGCCCGACGCCGTCATCGGCGAGGGCTACGGGCTGACCGAGGTGACCATGCAGGCCACCGGCAACCCGGCGTTCCGCTCCGGCACCCGCAAGGCCGGCACCGTCGGCGTGCCCGTCTTCGACACCGAGATCTCGATCCGCCCGCTCGGCGGCGGCGACGCCCTGCCCCCCGGCGAGCGCGGTGAGGTGTGCATCCGCGGGCCCCAGGTGATGCGCGGCTACTGGAAGCGGCCGCAGGCCACCGCCGAGTCGATCGACGCCGACGGCTGGTTCCACACCGGCGACGTGGGCGTGGTCGACGAGGACGGCTACCTGGCGATCGTCGACCGCACCAAGGACATGCTGCTCTACAAGGGCTACAACGTGTTCCCTCGCGAGCTCGAGGAGCACCTGTTCGCCGTCCCGGGGGTGGGCGGGGCCGCGGTCGTCGGACGGCCGGACGAGGAGGCCGGCGAGCTGCCGGTCGCCTACGTCGTCCGCCGGGACGACGACGCCGGCGCCGCGCTGACCCGGGAGTCGGTGATGGCCGCGGTCAACGAGCGGGTGACGCCGTACAAGCGGCTGCGCGACGTGGTGTTCGTCGACGCCATCCCGGTGTCGGCCGCCGGCAAGGTGCTCAAGCGGGAGCTCGCGGCCCGGGAGCGGGCGGCCGCCGCCGGGTGATCCGCGCCCCGTCCGGGGGCCTTCCTCCCCCGGACGGGTGCGGCGCGCGGGACCGTGGCCGGTCGGCTCACTATCGTTCCGCGGCGTGATGGTCCACCGGGGAGACGCCGACGACCCGCACACCGGGGTCGTCCTCGCCCACATCGAGGAGTCCCCGGTGCGCCAGGTGTGGCGGCGCGTGCTGCTGGCCGCCGCGGTCCTGGTCGTCGTCGTCCTCATCGTGTGGCTGGACGGCGACTCCTACCGCGACGGCGACGAGCGCGGGCTCACCCTGCTCGACTCCTTCTACTACGCGACCGTCACGCTCTCCACGACCGGGTACGGCGACATCACGCCCGTGACCGAGGGCGCCCGCCTGGTCAACATCATCGTGATCACGCCGCTGCGGATCATGTTCCTGATCGTCCTCATCGGGACCACCCTCGAGGCGCTGACCGCGCGCTCGCGGGAGGAGTTCCGCATCCGCCGGTGGAGGTCCCGCGTGCGCCAGCACGTCATCGTCTGCGGCTACGGCACCAAGGGCCGCAGCGCCATCCGCGCGCTGCGGGCCAACGGCACGCCGGCCGAGCAGATCGTCGTCGTCGACACCGACGAGCGGCTGGTCGAGGAGGCGACGACGACCGGGCTCACCGGGATCGTCGGTGACGCCGGCCGCCGCGAGGTGCTCAAGCGGGCCGCCGTCGAGCGCGCCCGGGCCGTCATCGTGGCCGCCAACCGCGACGACGCCGCCGTCCTCATCACGCTCACCGTGCGCCAGCTCAACCCGACGGTGCCGATCACCACCAGCGTGCGCGAGGAGGAGAACGCCAACCTGCTGCGCCAGTCCGGCGCCGACACGGTCATCACCACCTCGGCCACCTCCGGCCGGCTGCTCGGGCTGTCGACCGACCACCCGCGGGTGGTCAACGTGGTCGAGGACCTGGTCACCGGCGGGCAGGGGCTGGACCTGCACCAGCGGACGGTGAAGTCCGGCGAGGTGGGGCTCGGGCCGCGGCAGCTGACCGACATCGTGCTGTCGGTGACCCGCGGCGGCCGGACGCTGCGCTTCGACGACCCGCTCATCGGGACGCTGCAGCCGGAGGACGAGCTGGTCGTCGTCCGCGCGCACCTCTGACCCACCGGGCGCCCGGGTCCCGGGTGCCCCAGGCCAGCCCCGCCGCGGCCGCGGCCAGCCCGAGGACCACCCGCTCGCCCGTCGAGTCCCACGGCGCGGCCTCGAGCACTGCCGCGGGCAGCATGGCGTGCAGGACCAGGCCCGCGCCCAGCAGCGTCGTCGCCGCGACCGCGCCGGGGGCGCCGGCCCGGTGGCCCACCGCCCCCGCCGCGAGCGCGAGGGCGCCGAGCACCGCCCACAGCGCGACCAGGTCCCACCCCGGCGCGGCCCCGGCGGCGGCCGCGACGCCGAGGACCCCCGCCAGCCCCAGCGCCGAGACCGGCACCGTCAGCGCCACCCGTGCCGCCCACCGGCGGCGGGCGGTCACCGGCGACGCCGCGGTGACGTCCGCGGTGACGTCGTCGGCGGCGGCGCCCAGGGCACCGGCCAGCACCGCGACGGCCAGCACCGGCAGGACCCCGTCGGCCGTCGCCGGCAGGACCACGAGCAGCGCCCCGACGGCCACCGCCATCGCCGCGCCGCCCAGGACGGCCGGCCAGGCGACCGTCCCGTGGGCGGCCCGCAGCAGCAACGACCAGGACGGGGCGCCCGCGGTCACAGCTCCCCCAGCCACTCCCGCGCGCCGGGGTCCACCAGCAGCGCCACGCCGATCCCGCACGCGGCGAGCACCGCGCCGGCCGCGGCGATCCGGCGGGTCCGCCGGTCGCGACCGCTGCGCGCCAGGGCCAGCGCGGACAGCAGGAGCCCGAGCCCCACGACGTACACCAGGTGGCCGCCGTAGAGGCCGAGGTGCCGGTCGAGCCCGAAGTACTCGTCGGAGTACTGGTCGGGGACCGCCACCGCGGTGTACGAGGCCAGCTCGTCGGCGGAGGGCGCCGTCCCCAGGTCGGTCATCGACAGCGCCGGCCGCCACACCCCGACGAGCCCGAAGGGCGAGTACAGGTACAGCCAGAAGGCGCCGAACAGCACCACGGTGCCCAGGACGCCGACCACCGTCGCCAGGACCCGCGACCGCACGAGGCGCGCCACGGCCACGCCGGCGACGAACGAGCAGGCCGCGAACAGCGGGGCGCCGAGCAGCTCGAGCGGGGTCGGCACGAGCTCCGCCGTCCACCGCTCCTGGCCGATCCGGATGCCGCCGGCGTTCCACACCAGCAGCCCCTGGGCGACCGAGACGACGAGGGCCGCGGTGAACGGGACGACGGCGGCCGCCAGCAGCCCGGCGGTGCGGTCCCACCGGCGCGCCGGGGTGTTGGCGAACATCTCCGCCGTGGTGGCGGGCCGCTCGCGCAGCGCCGCCCAGGCCGCGACGAGGAAGGCGGTGAAGGCGAGGGCGACGACGCCGTAGTCGCGGACCATGTGGTCGTCGGCGGCGGTGGACCCGCTGGGCGCGGTGCCGTCCAGGAACGGGATCCAGGAGATCGCGGCGTATCCCAGTGCCCCCAGCCACAGCAGCGGGCTGCGGGCGGTGTAGCGGACCTCCGCGCGGGTCAGGGCGGAGAGCGTGCCCCGGCCGACCACGGTCGCCGACAGGGTGGTGTTCGCGGTGGTGGCGGTCATGACGCCATCTCCTCGCTCGTCGGCAGGCTGGTGAGCAGCAGGTAGCCGTGCTCGGGCCCGGCCGGGACGAGGTCCGCCCCGGTGGGCGGGGAGCCCACGTGGCGGTACCGGCCGTCCGAGGTCCGCCAGGAGACGGCAGCCAGCGGGTCGGCGGTGTCGGCGTCCCAGACCCGCCCGTCGGCGAGCCGGGTCAGCTCCGCGGTGGGCCCGTCGAACAGCACCCGGCCGCGCTCGAGCACGACGACGCGCGGGCACAGCGCGGCGACGTCCTCGGTCAGGTGGGTGGACAGCAGCACGGTCGCGTCGGACGGCAGCCCGGCGAGGACCTCGCGGAAGCGCAGCCGCTGCTCGGGGTCCAGGCCCACCGTCGGCTCGTCGAGGACCAGCAGATCGGGCCGCCCGAGCAGCGCCTGCGCGAGCCCCACGCGGCGCCGCATGCCGCCGGACAGGGCGCGGATCCGGGAGTGCGCGCGGTCGCCGAGGCCGACGGCGTCGAGCACCCGGCGCACCTCGGCGTGCCGGGCGGCGCGGTCGGTCATCTCCTTGAGGACGGCGACGTAGTCGACGAACGCGAACGCCGTGAAGCCGGTGTACACGCCGGAGTCCTGCGGCAGGTAGCCGAGCCGCCGGCGGATCGCCAGCCGCCCGGCGGGGTCGGCGGGGTCGTGCCCGAGCACCCGCACGGAGCCGCTGCTGGGGGCCAGCGCCGTGGCGACGATGCGCAGCAGCGTCGTCTTGCCGGCGCCGTTGGGGCCCAGCAGCCCGGTCACCCCCGGGGCGAGGTCCAGGGTGACGTCGTCCAGGGCGGTCGTGCCGCGATAGCGCTTGCCGACGCCGGCGAGCGCGACGGGGAGGGTCATCTCCTGCTCCTGTCCTCGAAGGTGGTGCGGCGGGTGACGGCGACGAACAGCGCCAGGACGGCGACGCACAGCAGCGCCGCCTGGCCGGCCGGACGGAAGGCGAGCGAGCGGGCCAGCACCGCGTCGACGTCCGGGGCGCCCCGCGCCGGGCGCAGGACGTGCCAGCAGGCGGCCAGCCACAGCAGGGTCAGGACGGCGGCGACGCGGCGGGGATCGGCGCGGGCCGACAGCGCGAGGGTCAGGGTGCACAGGGCGAGCGCGGGCGCCAGCCACAGCGTCGCCGGGCGGACGCCGCCGGGCAGGGCGAGGGACAGCAGGCCGGTGACCGGCAGGGTGACCGCCGCGACCGCCGCCGTGCGCAGCACCAGCAGCCGGAAGCGGGGATACGGGGCGGTGCCGGCCACCTCGCCGGCCAGGTCGTCGACCGCGCCGTAGGCCAGCGCGACCCCGGCCAGCGGCAGCAGCGGGGCGGTGACGACGAACAGCGCCGTCCCGAAGGTGCCGCTGCCCAGGTAGGAGGCGGCCAGCGCGAGGGCGAGCAGCGCCGTCCCGGCCGCCCACCAGGCGCGCCGCACGGCCGGTGCGGCGACGAGCAGGCGGAGCACGTGCGGTGGAAGGAGGCGGCCCAGCACCCGCTCGGCGGCGGAGGCCGGTTCGGCGTCGAGCGCCGCACCGAGGGCGGCCCAGGTGCGCTCGTGGGCGGCCCGCTCGGCCTCCGGCGCGGTCGCCGCGAGGTCCCCCCGGCAGCCGGCGCACTGCAGCAGGTGCGCCTCGACCGACGCCGCGGCGGCCTCGGTCAGGGCCCCGGCCCGGTACCCCGCCGCCGTTCCCGCGTCGACGTGCCAGCTCATGCGAGCGCCTCCTGCATCTGCGTGCGGGCCCGGGCCATCCGGGTCCGGACGGTGCCCGCGGGCACCCCGAGCAGCCGGGCGGCCTCGCGGCTGGTCAGCCCGTCCAGCACCACCGCGCGGACGACGGCCCGCAGCTCCGGGGAGAGCCCGTCGACCGCGGCGGCTAGGTCGCCGTGCTCGACGCCGAGCAGCACCTCGTCCTCGGCCGAGGGCGCGGGCGGCGGGACGAGCAGGCGCAGCGGCAGCGGCCGCCGCGGCCGGACCGCGGCGAGCAGCCGGCGGATGCCGATGCCCCACAGCCAGGCGGCGACGTCGCCGGTGCCGCGGTAGCCGGTCGGGGTGCGCCAGACGGCGAGGAAGGTGTCCTGCACGACCTCCTCGACCACGCCGTCGTCGCCGCAGCGGCGGGACAGCCGCGCGCGCAGCCACGGCGCGTGCCGGTCGTAGAGCTCGTGCAGTGCCTGGCGGTCCCGGTCGGCGACGGCCGCCAGCAGGTCACCGTCTGAGCGCGGCTCCTGCCTCATGCTGCACCTGTAGCTCCGGGGGGCCCGAGCTGTTCACTGGTGCCGGAGTGTCCGCGTCTGACGGGGAGCGGGCCAGGGGCGTCAGGCGGTGCGGCGCACCCAGGTGCGCGTCGGCTCGCCGCGGCCGCGCAGCTCGACCGCCCGGTCTGCGGTCCAGTGCGCCCGCTCGTCGCTGCCCGCGGCGGACACCGTCGCCTCGCTGGCCACCGCCCGCCCGGGGTGGTCCTTGGCCAGCTCGGTCAGCCGGGCGGCCTCGTTCACCGGGTCGCCGATCACCGTGTACTCCAGCCGGCTGGCCGCGCCGACCTGACCGGCCCAGACCGGGCCGCAGGCGACGCCGACGCCCACGTCGACCTCGCCCGCCGCGCGGACGGCGTCGCAGATCCGCCGGGCCGCGCGCAGCGCCGCCGCGGCCGGGTCGGGGTGCTCGGCGGGTGCGCCGAAGACGCACAGCGCCGCGTCGCCCTCGAACTTGTTCACCAGCCCGCCCTCGTCCTCGATGGTGTCGACGACGACGGCGAAGAACCGGTTGAGCAGCCCGACCATCTCCTCGGGCCCGGTGCGGCGCACCAGCGCGGTGGAGCCGGCGATGTCGACGAACAGCGCCGCGACCGTGCGCACCTCCCCGCCGAGGGAGACGCCGTCGGTGAGCGCGCGCTGGGCGACCGTCGTCCCCACGTGCCGGCCGAACAGGTCGCGCAGCCGCTCGCGCTCGGCCAGCCCGGCGGCCATCGCGTTGACCCCTGCCTGAAGCAGGCCGATCTCGCCGGCGTCGTCGACGACGACGCGCACCGAGTGGTCGCCGCTGCCCACCCGCTGCACCGCCTGGCGCAGGTCGCGCAGCGGCGCACCGACGGCGCGGGCGCTGAGCAGGGTGGCCAGCAGCCCGACCAGCAGCGCGACGACGACGAGGAACACCACCGCCGCCGCGCCCGGACCGTCGGGGTTGGTCGGGTCCAGGAACAGCAGCACGACGCCGATCAGCGGCACCCCGCTGGTGATCCCCCAGGTGAGCAGCAGGCGGGGCCGGACGCCGAGCGCCAGCCGGCCGGTCGGCGGGTGGGCGGCCAGCGCGCGGGCGGTGACCGCCCGGGCGGCGCGGGCCACGAGCAGGTAGGTGACACCGGCGGTGACCACCCCGCCGAGCAGCACCGCCACGGCGATGCGGATGCCGACCCGGGAGTCGGGATAGGCGACCGCGGCGACCGTGCCGAGCAGGACGGAGCCGATCAGCCAGACCGTGGCGGCGACCAGGGCGGCGTCGACCGGCAGCCGCAGCGCGCGGGCCGCCTCCTCGCGGGTCGGCTCGCGGCCGGCCAGCAGCCACGAGGTGGTGACCCGCTGGTGGCGCAGCCCGGCCCAGGTGCCCGCCGGGAACGCGACCACCAGGTAGGCCAGCGCGGCCCACAGCACCGCCGCGCGGCCGGCGGCGGTGTCCTCGCCGACCCCGAGCAGCAGCAGGGCGACGGTGCCGACGCCGACGAGGTTGGCGAGGTTGACCAGGACGACGATCAGCGGGACGGCGTTGCGGCCGCTGGGCGCCCACGCGAGCACCTCGTCGGCGCGCTGCACGGGGCCGGGCCGCCGTCCGCCCCCGCGCCCCGCCGGACGGGCAGGCGTCGGCGGCGTCGTCACCGGGTCATGATCGCGGAGCGGGGTCGACCGGCGCCCGGCGGGTGACCCGTCCGGGTCAGACGAGCTCACCGTCCAGGTCGGCCACCAGCCCGGCGGTCAGCGCGCAGTCGCTGGCGGTGGTCAGCCAGCCGGCGACCAGCAGCAGCGGCCAGGGCTGCTCGGAGTCCAGGGACGCCGTCGCCGCCGTCGTGCCCGCCCGCGCCACTGCCCTGCATGCCGTGTCCATGACCGGCTCCCCTCGTCGGATACCCGGGCATCGGCAGCCGCACCGCCGTCCTCCAGCCGCGAAACACGACCTGCCCCTTCCGAGGGAGGCGTGGGGCTCGATGACTCCCGCCGTTCACATCCGTCTGCACCGGCATGGGACGCGAGGACGAGGTGCGGGCGGCGCTGGCGGACTGGGCGGAGGCGGTGCGCGAGGCGGACGCCGACCGGGCGGTGGCGGCGCACGCCGCGGACGTCGTCCTGTTCGACGTGATCCCGCCGGCCACCGTGCGCGGCCCGGCGGCCTACCGGGCCAGCTGGGAGCTGTTCTGGTCGGCGCAGGGCCGCGGGCAGTTCGACGTCTCCCGGCTGAGCGTGGTCGCCGGCGAGGACGTCGCCTACGCCTACGGCGACATCACCGTGGGCCCGGCGGGGGGCGAGGGCTTCCCGATCCGGCTGACCGTGGGCCTGCGGCGGGACGGCGACCGGTGGCTGGTGCAGCACGAGCACCACTCGCCGCCGCCGTCCTGAGCCCCTCCGCACGGCTGGACTGGCTGGTCGCCCGGCTGGGTAGCAGACTCCCGACCACGACAGTCGGCCCGGGGACGGCATCGGGGGCAGGGGGCCGGCGCAGCCCGAGGGAGGCCCACGATGCAGAACGAGGCGAAGCGCGCGGCACAGGAAGCGCTGTTCAACGCCATCCGGGACCAGGCGGAGAACAACATGAAAGCGGCGCTGAAGGCCACGGAGAAGGCGGAGCTGCTGCGGATGCTGGCCGAGGCCTACCGCCTGGCCGCCGGCAGCTCGGTCATGGACCTGGCGACCCGGGACGGGCGGCCGACGGCCGGCGCCGCCCGCGGGGGCAACGGCACGCGCTGAGCCCGCCCCGCCCGGGGGCGGTCAGCGCAGGTGCTCGCCGAAGAAGGCGAGGATCCGGCGCCAGGCGTCCTCCGCCTCGGGGCGGGAGTAGGCCAGCCCGGCGGTGCGCTCGACGAACCGCAGCGGCCCCGGCGTCGACCACTCGTTCATGAACGAGTGGCCGACGCCGGGGTACTCCACCACGTCGTGCGGGACGCCACCGGCGGTCAGCCGCTCCTCCAGCTGCGCCGCCGCGCCCTTCAGCAGGCGGTCCTGCGCGCCGTAGCTGGCGACGGTGGGGCACGCGCGGGCCAGCGCATCGCGGTCGGCGGGCCAGATGCCGTAGTTCGGTGCCGCGGCGTCGAAGCTGCCGCTGGGCGCGGTGAGCAGCGCGAAGCCGCCGCCCATGCAGAACCCGACCGAGCCGACCTTCCCGGTGCAGCGGGGGTCGGCGCGCAGGTGCGCGGCCGCGGCGAGGACGTCGTCCACGGCCGGCCCGCGGCCCTGGTGCAGCGACCGCAGCGTGGTGACGACGCAGCGCAGCCGGTTGCCGCGCCGGAACAGCCCCGGGGCGAGGGCGAGGTACCCGTTCGCGGCGAACCGGTCGGTGATCCGCCGGATGTCCGCGCTGAGGCCGAGGGCGTCGTGCACGACGACGACGCCCGGCCAGGGGCCCGGCCCCTCCGGCTCGGCGAGGTACCCGGGCAGCGGGCCGGCGGGGGCGTCGAACGTCGTCATCGGCACACGGGGATGCCTACCGGGCGCCGGCGGCGGCCGCGACCGGGACCGGTGCCGCGGGCGGGACCGGGTCGGCGGCCGGCGTCCGCACCCCGCGGGCGATGAGGTACACGGCGAGGCAGACCTCCCAGGCGAAGATCGGGACGACGACCACGCCGGCCGCACCGGAGATCGAGTCGTAGAGCCCCAGCAGCTTCCCGGCGTTGGCGGCGGCGACCAGCGGGCCGCCGACCAGGCCGAGCAGCGGGATGAACCGCGGCACCTGGCCCGAGCGGTACAGCAGGGAGGCCAGCAGCACCGTGTTCGCGCCGCAGACCAGACCGGGCCCGACGAGGAACGTCCAGTCGTGCACCGCGACCAGCCCGTCGCGCACTCCGGCGAGCGCCGGGTCGTCCCCCTGCAGCGTCACCACGGCGAGGACGGTGACGACGCCGACGAGGATGACGCCGGCCTCCAGGGTCCGCAGCGCCACGTAGCCCAGCGCGGTCCCCTCGTGCTGCCGCCGGACCAGCGGGAAGAGCACCACGGCGGTACCGACGACACCGAGGGCGAGGACGACCTCGAGGAGGGCGGCCACCAGCACCGCCGTCCGGTCGGCGGCGTCCAGGGCACCGCCGGGGGCGAGCACCGACGCGTACACCAGCGCCGCCGGGACCGAGGTCACGTGGGTGAGCAGGAACAGCACCCCGGCGGCACCCGCCGCCCGTCTCGTCCGCTCCATCGGGCTCCTCCTCACTCGTAGGTGTACGGCGTACACCTCTGCGCCGGCACGCTAGGTGTACGATGTACGCCTGTCAAGCGGCGGACCGGGGGACGGCGATGAGCGCACCGCGACGGGAGCGGCTGGACCGCGACCGGGTGCTGCGCGCCGCCGTGGCGCTGGCCGACGAGGCGGGCATCGGCGCGGTGAGCATGCGGGGCCTGGCGCAGCGCCTGGGCGTCGTCCCGATGGCGCTGTACAAGCACGTCGCCGACAAGGACGAGCTGGTCGCCGGCATGGTCGACGCCGTCCTCGGCGAGATCGAGCCGCCGGACCCGGCGCTGGGCTGGAAGGAGGCCGTGCGCGAGCGCGTGCTGTCCGCGCGCCGCGCGGTGCTGCGCCACCCCTGGGCGCGGCGGGCCATCGAGGGCAGCACCCGCCGGACGCCGGCCGTGCTCGGGCACATGGACGCCGTCGCCGGCGGGTTCCGCGCCGGGGGCCTCTCCCCCGACCTGACCCACCACGTCATGCACGCGCTGGGCAACCGGATCTGGGGCTTCAGCCCCGAGCTGTTCGAGGAGCCGCCGCCCGAGCGGCCGCCGACGCCGGAGGAGCAGGACGCGATGGCGCGGGAGTTCGCCCGGCGGTTCCCGCACGTGCTGGAGATCGCGGTGGCCGCCACGGCCGGCGACCTCGGCCGGGTCGGCGGCGGCTGCGACGAGCAGTTCGAGTTCGAGTTCGCGCTCGACCTGCTCCTCGACGGCGCGGAGCGGCTGCACCGCGCCGGCTGGACCTCCCCGGCGGCCCGTCCGGACTAGCCGCGCCCGCCGTCAGCCGTCAGCTGCGCTCGAGCAGCGCGCGGAGGCGGACGAGATCCGCGCGGTTGGCCCGGCGGACGGCGGACGCCATCACCGGCGCCACCCACCGGGAGAAGCCCCGCGGCCGGCCACGGTTGCGCAGCGTCATCCGGGTGTGGCCGTCGTCCACGGCCTCCCAGGTGTAGGTGGTCTCCATCGGGAAGGGCCCCTGCGCCGTCCGCATGACCAGGCGCTCGCCCGGCACCAGGTCCGTGACCTCGTAGGTGTAGGCCATGCGGCGCCCGAGGAACCGGGCGACGAAGTCCATGCGGGAGCCCACACCGACCGGCGGCTCCGTCCGCCACTCGACCGAGTCGATGTTCGCGTACCACTCGGTCGCCCGGGACGGGTCCGCCGCGTAGGCGGCCACCTCCGCCACCGGCCGGGCGATCACCGTCTCGGTGCGGACGTCGACCTCTCTCCGCATGGTCGGCAATGGTGCGCGCCCGACGAGGCCACCGCGACCGCCGGGGTCAGCCGGGGTCAGTCGGCGTCGACGGCGTCGAGGTGCTCGGTGGGCAGAGCACGACGATGCCGGAGTGGACGTCGGCCCGCCGACGGACGACCGTCCGGTTCCCACGCCGAAGCGTTCCCCGCTGCTGGAGCTGCTGCCGGTGCTGCAGCGGGTGGCCGTCTTCCTGCCCGACCGGGCCGGCGCCGTCGCCGTCCGGGTGCACCCCAGCGAGGTCGACGTCTTCGGCCCGGTCACCGGCCTGGCGATCCCGGCGCTGTGGGCGGTCGTCGGCGGCCTGACCGCGTGGTGGGGGCTGCCCCGCCGGGACGGGTGGGTCAGCGGTCCGGTCGCCGGTTCTCGGCGCGTTCCTCGACGGCCCCGTGGCGCACGAGGTTGACCACGGCCAACGCGAGGCCGCCCCAGATCACGGCCATCGCGATCAGCATCATCACGACCGCGCTCGCGCTCACCGGCGTCCTCCCTCGTCAGACGGCGACCCAGCGGCCGTCGCCTCCAGCGGCGCCGCCGGATCCGACCCCGGCGGCGGGCCGTCCAGGTGGGTCCCCGGCCGCCACCGGAGCCGGGCGAGGAGGAAGCCGACCACCGGCAACGCCACGACCATCCCCCAGCCGAAGGTCAGCAGCAGCCAGGTGGGGTAGCCCTCGTACGGCGCCTCGAGGTCGTCCTGCAGGGCGAGCACGAGGACGACGGCCAGGCCCGCCGGGGCCACGAGGCTGGTCAGCACCCGCCAGCCGAGGCCGACCCGCGGCCGGCCGTGCACGTTGAGGTGCTCGCCCAGGGGCAGCAGCGCCCGCAGCCACCACGACACGACCAGCATGCTGATCAGCGCGACCACGAGGATCCCGTACTGGTTGACGAAGTGGTCGACGACGTCGAGCACGTAGATGCCGCTCGTCGTGCTGAACAGGACGAGGCTCAGCAGCGCCAGCGGGACGACGACCGCGAGGGTGGCGGTGAGGCGGCCGGTGTCGAACTTGTCGCGGACCGCGGAGATGACCACCTCGATCACGCTGATCAGCGAGGTGATGCCCGCGATCACCAGCGACCCGAAGAAGAGCACGCCGATGAGGGCACCGCCCGGGGCCTCGCTGATGATCGTCGGGAAGGCGATGAAGGCCAGGCCGATCCCGTCGCTCGCGACCTCGTCCACCGCGACCCCGCTCGCCTGGGCCATGAAGCCGAGGGCGGCGAAGACGCCGATGCCGGCCAGGAGCTCGAAGCTGGAGTTGGCGAAGCCCACGACCAGACCGGAGCCGACCATGTCCTCGCGGCGGCGCACATACGAGGCGTACGTGATCATGATCCCGAAGCCGACGGACAGCGAGAAGAAGATCTGGCCGTAGGCGGCGGCCCAGACCGAGGGGTCGCCGAGCGCCGACCAGTCCGGCGTGAACAGCGCGTCGAGCCCGTCCCCGGCGCCGGACAGGGTCAGCGCCTGCACGACGAGCGCGGCGAAGGCCAGCACCAGCACCGGGATGAAGACCAGGGAGGTGAGCCCGATCCCCTTCTGGACGCCGAGGGCGAGGACCAGCAGGACGGCGAGCCAGACGAGCGCGAGCGGCCACAGCACCCCGGGCACCACGTCGCTGCTGACCCCGACGTCACCGGCCTGCAGGAACTCGCCGAAGAAGAAGCCCTCGGGGTCGGCGCCCCACGCCTGGTCGAGCGAGAAGAAGGTGTAGCGCACCGCCCAGGCCAGGACGGCCGCGTAGTAGACGGCGATGACGAAGCAGATGGCCACCTGCCACCAGCCGAGGCCCTCGGTGCCGCGGCGGAGCCGGGCGAAGGAGAGGGGCGCCGAGCCGCGGTGGCGGTGCCCGAGCGCGTAGTCGAGCAGCAGGAACGGCAGGCCGGCGGTCAGCAGCGCCACGAGGTAGGGCACGACGAAGGCGCCGCCACCGTTGTCGTAGGCGACGTAGGGGAACCGCCAGATGTTGCCGAGCCCGACCGCCGACCCGATCGCCGCGAGGATGAAGACCCGCCGGGAGCTGAAGGCCCCGCGCCGGCGCTCCTCACCGGTCTCCCCCGGCGTCCGCTCCTCCGTCGTCCCCATGCGACCTCCCCGGTCAGGAACCACCGGACCGCGCGCGCACGGCGCACCGGCCCGCATCAGCCGATGGGACGAGGATGGCAGGAGCCGGACCGCCCCGCCGCCGGAGGCACCGGCGCCCGGTCAGGCGCCCGGCTGCACCGGCTGGTCCCGCAAGGTGTCCAGCGAGCGGCGCATCCCGACGGTCACCGCGCCGAGGGCGAAGAACGCGTCGTCGTCGGGCACGTGGGTCGTGCGCAGCAGCGTGGCCAGTCGCTCCAGTGCCTCCTCGGCCGACCGGATGGCGGCGGCGCGCCCGTCCGGGGTGCGGTCGTCGTCGCCGGTCGCGTAGGGGACGCAGACGACGTGGGCCAGGCTCTCCAGGGCCTCGGCCAGCAGGCGCCCGGTCCCGCCGTCGATGCGGTCGTCCAGGCCGTCGCCGCCGTGCCGGTGCGGCTGGAACTCCACGACCAGCATGGTGAGGTCGTCGACGAGGACCGCGACGCGGTCCAGCGCGCGGGACTGCTCCCGGATGCTCGCCGCGCTGCCGCCCCAGCGCCGGGCCCGCGGGTTGGCCCGCCGGGCCCGCTCGACCAGGCCCTCGGCGGCCCGCAGCCGGTCCAGCGCCGCCTCCAACTCGTCCCCGCGGCGCACCCACTCGTCGGTGGTGGGCACGGCGCCGCGCCGCAGTCCGTCGGCGAGGTCGCGCAGGTGCCGGGCGAGCAGCCCGCGGGTCGTCCCGATGCTGCGCACGGCCGCGGTGAGCTGCAGCGGCGGGAACAGCACGGTGGTCACGAACACCCCGATCGCCGCTCCCACCAGCGTGAGCCCGGCGTAGGCGAGGGCGTACCGCGCCGGGTCGGCCGCCGTCCCGACGGTGAGCATGAGGACGGCGGCGAAGCTCACCCAGCTGGCGTGCTCGCGCAGCGCCCGCCACTGCTCGACGACGACCGCCAGCGCCACGATCAGCGCGATGGTGATCGCGTTGGGGATCGACCGGGTCAGCTCGTGCACCACGACCGCCAGGCCGAACCCCAGCAGGATCGCGACCACGGTGCGCCAGGCCGCCGCGGCGGAGTCGGCGACCGTCGGGTGCACGGCGATGACCGCACCGAGCGGGGCGTAGTAGGCGTACTGCGACATCGGCGGCGGCAGCAGGGTGGCCACCTGCCAGGCCAGGGCGGCCGCCAGCGCCGCGCGCACCCCCCGCTGCACCCAGGGCTCGCGCAGCAGCTCCCGGGCCGGGCTCACCCCCGGGGCGTCCCCGGCACCGAGGACCTCCCGACGACGCCGGCGCGGGTCTCCTCGGTCACCGGGACCCGGCCCGCTCTGTTGTCGACGAACTGCACCGGCGGGACGGCCGCCGCCCGGCCGTCCCCGTCGTCCGCCTCGTCGTCGGCGACCGTGGCCGCCTCCACGACGAGCACGAAGTCCTCGCCGTGCCGGGTGATGCCCTCGACGACGGCCTGCTCGACCGCCTCGGTGGCGTAGGTGCGGCGCAGCACCATCGGGTCGGAGCGCACGTCCTTGGCCAGCGACACCGCCAGCCCGACCATGACCAGGGCGAAGGGCAGCGCGGCGATGATCGTCAGGTTCTGCAGGCCGGTGAGCGCCTCGTCGCCGCCGACCAGCAGCATCACCGCGGCGACCGCGCCCATCACGACGCCCCAGAAGACGACGGTCCGCCGGCTGGGGTTGATCGTGCCGCGCTCGGACAGCGAGCCCATGACGATCGAGGCGGCGTCGGCGCCGGAGACGAAGAAGATCGCCACCAGGACCATGACCAGCACCGTCATCGCGGTGGCCAGCGGGTACTGCTCGAGGACGCCGAACAGCTGCCCCTCGGAGGTGGCCTGCCCGGCGACGTCCGCCCCGTCGCGCTGCGCGGCGATGCCGGCGCCACCGAAGACGACGAACCACACGAGGGTCACCGCACTCGGCACCAGCAGCACGCCGGTGACGAACTGCCGGATGGTGCGGCCGCGGCTGATCCGGGCGATGAACAGGCCGACGAACGGCGTCCAGGAGACCCACCAGGCCCAGTAGAAGACCGTCCAGCCGCGCAGCCACTCGGCCATCGCGTCGCCGCCGGAGGCCTCGGTGCGGGCGGCCATGTCGGCCAGGTCGGAGAAGTAGCTCCCGACCGCCTCGGGCACCAGGTTCAGGACGAACACGGTCGGGCCGACGACGAACACGAACACGGCCAGCACGAGCGCCAGCACCATGTTCACGTTGGAGAGCCACTGGATGCCCCGGCCGACGCCGGACACCGCGGAGGCGACGAACGCGGCGGTGAGGACGGCGATGATGCCGACCAGCACGCCGTTGCCGACCGACCCCGCCCAGCCGAGGATCTCCACCCCGCTGCCGATCTGCAGCGCGCCCAGGCCCAGCGAGGCGGCCGAGCCGAAGAGCGTGGCGAAGATGGCGAGGACGTCGATGACCCGGCCGGCCGGGCCCTCGGTGCGGCGCCGGCCGAACAGCGGCTCGAACGCGGCGCTGATCAGCTGCTTGCGGCCGCGGCGGAAGGTGCCGTAGGCGATCGCGAGGCCCACCACGGCGTAGATCGCCCACGGGTGCAGCGTCCAGTGGAACAGCGTGGTGGCCATCGCCGTCTGGACCGCCTCGGGGGTCTCGGCCTCGACCGAGCGGGGCGGCGGGGAGACGTAGTGCGCGAGCGGCTCGGCGACGCCGTAGAACATCAGGCCGATGCCCATGCCGGCGCTGAACATCATCGCGATCCAGGAGACCGTCCGGAACTCCGGCGCCTCGTCGTCGCGGCCGAGCGGGATCCGGCCGTACCGGCTGGCCGCCAGCCACAGCACGTAGACGACGAACGCCGACGCCAGGGTCACGAACAGCCAGCCGAGGTTCTCCTCGATCCAGGTCAGCGCGGACCCGCTGGCCGAGCCCAGCCCGACGGGGCTGAGGAAGCCCCAGGCCACGAAGGCGACGGCGAGGACCGCGGCCACGCTGAAGACCACGCGGTCGAGCGAGCCCCGCTCGTCGGCCACGGGCGGCGGCTCGGCGATCGCCGGGTGCTGGTCGGTGTCGGGGCCGGTCGGCTCCTGGTCGAGCGGGGTCGCCCGCTCCGGGTGGGACGTCGTCACAAGCAGGTGCTGCACCCCGGGGGGCGCCCTCCGATCCGTGTGCGGGGACTCGGTCCGCGGTCTGCGGACGCGCGGGGCCGAACACGGAACGCGCTCAGCCCATCACTCCCACCCTCCGGGGAAATCGAGCGGTCCGCCATTTCCCGCAGCCCCGATGGGGTGTGGTCGTCGTCATGTGCCGACGGTGCGGCGGGGTGTCACGCCCGCGAGCGGCGTGTCGCCACTGGTCAGCCACGAGGCGGGATGCCGGTAGGAGGCGGGCCGTGCTCCCTGTGATGCTCCTCGCGGCGGACGCCGAAACCCCGTGGGCATCGCCCCCTGGATCCAGAGGCTGCTCCTGCAGTTCTGCCGGCAGGCCTGAGCCGGCCGGCTCACGCGGCGCCGGGAAGACGCCGCGGCCGGGGACCCCGTCGACGTCCCCTACGGGCCGGACGTCAGCCGGCGGACCGGACGAGCACGCCTTGACAGTCGGTGGCGCGCCCCAGGATGGTGCTGACGCCCGGGCGATCGGTGCCCGAGGGGAGCGGCGATGGACCTTCCCGCCGAGCGCGCGGTGCGCGGGGCCGTCCCGGTGCTCCGGGGGAGGACACAGCTCCGCCGCCGGCCGTCCGGAGAGCCTCCGGCGCTGCCGCACCACCTGCAGACCAGCGGCGTCGGATGGCTGGTCGCGGCTGTCGTGCTCGTCGCGCTCACGGTGCTCGTCTTCGCCCGGGGGCTGCGCGGCATCGCGGTCGACGTGACCGTCGCCGACCAGGCCGTCGCCCGGTGGCTGCAGCAGGCGGACGGCCCGGCAGGGGTCGACACCTTCCGCGCCCTGGCCTGGGCCAGTTCCTGGACGGTGTTGGACCTCGTGGGGCCGGCGCTGCTGCTCGCCCTGCTCGCCCTGCGCCGCTTCCGGCACCTGATCATCGCGCTGGGCGTGGTGACGGTGCTGCAGTTCCTGGCCGGGATCTGGCTCGCCGAGGCGGCCCGGCGACCGCGGCCGTTCGGTGTGGCGTCCCGGACGGACTGGACCGGCTCGGCCATGCCGTCCCTCCCGATGGCGCTGTTCACCGCCGGCCTGGTGATCATGTTGTACTCGCTGGTGCCCGAGGGCCGGTGGCGCAATCGCGGCAAGTGGATCGCGAGCGCCGTGGTGACGCTCGTGGGGCTGAGCCGGGTGGCGCTCGGCGTGGACGCCCCCTCCGACGTCCTCGTCGGGACCGTCCTGGGCGTGACCGTCCCGCTGCTGGCCTTCCGGTGGTTCGCGCCCAACGAGGTGTTCCCGGTCAGCTACCGGCGGGGTCGCACGGCCCACCTCGACGTCGGCGGCCCCCGCGGCGAGGCGATCCGCCGAGCCCTGCAGGACCAGATGGGCCTGGTCGTCGGCGACGTCAGGCCGTTCGGTCTCTCCGGCTCGGCCGGCTCCACCCCGCTGCGGATCGGCGTCCCGGGCGATCCGCCCCGGGTCCTGTTCGGGAAGCTGTACGCGAAGAGCCACCTGCAGGCCGACCGCTGGTACAAGCTCGGGCGGGAGCTGCTGTACGGACAGCTGGAGGACGAGAAGCCCTTCCACACCGTGCGCCGCCTGGTCCAGCAGGAGGACTACGCCCTCTTCCTCATGCATCGGGCCGGCCTGCCGAGCCCCACTCCGTACGGGTTCGTGGAGATCACCCCGGAGCGGGAGTACCTGCTGGTCACCGAGTTCCTCGACGGTGCGGTGGAGCTCGGCCAGGCCGCTGTCGACGACCGGATCATCGACGACGGGATGCAGATCATCCGCAAGCTGTGGGACGGCGGGCTGGCCCACCGGGACGTCAAGCCGGCCAACCTGCTGGTGCGGGACGGCCGCCTGCTGGTGATCGACGTGGCCTTCGCCGAAGCCCGGCCGAGCCCGTGGCGGCAAGCCGTCGACCTGGCGAACATGATGTTGTGCCTGGCGCTGCGCAGCGACACGGAGCGGGTGTACCGGCGTGCTCTCCAGGAGTTCAGCGTCGAGGAGATCAGCGAGGGGTTCGCAGCCGCCCGCGGCTTGGCGCTCCCCTCCCAGCTGCGCCGCATGATGCGTGTGGAGGGCCGCGACCTGCACGCCGAGTTCGTGCGGCTCCTCCCTCGGCCCCCTCGGTCGATCCCGGTACAACGCTGGACCGCCCGCCGGCTGCTGCTCCTCGCGGCGACGGCCTTCGTGCTGGTGCTCGCCTACGAGGTGGTCATCGGTGGCCGGGCCGACCCGCTGCCCCGCTCGGGGGACATCTACGTCCACTCGCTCTCCTGCACCGACGCCCAGCCGCAGTGGCTCCTCGCCCAGTCGGTGCCCACCGCCTCCCGCGTGGTGTGCGTGCAGTCGCTACCGGCCGGCTGGACGCTCGGCCACGTGACGGTCGTCGACGGCGAGTCCGTCGTGACGTTCGACCACGACCGGGCAGGTGAGGCGGCACTGGTGGCCACGCTGTCGGCGGAGTGCGCGCCGAGCGGCGCCGACGAGATCCCCTCGGACGGGCCGGGCATCCGGAGCTACCAACGGGTGACCACCGGGGCCGACCGGTCGACGACCACCCGCTACGACCTCTTCGCGGGTGGCTGTCTCACGACCCGGCTCCGCGCGCCGTCCGACCAGCAGAGCCGGCTCACCGCCGACGTCCCGCGCCTCCTCGGCCTCACCGCACGCGGCACGCTCGACCGGGCACTGGACCAGCGCTCCGGCGGGCGGCTCCGGCTGGACCCGCCGGGATGAGGGCTGGAGCCGGCCCACGCACGTCACGCGGGGCGGTCGTCGGCCGGGCCCGGAAGGCCCGGGAGCCGGTGGTGGACGGGGGCCCGCTGTCGTTCCCGGGTCCTTCGCCCCTCAGCACCGGCGGCGGTGCGCGCCAGGGTGCCGTCCGAGGCGGTGGAGCCGCCCACACCGTTCCGGGCCACCGAGGGTGATGCCATGGCTGTCCGGACCACGCCCCGCGGGGAGCCGCGGGCCGGCACCTTCCCCAACGGGATGGAGTACCTGACCTGGGGGGACGGGCCGCGGACGCTGCTGATGCTCCCGGGTGGGCCGGGGAGCTCCGTCCCGTCCGGCCTGGTGCGCCGCGCCACGCTGCGCTGGTCCGCGCCGCTCGTCTCGGCCGGCTACACGGTCTGGCTGGTCACCCGGCGCCGGCACATGCCTGCGGGGCACGGCGTCCCCGACATCGCCGACGACTACGCCGGGCTCGTCGCCGAGGAGTTCGGCGGGTCGGTCCACCTCGTCGTCGGCGAGTCCTACGGGGGGATGGTCGCCCAGCACCTGGCCGCCGCGCACCCGTCGTCCGCGGAGCGGGTGGCCCTCGTCGTCGCCGGCTGCGAGGTCAACGCCTGGGGCAAGGCGGTCGACCGCCGGCTGGCCGACGCCCTGCTGCGGGGCGACCGGACCGGGGCCGGCGCCGCGTTCGCCGAGTACGTGCTGCCGGGCGACCGCTGGCGGGCGGTCCGGCGACTGCTCGGGCCGCTGGTGGCCAGGTCCGCGCTCTCCGCGACCCCGACCGAGGACCTCGTGGTCGAGCTCGAGTCCGAACTGACCTTCGACTCCCGCGCCGTCCTGCCCCGGATCACCGCGCCGGTCCTGCTGATCTGCGGCGACCGCGACCAGTTCTTCACCCGGGAGGTCGTCCGGGAGACCGCGGAGCTGATCCCCGACTGCCGGCTGACCTGGTATCCCGGGGCGGGGCACGTGCGCGCCGCCTCCAGCCGGCAGGTCGCCCGCGACGTGCTCGCGTTCGCGCCCTGACGGGCCGGACGACTGCGGAGACGCCGAGAGCCGGGGCCACCGCTGCCTGCGGTGACCCCGGCTCTTCGCCAACAGCGGGCCCTGGCTCTCACCAGGACCCCAGGGGTGGGTGGGTGGAGGTGGCGGGAATCGAACCCGCGTCCTACGACGCATCACCAGGGCTTCTCCGAGCGCAGTCCGCTGCGTCTCTGCTCGACCCCACCGATCCCACGAACAGGTCGGTGTGACGGGCCCAGTCGCTGTTTGGTGTCCCCGCCGCTCCCGCGACCGGAGCGGAGGGTCAGTCACCTAGCTGATGCCAGGATCCGGGCCGGTGACGAACCCGGGCTGACAGAGTCGACCTAGCTGATCAGGCAGCGAGGGCGAACTCGCGCTGACTGGAGTCGGCGCTTGTGTTGTTTGCAACGCATGGTTAACGAGCTCATCGTTGCCTTCCTCGGCTCGCTTCCCCTGGTCATCCGACCGCAGTCGAGACCAATCACCCCCTGTGTAGTTGTGCAAGCAGGGTAACGGCACCGTCCAGGCGGTTGTTCCCCGCCACGCGCCGCGGCTCCTGCCGGGCCCGGAGCCCGACCCGGTCGCGGCCCCCCTCTGCGGGTGTTCCTCGCGCGTCGCCGGTGCTGCAGGGCCCGCGAGGCGCGAGCTCGACCCGGAGAACCCGTCGGCGCGGCACTCCTGCGGTGTCGTGCCCGCTCCTGCGGTGCTCCAGCACCGCGAGAGCACGAGGAACACCGCACGAGCCCGAGGCGCCGGGGCCCGAGCCGCGCGCCGCCGGCGGTCAGATCCAGTCGCGGCGCTTGAAGACGGCGTACAGCGTCAGGCTCACCCCGAGCATCAGCACCAGCGCGAAGGGATAGCCCAGGTGCCAGTGCAGCTCGGGGATCGCGTCGAAGTTCATGCCGTAGACCGTGCCGACCAGGGTCGGGGCGAACAGGATGGCGGCCCAGGCCGAGATCTTCTTGACCTCCTCGCCCTGGGCGATCGAGGCCTCGGTCAGCTCGCGGATCTCCTCGTTCTGCCGCTGCGCCACCAGGGTCGCGTTCACGGTGAGGATGTCGCGCAGCTGCAGCCGGAAGCCCTCCACCCGCTCGATCACCTGGGTGACGTGGTCGGCGACGTCGCGCAGGTAGCTGCGCAGGTCCTCGTCGACGCCGTACTTGTCGAACCCGGCGGTGATCGCCGCGAGGATGCCGGTCAGCGGCGCCGCGGCCCGCTGGAACTCCAGCACCTCCTGCGACAGCTCGTAGATGCGCCGGGAGACGCCGGGGTCGCCGCGGAAGACCTCGGTCTCGATCTCGTCGATGTCGTTGGACAGGCCCGCCACCACCGGCGCGTACCCGTCGACGACGGCGTCGAGGATCGCGTACAGCACCGCCTCGGGCCCCTTGGCCAGCAGCGCCGGCTCGCTCTCCAGCCGTCGCCGGACCCGGGACAGGTCCGGCGACTCGCTGTGCCGGACGGTGATCGCGAAGTCCCGGCCGAGGAACAGGTGCAGCTCGCCGAACTCCACCTCCTCCGCGGCGTCCAGGTAGCGCGCCGCCTTCAGGACGACGAACAGCGTGTCGCCGTAGCGCTCGAACTTGGGCCGCTGGTGGGCCTGGATGGCGTCCTCGACGGCGAGCTCGGGCAGGTCGTACTGCTCGGCCAGCTCCCCGAGCTCGCCGGGCTCGGGCCGGTACAGGCCCAGCCAGACCATCCGGTCGTCGAAGCCCTCGGTCAGCCACTCGTGGCTGTCGGCGGCGGTGTCGGGGGTGGCCACCCGGCGGCCGCCGGCGTAGACGGCGTTGTCGACGATCCGCGACGGCCGGTCGGCGGGCGGCTCGGGCTGCGCGGGGACGGCGGCGGGGCGGCGGACCACCTCGGGACGCGGGCGGCGCAGCGTGCTGAGGGCGGTGAGGGGCGCGAGGCGACGTTCGACCATGACGGGACTCCCGGGGCGCTGGGTGGAGGACGCAGCGGCGGTCCTCCACGCGCGGCCGCGGGGCGTCAGGCGGGGAGGACCTCGGGACTGGGACTGGGCGGCTCGCTGCGCATCGCGTCCTCCTCCCGGGTCGGTGGCCGGCGTCGTGCGGGCCGTCGTCCATCGTGACACGCCGACGGCGCGGCGCACCCCGGGGACGACGGAGATCACTCCCCCGTCACCCGCTGTTCAGCCGGCGATCAGCGCAGGACCAGGGAGATCAGCGGGGGCAGCAGCACCACGATCAGCAGCGCTCCGAGGACGTCGAAGCTGATCCCCGACCGGATCATCTTGGTGATCGGCACGACGCCGGAGCCGTAGACGATCGCGTTCTGCGGCGTCGACACCGGCAGCATGAACCCGAACGACGCCGCGAACGTGGCCGCGAGCGCGGGCACGAACGGGTCGATCCCCGCGGCCACCGCGACCGGGATGATGATCGGCACCACGACCGCCGCCGAGGCGGTGTTGCTCGTCGTCTCCGAGATGATGATCGCCAGGATCACCGCGAAGACCGTGATCGCGAATGTGCTGGTCAGGCCCAGCCAGTCGGCGGAGCTGTTGCCGATCGTCTCGGCCAGGCCGGTGTCGGCCAGCAGCGAGCCGAAGATGATCCCGGTGCCGAAGAGCAGGATCGTGCCCCAGTCGATCTTGGCGGCGTCGGACCAGTTGAGCGTGAACTCCCGCTTGCCCCAGTCCGTGGGCAGCAGGAACAGCAGCGAGGCGCCGAGGACGGCGACGACGCCCTCGTCGAGCCGGTCGCTGATCGTCGTGTAGAAGTCCGACTCCGTGCCGGCCACCAGCGCGACGACGCCGGGGAAGATCCACAGCGCCACGGTGATGACGAAGGCGATGATCGTGTTGCGCTCCGCCTTCGAGAACGGCCCGATCTGGGCCCGCTCCGCCGCGATGTACTCGGCCACGCCCTCGATGCGCTTGATCTCGGGCCGGTTCAGCAGCAGCAGCACGATGGTCAGCGCCACGAACATGAGCGCGCAGATCGGCAGCGCCATGAGCATCCACTCGAGGAAGCCGATCCGCTCGCCGGTCGCCTCCTCGATCAGCCCGCGGCCGATCAGGTTCGGCGGCGTGCCCACGGGCGTGATGAGGCCACCGACGCTCGCGCCGTACGCGAGCATCAGCATGAGCGCGGTGCCGACCCGCAGCCGCAGCGGGTCGAAGTCCGGCTTCACCAGCTCCTTGTCCTGCAGGAGCTTGGCGATGACGGTGAGGATGCCCAGCGCCGTCGGCAGCAGCATGGCGACGGTCGCGGTGTTCGAGACGAACGCCGACAGCAGCGCGGTGATCAGGCCGAAGGCGATGACCACCCGCGCGGTCGAGGTGCCGACCCACCGCAGCGACAGGATGAACATCGCGAACCGGCGGGCGACGCCGTGCTTGAGCATCGCCGCGGCCAGGATGAACGCGCCGATGAAGGTGAACACCGTCGTCGAGCCGAACGGCGACAGCGCGTCGTCGGCCGGCACCACGCCGAGGACGACGATCGCGGCGACGCCGATCAGGCCGCCGACGGGGATCGGCACCGGCTCGGTGACCCACAGGACGATGACCCCGAGCAGCACCGCCGCGAGCAGCTGCTGGTCGTTGGGCAGGTCCAGCGGCAGCAGGGCGAAGACCACGCTGACGACCGGGGCGAGGAAGAGGCCGACGGTGCGGCGCCCCCTCTCGAAGCGCTCCTCGGCCGGGCTCAGCTGCTGCTCGCCCAGACTGCGGTACGTCGCACTGCCGCGGAAGGCCGCGTCCACGTCGGTCCGCTGCACACTTCCGGGCCTGTTCTCGGTCGCCGTCACGGTGCCCCACCTCCGTGATCGAGTGTGGCGCAGGACACCCGACCCGGCCTGGTCAGCCGGGGACCTCGCCCTCCGGCGGCGGCACCCGCAGCGCCACGAGGAAGCGCGACACCATGGCGTAGCCCGCGACCAGCGCGGTCAGCTCGACGACCTGCCGGTCGTCCAGGTGCGCGCGGACGGCGGCGAAGACCTCGTCGGGCACGGCGACCTGCCGGGTCGAGGCGTCGGTGAACGCGAGGACGGCGGCCTGCACCGGCGTCCACACCGCCTGTGCCCCCGCGTCGGGCCGGCGCAGCACGCGCAGGTGCAGCTCGGTCAGCCCGGCGCGCCGCGCGATCGGCTCGTGGGCGGCCCACTCGAACGCCGCGTCGTTGAGCACGGCGACCCGCAGCACCACCAGCTCCCGGAGGTCGGCGGCGAGGGTGGTGCCCGACCGCAGCGCGCCGAGCAGCGCGTTCCAGCCCTCGGCGACCGGCGGGCTGTGCAGCAGCAGCCGGTCGAGGGCGCTGAGCTCGCCGCCGCGGCGGGCCCGGACCAGGTCCGCCGTCGGCCCGTCGTCGTCCGCGCCGGAGAGGCGCGCTGTCACTTCCCGAAGACGCCGGCCGGGTAGGCGCCGGCGCCGGCGAGCCGGGCCGACAACGGCTTGCCCAGCTCGACGACCCGCGCCGTCCGCTCGGCACCCAGGTGCTCCCACGCCTCGAGGGCGAGCGCGTCGGTCTCGGCCTCCAGCTCCGCGCGGAGCCGCTGCCCGGCCTCGGTCAGCTCGCCGTCGACCACCAGCCCGCGGTCGGCCAGGCGCCCGGCGGCGGCCGCCCACTCGTCGTCCGTCCAGCCGCGCAGGGCCTGCGCGGCCGCCGGGGTGAAGCCCCGGCCGGTGGCGCTGTGGGTCTGCAGCGCCTCGATCCCCGACAGGCCGCGCCGGACCAGGACGGCGACGTGCCCGTCGCCGCGGTGCTCGCGCAGCAGCGTCGCGCCGTGCCACACCTGCAGCAGCGGCTCGTCGGGCCACGGCTGGTCGGCGTGGCCGGCGTAGAGCGGGCGCCCCTCGGGGGTCAGCGCGGAGCACGCCTCGCGCAGCAGCCCGGCCAGCTCCTCGACCTCCGGGCCGGTGGCGGCGTCGCCGAGCAGCCGGGTCAGCGAGGCGCGCGCGGCGGCGAGGCGGGCGGCCACGACCCGCTCGGGGCTCGCCAGGGTCCAGGCCCGCGGGACGTGCCGGGCCACGATCGCCGGCGAGAAGTTGGAGAAGGTCGCCGTCACCACGCCGGGGCCGGCGGCGCCCATGGCCGCCGCGCGGCCGGCGAAGTAGCACATGCGGCCCGGCCGGAGCCCGGCCGCGGTGAGGTGCTCGTCCTGCTCAGGGGCGAAGTAGAGGTGGTTGTGCAGGGGCTCGATCGCCCGGTGCGCCCGGCCGGCCAGGGCGGGATCGACGGCGGCGGACTCGGGCGCGGGGTGATCGACGCTGACCATGCGCGGCACCCTACTGAGCGGCGTGCAGCGCCCGGCGGTGGAGCAGGTACTCGCCGTCCTCCCCGGCCGGCGTGAAGCCCGCGGCCGGGTACAGGCCGCGGGCGGGGTTGTCGCGGTGCACGCCGAGGCGGAGCTCCGCGCAGCCGGCCGCCGCCGCGTCCCGGGCGACGCCGTCGAGCAGCCGCCGGCCCAGGCCGCGGCGCCGGGCGTGCGGCAGCACCTGCACCGTGGTGACCACGGCGGCGTCCCCCTCGGGCATCCAGGTGACGAACCCGGCGGGCCGACCGGCGACCTCCAGCACGGTGGTCCGGGGCAGCAGCGAGCGCCACAGCGCCCGGTTGCGGTCCAGCGCCGCGGTCCACGCCGCGAGCCGGGCCGGCTCGACGTCGGCCATGTAGGCGCGCTCGGCCCGCTCGACGAGGGCCAGGTCGCCGTCGTCCGCCGGGCGCAGCGTGACCGGGCCGGTCACCGCCGGACCGGCGGCAGCGGCAGGGCCCAGGAGGTCCACGTGCGGTCGGTGCGGAAGCCGACCCGCTCGTAGAGGCCGAACGCGCCGGTGGTGTTCTCGGTGTCGACGTCGAGCGAGGCCCGCGCGCAGCCGGCCTCGGCGGCCGCGCGCAGCGCCGCGGCGATGGTCGCGGTCGCCACCCCGCGGCCCCGGGCGGCCGGCAGGACGCCGATCTGGCCCAGCCGGGTCTCCCGGACGCCGGTCGCCTGCGTGTCGGCGTCGTACACGTAGGCCAGCACGTAGCCGACGACCGCGTTGCCGTCCAGGGCGAGCACCGACAGGTCCGGCCGGAACGCCCGCTGCCCGGTGAACCAGTTCCGCCAGGCGACGGCGTCGCGCTCGACCGACCCGTGGTGCTCGGTGAACGCGGCGTTGTGCGCCCGGCGCACCTCGTCGTCCCGGTCCCAGGTGAAGGGCGCCAGCCGCACCCCGGCGGCGGGGCGCGCCTCGGGCAGTTCGGTGAGCGGGCGGCGCATCACCGCGTAGAACCGCTCGGCCTCGAAGCCGCGGTCGCGGACCAGCCGCTCCAGCGCCGGCATCGTCGGGTGCACGTAGGCCGCCAGCCGCGCCGGCGCGAGCGGCTCGAGCTGGGCGTGGTGCTCGCCGCCGCGGCGGACCTGCCAGTCCAGCAGCCGGCCGCCGATCCCCCGCCCGCGCCGGTCGGGGTGCACGCGGCCCTCCAGCCAGACCCGGAACGCCTCGCGGACGCCGCGGGAGGCGATCGCGGTCGCCCAGCCGACCAGCCGGCCGTCGGGTGCGCACACCGCGACGCCGTCGCGGCCGAGGTCGACCAGCTCGCCGCCCCACCACTCGACCAGGTCGTCGGCGTCCTCGTGCTCGCCGGTGTCGTCCAGCCGCTCGGCGGCGGCCAGCAGCGCGGCCGCGGCCGGCGCGTCCTCGAGCGTCAGCGGGCGGACGGCGAGGCCCTCGGGGAGATCCGGCACGGGCGCCGACGGTAGGCCGGAGCGGTCGTCGTCGCGAGCGATATCCGACGCTCGACCGTCCGTCGCCGCCACGCCGTCGCCCGCCGGGTCGCGCGGACCGGCATTGCGGGCCCGTCGAGGTCGTCGGAGCATCGCCCGGGCACGGGGGCCGACCCTCGGAGACCGCGATGCCGCGATTCCTGTACATCGCCAACTACGCGCCGCAGGGCGCCAAGGCGATCCTGTCCGCGGGCGGCACCGCCCGGCGCGCGGCCGTCGAGAAGATGGTCACCGACCTGGGCGGCCGGCTGGAGACCTTCGACTTCGCCTTCGGCAGCGACGACGTCTACACGATCGTCGAGCTCCCCGACGCGAGGACCGCAGCGGCCGTCGCCCTCACGGTGAACGCCAGCGGGGTGGCCGGCGTGCGGACCGTCGTCCTCATGAGCCCCGAAGAGGTGGACGCGGTGGGGCAGGTGGAGGCGAGCTACCAGCCGCCGACCGGCTGACCCGCGGCCGGCCGGCCACGGCGGCCCGGCGGTCAGGAGAACGACACGAACAGGCAGAACGGGTGGCCGGCCGGGTCGGCGTAGACCGCGACGTCCTCGTTCTCGTCGGTGTGGCCGCCCAGCCGGCGGGCGCCGAGCGACTCGGCGTGAGCGCAGGCCGCGGCCAGGTCGTCGACCTCGAAGTCCAGGTGCGTCTGCATCTGCTGGGTCCCCGGCTCCGGCGGCCACACCGGCGGCACGTGGTCGCGCTCGAGCTGGAACGACAGCCCGGGACCGCCGCCGGGGCGCAGCGTCGCCCACTGGTCGGTGTCGTCGCGGATCGGCCAGCCCAGCAGCTGCCGGTAGAAGAGGGCCAGGCCGCGCGGGTCGGGGGTGCCGAGGACGGCGGCGGTGAAGCGGACGGCGGGGGTCACCCGGCGATCGTGAACAGCCGCGCGCCGTTGTGCCACAGGACGGCGCGCAGCCACTCCTCCCCCAGGCCCAGCCGGTGCAGCGCGGCCAGCTGGTGGGCGTAGGGGTACGGGATGGCCGGGAAGTCGCTGCCGAGCAGCACCCGGTCCCGCAGCGCGGCCAGCCGCGGCAGGTCGTCGGGGTCGAAGGGCATCAGCCGCTCGGTGAAGTCGGTGGCGAACATCGTGGTGTCCAGGTGCACCCGCTCGAACCGCTCGGCCAGGTCGAGGAACTCGCGGTACTCGGGCATGCCGAGGTGCGCGATGACCAGCTGGAGCCGCGGGTGCCGGTCGAGCAGGCCCTCCATCGGCTCGGGGCCGGTGTGCTCGCCGGCCAGCGGCCCGGAGCCGCAGTGGATGACCACCGGCGTGCCGGTGTCGGCCAGCCGCCCCCACACCGGGTCCAGCAGCGGGTCGCGCGGGTCGAAGCCGCCGACCTGCACGTGCACCTTGAACACCCGCGCGCCGCGGTCGAGCGCCTCGGCGACGTAGGCCGGCGCCTCGGGCTCGGGGTAGAAGGTCGCCGACCGCAGCACCTGCGGGTGGGCGTCGGCGAAGTCGGCCGACCAGTCGTTGAGCCAGGCGGCCATGCCCGGCTTGTGCGGGTAGGGCAGCGTGGAGAAGGCGCGGACGCCGAGCCGGTCGAGCACCGCCAGCCGCTCGTCCACCGGCCCGGCGTAGGTGATCGGCCAGGGCGTGCCGTAGTGCTGCTCCGCCTGCCCGAAGTAGGCCCACACCTTGGCCTGCACCCGCTCGGGCAGGAAGTGCACGTGCACATCGACCAGCCCGGGCAGGCCCAGGTCCCGCCAGTAGCGGGGGACGTCGGCGTCGTCGACCGGGGGTGCCACCACGGGGCCCGACCCTAGTTCGCGCCCGGCACCCGGGCCGCCGCGAAGTCGACCTCGCGGCGCAGGCGGAAGCCCAGCGCCCCGTACAGCCGGACGGCGGGGACGTTGTCCGCCGCGCACTGCAGGAAGGCGGTCTCCCTCCGCGCGCGGATGCCGTGCACCAGCGCGCGGACCAGCCGGGTCGCCAGGCCGCGGCCGCGGGCGGCGGGGTCGGTGCACACGGCGCTGATCTCGGTCCAGCCCGGCGGGCGCAGCCGCTCGCCGGCCATGGCGACCAGCGCGCCGTCGTCGTCCCGCAGGCCGAGGTAGGTGCCCAGCTCGACCGTCCGGGGCAGGAACGGCCCCGGACGGGTGCGCTCGACCAGCGCGAGCATCTCGGGGACGTCGCCGGCGGTGAGCGGGACGGCGCCGGGGTCGGGGACGGCGTCCACCCCGTCGTCCACCAGCTGGACGCCGGCGCCCTCGAACGCCCGCTCCCACCCCGCAGGCGGCGATGTCGTGAGGCCGGCCAGCTGCACGTGGCCTCCGGGGCCGACCAGCGCGGCGGCGTCGGCCCAGTCCCGCGGCGTCGGCCGCGCCGGCATGCCGATGAAGAACGACACGTCGGCGGGGTAGCGCAGCACCCGCCCGCGGCGCTCGGCCAGGTGTGCGTGCGGCCCGGTCAGCGCCGACCGCGCGGGGAGGTCGAGGGGGTGGGTGTCCGTCACCGGACGGTGACGACGACCTTGCCGCGCACGTGCCCCTCGGCGACCAGCCGCTGGGCCTCGGCCACCTGCTCCAGCGGGAAGGCCTTCGCGATCGGCACCCGCAGCTGACCGGCGTCGGCCATCCGGCCGAGCTCCTCCAGGTCGTGCCGGTCGGGCCGGACGAAGACGTACCGCCCGCCCAGGTCGCGCACGCCCGGGTCGACGACGCTGGCCAGCCGGCCGCCCTCGCGCAGCTGCCGCGGGGCGTCGGCGAGCGCGTCCCCACCGACGAGGTCGAGGACGGCGTCGACCGGCTCGGACAGATGCGCGCTGACCGGGCCCGCGGAGTAGTCGACGCACTCGGCCACCCCGGCGTCGCGGAGGAAGCCGTGGTTGCGCGGGCTGGCGGTGCCGATCACGTGCGCGCCGAGCGCGACGGCGATCTGGACGGCGTTGAACCCGACGCCGCCCGCGGCGCGGTGCACCACCACCCGGTCGCCCTCGCCGACCTCCAGCGCCTCGGTCAGCGCCTGGTAGGCGGTGAGCCCCGCCAGCGGCAGCGCGCCGGCCTCGGCGAACGACAGCGCCGCCGGCTTGTGCGCCAGGCAGCGCTGCGGGGCCGGCACGAACTCCGCCTGGGTGCCCCACTGGACGTCGTCGCGGCGGACGTAGCCGAACACCTCGTCGCCCGGCGCGAAGTCGACGACCGCGGGGCCGGCCGCCTCGACGACGCCGGCGACGTCCCACCCCGGCACGATCGGGAACCGGTGCGGGAAGAACGACCGCAGGTTGCCGGCGCGGATGCCCATGTCGACCGGGTTGACGCCGGCGGCGTGCACCCGCACCAGGACGGTGTCCGGGCCGACCGGCGGGTCGGGCAGGTCGTCGCGCAGCGCCAGGACGTCGAGGTCACCGAACCGGTCGTAGGCCACTCCGTGCATGCCGGTCACCGTATGGCGGCCGGCCGGCACCGGTGCGTGCGGCCCCCGGCGCGGCCGGTCCCCCGGGGCGTGCGGCCCGCCGGAGCGTGCGGCCCCCCGGAGCGGCCGGGTGCCGCCGCGCCGTCGTCCCTGCCGTGCCGTGCCGCGGCACCGGCGGCCGTACCGCGGCACCGCCGCGGGGCGGCGGGCGCCCCGCCGTCGGTCAGCGGCGGCCCTTCACGTACCGGCCGAACGCCTTCTGGATCTCCCGGCGGGAGTCCCGCTCGGCGAGGTCGTGGCGCTTGTCGTAGCTCTTCTTGCCCCGGGCCAGCGCCAGGGTGGCCTTGACCTTGCCGTCCTTGAAGTACATGTCCAGCGGGACGAGCGTGAGCCCGCCCTCCTTGGTCTTGCCGATCAGCTTGTCGATCTCGGCGCGGTGCATGAGCACCTTGCGCTTGCGGCGCGGGGCGTGGTTGGTCCACGTGCCCTGCGTGTACTCGGGGATGTGCACGTGCTGCAGCCAGACCTCGCCGTCGTCGATGCTGGCGAAGCCGTCGACCAGCGAGGCACGGCCGGCACGGAGGCTCTTCACCTCGGTGCCGGTGAGCACCAGGCCCACCTCGAACGTGTCGAGGATCGAGTAGTCGTGCCGCGCCTTCTTGTTCTGGGCGATGAACTTGCGCCCCTGTTCCCGCGGCATGGGGACAGGTTATCCGCGCCCGGCACACGACGAGATCTGCACACTCGTCACCATCGGGCGCTGATGGCGACGAGTGTGCAGATCTCGTCGAGCGGGGTGGGCGCTACAGCCGGACGTACAGGCGCAGGGTCACGTAGGCGGCGATCGCGGCCAGGCCGACGCCGGCCGCGGCGATGATCGGGCTGATGAACGCGATCGCGCTCCAGTCGACCGGCGGGATGATGCCCGCCTTGATCGGCCCGGCGAGGGTCTTGTCGACGAACAGCAGCTTGGTGAGCACCAGGCCGCCGATCGCCAGCAGCGCACCGATCAGCCCGGCCAGCGCGGCCTCGAGGATGAACGGCAGCTGGGTGTACCAGCGGGAGGCGCCGACCAGCCGCATGATGTTGGTCTCGTTGCGCCGGTTGAACGCCGCCAGCTGGATCGTGTTGGAGATCAGCAGCAGCGCCGCCAGCGCCTGGACCACCGCCACGGCGATCGTCGCGTTGCGGGCGCCGTTGAGCAGGCTGAACAGCCGGTCGAGGAAGTCACCCTCGTCGCGCACCTGGTCGACGCCGTTCTCCCCGTCGGGGAAGGCCGCGGCGATGACCTCGTAGCGCTCGGGGTTGACCAGCTCGACGCGGAAGCTCTCCGGCAGCGCGTCCGGCGGGGTGTTCTGCACCAGCTCGGGCTGCTGGCTGAACTGCTGCTGGAACCGCTCGTACGCGTCCTCCTTGGACTCGTACAGGAAGCTCTGGACCTCGCCGTCGGTCTCGAGCTGCTGGAGCTGGGCCTCGACGGCCGAGCGCTGCTCGTCGGTGACGTCGTCGGCCAGGAAGATGGAGACCTGCACCTTGTCGTAGTAGATCTCCTTCATGTCGGAGATCATCCCGGCGATGAGCAGCCCGGTGCCCATGAGGCCGAGGGAGATGGCCGTCGTCAGGATCATCGCGACCGTCATGGTGACGTTGCGACGCAGCCCGGTGGCCACCTCGGAGAGCACGAAGTTGACGCGCATGGATTCCTGTCCTGAGTCCCGTCGGAGTGTGCGGGGGCCGCGTCAGCGGCCGACCCCGTAGACGCCGCGCGACTGGTCGCGGGTGATGACGCCGCCGTTGAGCTCGATCACGCGCCGCCGCATCGAGTCGACGATGTGGTAGTCGTGCGTCGCCATGATCACCGTGGTGCCGGTGCGGTTGATCCGCTCCAGCAGCAGCATGATCCCCTCGCTGGTCTCCGGGTCCAGGTTGCCGGTCGGCTCGTCGGCGAGCAGCACCAGCGGCCGGTTGACGAACGCGCGGGCGATCGCGACCCGCTGCTGCTCACCACCGGAGAGCTCGCCGGGCAGCCGGTTGGCCTTGCCCTCGAGCCCGACCATCTCCAGCACCTCGGGGACCACGCGCTTGATCGTGCGCTGCGGCTTGTTGATCACCTCGAGGGCGAAGGCGACGTTCTGCTCCACGGTGCGGTTGCGCAGCAGGCGGAAGTCCTGGAAGACGCAGCCCATCGTGCGGCGCAGCTTCGGCACGTTCCACTTGCTCATCGTGTTCAGCGCCTTGCCGTTCACGATGACCGTGCCCTTGGTCGGGTCGTCCTCCTTCAGCAGCAGCCGGAGGAAGGTCGACTTGCCCGAACCGGACGACCCGATGAGGAAGACGAACTCCCCCTTGTCGATCTCGGTGGACACGTCATCGAGGGCCGGCCGGGAGCTGGCCGGGTACAGCTTGGTGACGTGTTGCAATTCGATCACGAGGGGCCACGGTACCTGCCCCGGGCCCCGTGATCGCCCGTTCGCGCGGCAACGCTCCGAGGCGTTCTGAGCAGACCGTGACGGGCGGGAGAGGAGTGCCTGGACAGCGCTCACGCACCGTCGTCACCGGCGCTCGGCGATGTGAGGAAGGCCCCGGCCGGTCAGGACGCGGGGACGGTCTCCTGCTGCTTGCGCCACCGGATGCCGGCCTCGATGAAGCCGTCGATGTCGCCGTCGAGGACGGCGGCGGTGTTGCCGGTCTCCTGCTCGGTCCGCAGGTCCTTGACCATCTGGTACGGGTGCAGCACGTAGGAGCGCATCTGGTTGCCCCAGCTGCTGCCCTCGCCCTTGAGCGCGTCCATCTCGGCGCGCTGCTCGGCCTGGCGCACCGCCAGCAGCCGCGCCTGCAGCACGCGCAGCGCCGCGGCGCGGTTCTGGATCTGGCTCTTCTCGTTCTGGCAGGAGACGACGATGCCGGTCGGCAGGTGGGTGATCCGGACGGCGGAGTCGGTGGTGTTCACGCTCTGCCCGCCGGGCCCGGAGGACCGGAAGACGTCGATGCGGATGTCGGTCTC
This sequence comes from Blastococcus sp. SYSU D00868, assembly GCF_054050575.1. Lineage (NCBI taxonomy): Bacteria > Bacillati > Actinomycetota > Actinomycetes > Geodermatophilales > Geodermatophilaceae > Blastococcus > Blastococcus sp. SYSU D00868. Next base: position 91,993 of record NZ_JBJGZO010000013.1, read on the forward strand.
GGGGATGTCGACGTGGTCGGTCTGCTCGACGACCGGCAGCACCTCGACGCCGGCGAACGAGGTCTGCCGGCGGCCCTGGTTGTCGAACGGCGAGATGCGCACCAGCCGGTGGGTGCCCTGCTCCACCGACAGGGTGCCGTAGGCGTAGGGCACCTTCACCGAGAAGGTGGCCGACTTGATGCCGGCCTCCTCGGCGTAGCTGATGTCGAGCACCTCGACCGGGTACTTGTGCCGCTCCGCCCAGCGCAGGTACATCCGCATGAGCATCTCGGCGAAGTCCGCGGCGTCCACCCCGCCGGCCTCCGACCGGATGGTCACCAGGGCCTCGCGGGCGTCGTACTCGCCCGACAGCAGGGTGCGGACCTCGAGCTCGTCGATGATCTTGCGCAGGCTCTCCAGCTCCCGCTCGGCCTCGGCCGTGGTCGCCTCGTCGCCCTCCTCGGCGGCCATCTCGTGCAGCAGCCCGACGTCGTCCAGCCGGCTGCGCAGCTCCTCCACCCGGCGCAGGTCGCCCTGCATGTAGGAGAGCTTGGAGGTCAGCGCCTGCGCGGCCTCGACGTCGTTCCACAGGTCGGGGGCCGCGGCCTGCTGCTCGAGCTCGGCCACCTCGCGGCGCAGCCGGTCGACGTCGAGCACGGCCTCGATCGACTTCAGGGTCGTGTCGAGCTCGTCCAGGACGACGGAGAAGTCAGCAGCCACGTCTCCCGAGGGTAGTGCGCCTCCGCGGAGGGGACGCGGACCGCGGTCGGCCGGCGTCCGGGGTCAGCGGCCGGCCGGCACCGCCGCACCCCGGCGGGCGGCGACCCAGGGCAGCACCTCGGCGGCCGGCATCGGTCGCGCGATGTGGAAGCCCTGCGCGAAGGTGCAGCCCAGCTCGGTGACGAGGGCGAGCTGCTCGGCGGTCTCCACGCCCTCGGCCAGCGCCCGCATCCCGCAGGCGCGGGCCAGCGCGACGACGGCCGCGATCGCGGCGGTGGACTGCGCCGGCCGCTGCGCGGGGAAGGCCACCAGCGAGCGGTCGATCTTCAGCAGGCCGGCCGGGATCGTCACCAGCTGCCCGAGCGAGGAGAAGCCGCTGCCGAAGTCGTCGATGGCCACCTCGACGCCGCGGCGGCACAGCTCGGCGAACTGGGCGGCCGCCGACGCCGGGTCCGCGGCGACCGAGGTCTCGGTCAGCTCGACCACCAGCCGGGACGGCGGCAACCCGGTCTCGTCCAGCGCCCGCTGCACGTCGTCCACCAGCTCACCGGAGGCGCAGTGCCCGGCGCTGACGTTCGCGCCCACCAGCAGCGGGACGCCCGCCGCGGCCCAGGCGACGCCCTGCGCGGCGACGGTGCGCAGCACCCACCGGGTCAGCGGGGTGAGCAGGTCGTGGGCCTCGGCCACCGGGAGGAACTCCCCCGGGCCGAGCAGCCCGCGCTCGGGGTGGTGCCAGCGGACGAGGGCCTCGACGCCGGAGACCTCGCCGCTGGGCAGGTGGACGACCGGCTGGTAGTGCAGCGTCAGCCGGCCGCCGTCGATGGCGTCGCGCAGCTCCTCGGCCAGGGCCACCTTCCGCTGCGCGGCCGCCCGCAGCTCCGGCGCGAAGACGTGGACGCTGTTGCGGCCCCCGGCCTTGGCGGCGGCCAGCGCCAGGTCGGCGTCGCGGACGAGGCAGGTCGCCCCGGCCGCGGCCGCGCCGGCCGGCGCGGTGGCGATGCCGACGCTGGCGCCCAGCCGCACCGTGCGCCCGGCGACCGCGAACGGCTCGGCCAGCGCCGACCGGCAGCGGTCGGCCAGCAGGGCCGCGCCGTCCGGGGGGCAGTCCGGGGACAGGAGCAGGAACTCGTCGCCGCCGAGCCGACCGACGCGGTCGGTCGCCCGGCCGCACCGGGAGAGGCGGGCTGCCACCTGGCGCAGCAGCTCGTCGCCGGCCTGGTGGCCCAGGGAGTCGTTGACGTCGGTGAAGCCGTCGACGTCCAGCAGCAGCAGCGAGACCGGCCCGCGGCCGGGTGCCCGCAGCGCCGCGTCGACCAGCTCGTGCATCCCGGACCGGTTGGGCAGCGCGGTGAGCAGGTCGTGGCGGCTCACCCAGTCGGTCTCCCGCCGTGCGAGCACCGCGCCGGTCACGTCGGAGTGGGTGACCACGAGGTGTCCGCGGGCGTCGACCCGGGTGGCCTCCAACTGGTACCAGCGGCTGCCCTGCGCGCAGCGGAGCTCGTACTCGTGCCGGACCGTCGTCCCCTCTCCCCTGGCCAGTGCCCGGAGGCGGTCGACCACCGCACGGGCGCCGGGGACCTCGGTGAGGTCCGCCGACATCGCGAAGTAGTCGGCCCCCACCCCCGCCGCCCGCCCGGGGTCGTCGAGCTGCGCGACCGCGGCCGCCCATGCCTCGTTGGCGCACAGGACGATGCCGTCCGGGTCCAGCAGCACCGTCGGGACCGGGACGGCACCGAGGACGGCCGCCACGGCGGGCAGCCGGTGGGGAGCGCAGACGTCAGCCGTGGCTCCGAGCAGGTCGGACGGGAACACGGGCACCCCCTGGCACACCGGGCGGGACCCTCCGCTGGATCCCGGCACCCCCCGGTTTTCGGCACGGAACCGTCCGCTCTTCAGCCGGCCTCCCCCGCAGGGGTGGGCGCGACCGTCTCCGCCCGGACCCAGGCCAGGTACGCGGGGTTGCCGCCGACCAGCGGCAGGGCGATGACGCAGGGCACGTCGTAGGGGTGGACGGCGGTCACCTGCGCCACGACCTCGGGCACCAGCGCGCGCCGGGTGTGCAGCGCGACGCGGGCCTCCGGCTCGTCGTGCACCGCCCCCTCCCACCGGTACACCGACCGGATCGCGGCCAGCTGGTGCCCGCAGGCGGCCAGCCGTCGCTCCACCAGGTCCCGGGTGAGGCCGGCCAGCCAGTCGGCGTCCGCGGCGGTGACCACGACCTCGCAGCACTCGTCGTCCATGGGCCCATCGTGGCGGGCATGTCCGGCGACCGGTCCGGGGTAGGGAGGCGCCCATGACCGACGACATGACCATCCAGCTCGACGGCGAGGAGTACGTGCTGCGCCGGGGGGAGTCCGCCCTGCAGGTCGGCCGGCGCACCGGCGGCGACGTGACCTGGCTCGACGACGTGGACCCCGGCCTGCTGTCCGCGGACGCCCGGCAGGCGCTCGAGTCCGGCGACGGCGGCAACGCCGCCCTGACGATCGCGCTGCGCGGCATCGTCGAGGCGGAGGTGAAGCGCGGCGGCTGACCGGCCCGTCGGGGTCGCTCGGTGCCGGTTCCCGTCACCGAGCGACCCCGCTCGGGCCGGCCGGGCGGCCGTCCGGGCGGCTGGTCATCCCGGCCGGTCGCCAGGAGCGGTCAGCCGGGCGCGAGCTCGGCGACGGCCCCGACGAGCTCCGCGCCGTCGAGCAGCACGAGGTCGTTGTGGCCGGCGCCGGGGACCTCGACCAGGGCGTGCAGCCGGCCGGCGGCCGCGGCGACGGCGCGGCTCTGCGCCGGCGGCACGATCGTGTCCGCGGTGCCGAGCACCACGGTGGTCGGCACCGCGATGCGGGCGACCCGCTCGGCGACCGGGAAGCGGTCGCGCAGCAGCAGCCGCACCGGCAGGAACGGGTAGTGCTCGCTGCCGACGGCCGCGAGGTCGACGAATGGCGAGCGCAGCACCAGGCCCGCGGGCGGGTGCTCGAGCGCGAGCTCGGCGACGACGGCGCAGCCGAGGCTCTCGCCCAGGTAGACCAGTCGCTCCTGCGGCACGCCGGCCTCTGCGACCAGCCAGGCCCGCGCCGCCCGGACGTCGAGCGCCAGCCCCTCCTCGCTGGGGCTGCCGGCGTTGCCGCCGTAGCCGCGGTAGTCGAACAGCAGGACGGCCAGCCCCCGCGCCGCCAGGGCCCGGGCCAGTGGCGCGCGGTGCTCCCGGTTCCCGCCGTTGCCCGCGGCGACCAGGACCGCGGGGGCGTCGGGGACGGCGCCGGGCACGAACCAGGCGCCCAGCCGCAGCCCGTCCGCGGTGGTCAGCTCGACGTCGCGGGCGCCCGGGACGACGTCGGCGGCCGCGGGCACCGGGCCGTCGTCGGGCAGGTAGACGAGCCGGCGCTGGAACGCCCACAGCAGACCCACGAGGACAGCACACACGAGCGCGAGCGCCAGCGCCGTCCGGAGCAGCCGGCGCAGCACGTCCCCATCGTGCCGGGTGGCCGCCGGCTCCCCGTTCCGCCGCAACGACCACGACCCCCTCGCCCGCGGCCCCGCCGACCCCCCTGGCGCGCGGCGCGGCGCCGGCCCGGGAGGTCGGCGCGCTGCCCCGCTGACAGGCGGCTGTGGGACCCTCGGGCCAGGTCGGCGGAACCGGGGGGCGAGGTGCAGGGCGGAACCTTCGGTCCCTACCGGCTCCTCGGACCGCTGGGACGCGGCGGCATGGGCGAGGTGCACCGGGCCTGGGACACCGAGCACGAGCGGGTCGTCGCGCTCAAGCTGCTCGCGCCGCACCTGGCCGCCGACGAGGGCTACCGGGCCCGCTTCCAGCGCGAGGCGCGGCTGACCGCCCGGCTGCGCGGCCCGCACGTGGTGCCGATCCACCGCTACGGCGAGATCGACGGCCGGCTGTTCCTGGACATGCGGCTGGTCGAGGGCGAGGACCTGGCCAGCCGGCTGGCCCGCTGGGGCCCGCTGCCCGTGCCGATCGCGCTGTCGGTGGTGGGGCAGGTCGCCGAGGCGCTGGACGCCGCGCACGCCGACGGGCTGGTGCACCGCGACGTCAAGCCCTCCAACGTGCTGCTGACCGGCCCGCCGGCCGAGCCGTTCGTCTACCTGGTCGACTTCGGCATCGCCCGGTCGGCCCGGGACGGCGCGGGGATCACCCAGACCGGGACGGCGATCGGCTCCTACGAGTACATGGCCCCCGAGCGGTTCGTCACCGGCCGCGACGTCGACCCGCGGGTGGACGTCTACGCGCTGGCCTGCGTGCTCTACGAGTGCCTCACCGGCATGCGGGCCTTCCCCAGCACCGGCCTGCCCGCCGCCTACCACGCGCACCTGCACACCGAGCCGCCGCCGCTGTGGGCGCGGCGGTCCGACGTGCCGCCGGCGCTGGATGCCGCGCTGCGGCGGGCGCTGGCCCGGGACCCGGCCCGGCGCACGCCGACCGCCGGGCAGCTCGCCGCCGAGGCGCGGCGGGCCGCGGGCTCCCCCGCCGCGCACGGCGCCCCACCGGCCGTCCCGGCCCCGCCGCCGGCCGTCCCGGCCCCGCCGCCGGCCGTCCCGGCCCCGCCGCCGGCCGTCCCGGCCCCGCCGCCGCGCTCCCCCACGCCGCTGCTGCGTCCCGCTCCGGCGCCGGTCCCGGGTCCCGCGCCCGTGCCGGCCGGCCCCGCCCGGTTCGGCCCGCCGCAGCAGCCCGCGGCGCGGTACGGCCCGCCGCAGCCGGCCCCGGCGCGGTACGGCCCGCCGCAGCCGGCCGCGGGACGGTACGGCCCGCCCCGCTCCGGTCCCCCCGCCCCCGCGCCGGGCCCGTACGCCCCGCCGTCCGGGGCGGCACCCGCCGGGTACGCGCCCCCGCCGGCGGCCGCCCGGCGGCGGCCGCTGCTCGCCGTCCTGCTGACCGCGGTCTTCCTCGCGCTGGTCGCCACCATGGACCGGGCCGATGCCGACCACCCGGCCGGCATCGCGGTCGGCTTCGGGCTCACCGCCCTCGCCAGCGAGGTGCTGCTCGGGCTGGCGCTGGGCGTGCGCGACGGCGTCGACCGGGCGGGCGGGCTGCTGTGGGTGCTGGGCGTGGTCGCCGTCGGCACGGTGGTGCTGGCCGAGCAGGGGGCGGGGGCCTCGCTGGCCGGGCCGGCGGCGTTCGCGGCGGCGCAGGTCGCCGACCTCGTCGTCTGGCGGCTGCTGCGGCCGGGGCTGGGCTGGCGGGCGGCGCTGGTGGCGTCGAACCTCGTGGGCGCGGTGGCCTACACGACCGTGCAGGTGGCCGCCGGCGCGACCGGGGAGATGGGCGGCGTCGTCCTGGCGACGGGGGCGACCACGGTGCTGACCTGGGCGGTCGTGGAGGTGCTGCGGCCGGTGCTGCCGCGGCGGTGGCGGGCCGGCCGCCCCGCCGCGCTCACCAGCTCCGCACGCCCGCGCTGATCCGGCGGGCCGCGGCGTCGATCCACGGCTGGTGGTCGTCGAGGCCCTCGGCCGCCGCGACCGCCCGCAGCGTCGCCGAGGCGACCTCGACCGGTTCGCCGGCCACGCGGTCGGAGGCCAGCTCGTAGGAGAGCAGCGCCTTGAGCCGGGACTCCAGCGGCAGGCCGTCGAGGGCGACCCGCCAGTTCTCGGGAACCGTCGTCATGCCGCCGGGCCTTACCGGCTCCCCTCGCGGGCCATGCCCGCACCCCGGCGTGTCGGACGGGATCGTCTGCGTGTCGCGTCAGCCGCCCCGGCTCGTGCAGTCCTGACGACGACCGGTCGTCACATCCGTCACATCCACCACTCAAGCCCCGCCCGTCGCAGGCCGATCCAGGGAGTGCGGGCACGTGCCCGCCCGACTCCCGGAGCAGCCCGATGCCCAGCCGCCGCGCCTCGCGTCTCCCCGCGCTCCTGCTGGCCGGCGGCGCCGCGCTCGCCGGCTGCGCGACGGGCGGCACGGCGACCGAGGCCCCCGGGCACGCCGCCCCCGACGTCTCGCCGGACTGGAAGGCGCTCTCCTACGCCGCGGCCGGCTGCGCCACCCGCGCGGAGTGGGTGGCCGACGGCCTGCCGGCCGCGGGCTGGGACGACGCCGCCGTCCCCACCTCCACCGCCGACGTCACCGGCGACGGCACCGCCGACGTGCTGGCCCTGGTGGCCTGCCCGAGCGCCGCCTCCGAGCCCGGCCAGGGCCTGGTCGTCTTCGACGTCTCGCGCGGCGAGCCGGCGGCGCTGGGCGTGCTCGGCGAGGGCATCGCCTTCCAGGGCGCGAAGGTCTCCCCCGGCGACCGCACCCTCACCCTGGCCGGCCCGGCCGCCGCCGGCGCCGACCCGACCTGCTGCCCCGGCCACTGGGCCAGCGTCACCTACACCTGGACCGGCTCGGCGTTCGTGCTGGCCGACCGGCTGGGCGTGCTGACCAGCCGCCCGGTGGTGGACGCCGACCTCGCCGACGGCGAGCACGTCGGCGTGCTGCGCGCCGTCACCGCCGACCGCGTCTACGTCGACCTCGTCGAGTGGTTCGAGGGCGCCGAGGCGTCGGCGGCCTGCGCCGCCGACGGCGTGCACGACAACGGCTGGGAGCAGTGCAGCGCCTACTACGCCCGCGACGTCGACGACGAGGTCAGCGCGCTGCCCGTGCGGCCCGGCGCCGCGGCGTCCTACGTCGACCCGTGGACCGCCGAGCACGTCGCCGTCCCCTCGGTGGCGGCGCTGGCCGGCACCGACGCCGTGTCCGACGCCCCCGGCGAGCACGCCTACGTGCGGCTGACCGTCTCCGGCGGCCAGGTCGTCGAGGTCGCGGGCGTCTACGTGCCCTGACACCCCGAAGATTTCTCGTAGCGGCGGAATGAGGTCCGCGCGCACCGCGCTGTACGGGGCACTCCCGCGAGGCCGAGGCCCGGGGGATCCCCCCCGCGACGCGAGGAGTCCTTGCGCATGGCCGTCCTGCTCGAGCACCGGGAGAACGACACCACCGCCGCGCCGCTCCGCCGGCGCCGCCGCAGCCGCCGCGGGCTGGTCAAGGCCGGCGCAGCGGTCGGCATCGTGGGCCTGGGCGTCCTCGCCGTCGGCGAGCTCGCCGACTGGGGCAACCCGTTCGCCCAGGAGACCGTGGACCGCAGCACGACCCCGCTGCTGGTGCAGCTCGCCGACCTCGACGAGTACCACGCGGCGACCGGCACCTTCCAGGTCGTCGTGGACGTCGAGTCCGACACCCCGTGGGTGCCCTCGGTGATCAGCGGCGAGCGGGTGCAGTTCCTGGCCACCGGGACGGTGGACGCCTACGTGGACTTCGCCGGCCTGGGCCCGGAGTCGGTGGAGCTGTCGGAGGACGGGACGGCGGCGACGATCACGCTGCCCGCGCCGGAGCTGGGCGAGGCCCGGATCGACCCGGACGAGAGCCGGGTGCTCGACCGCGACCGCGGCCTGGTCGACCGGGTCGGGGACGCCCTCGGCGACGACCCGACCGACGAGAGCGCCCTGTTCTCGCTGGCCGAGGACCGGCTGGAGTCGGCGGCCGACGACAGCGACCTGCTCGAGCGCGCCGAGGACGGCACCCGGGACATGCTCACCGCGCTGGCGCAGTCCCTGGGCGTCGACGAGGTGACCGTCGAGTTCGAGGACCCCGCCGCCGACAGCTGACCGCTGCCTCGAGCGTGTGCGCCCACGCGGCGTTCCGCGGCCGATCCCGCGGCGTGAGCGCACACGCTCGGCCGGGTCAGCCGTCGACGTAGCGGTCGCGCTCGACGACGAACTGGCCGGTGGCCGTGTTGGCGTCGATGAACTCCGGCAGCAGCGGGATCCGCACGGTCACCGTCACGCACACGCTGAACTCCTCGCCCGGGGCCAGCGTCGGCGTGTAGCTGCCGGCCGCGTCGCAGCCCGAGCCGGCGGGCGCGTAGGCCAGCCGGACGTCGGTGGTCTCCACCGCCTGGTCCTGCACGGCGAGCTCGACGGCCCGCTCCGCCCGTGCCAGGCCGGTGACGACGTCCGGCGCCGTGCCCAGCGCCCGGCCGGCCTCCCGCGCCGCCGCCGTCGCGGCGAACACCCCGCGCTGCACCGAGGAGAACCCGGCCACCAGGTAGACCAGCGGCACGAACACGACGATCGCGATGAAGACGAACTCGACCAGCGCCGCCCCCCGCTCGCCGTCGCCCAGCCGGGCGCGGACCCACCTCACGCGCCCTCCCGGACGGCGCGCCCGGTGACGTCCAGCGGCAGCAGGTCGCCCAGCCCGGCCAGCAGCGTGGGCACCGCGCCCGTGCAGCGCACGACCACGAGGGTTAGGCCGGTGGGGTCGACCTCCTCGGCGGCGGTGCAGGACAGCCCGGCGGCCGTCCGCTCCGACGTCGCCGCCGCGACGATCTCCGCCGTCCGCCCGCCGCCGTCGGCCACCACGACGTCGGCATTCGCCGCGTACCGCGCGCCCTCCTGGGCGCCGGCGGTCACGACGTTGCGCACGTGCACGTAGACCGCGACCTGCAGCACCGCCAGCAGCAGCACGACGACCAGCACCGAGACGAGCACGAACTCGACGACGGCGCCGCCGCGCTCGTCGTCCTCCCGGACCGGCGGCTCAGCCACCGCTCGTGACGGAGTCCAGCGCGTTCTGCACCGCGGTCACGATCGCGTCCCGGAACGGCACGAGGATGGCCAGCACGAGCGCCGCCGTCATCACGGTGATCATCACCCAGCCGGGGACGTCGCCCCGCTCGGGATCGTCGCCACGGACGCGGGCGGCGAGGGCCGCCCACGCGGCGAGCAACAGGGTCACGAGGCGCATGCGCGGTCCTCTCGGTCGGTCGCGGCGCTCACGAGGCCAGCGAGACGATGCTGATCAGGCCGGGGAAGAGGGCGAAGAGGACCGTCACCGGCAGCACGAGGAACACGACCGGGACCATCATCGCGATCTCCTTGCGCCCGCCGGCCTCGAGCAGCCGGCGCTTGCCCGCCTCCCGGACGTCGGCGGCCTGGGCGCGCAGCACCTCGGCCAGCGGGGTGCCGCGCTCGATCGCGACGAGGAGGCCGTCGACGAACCGGGCCAGCGGGTCCAGCGACGTGCGGTCGGCGAGCTGCTGCAGCGCCTCCGTCAGCGGGACGCCGGCGCGGGCCCGGCCGAGGGCGCCACCGAGCTCGCGCGCCAGCTCGCCGCCCGACAAGCGGGTGACGCGGTCGATCGCCGCCGCCGGCCCCTCCCCCGCCGTGACCGCCAGCGCCAGCAGCTCGGCGACGACCGGGAACTCGGCCAGCAGCAGCTCCTCGCGGCGGTGCACCTGCCGGGTCAGCCACCAGTCGCGGCCCAGCAGGCCGCCGACCAGGCCGGCCACGCAGAGCAGCACGACCGACAGCACGTCGACCCCGCCGGCGGCCAGCGTGCCCAGGCCGCCGACAGCCGCCGCCGCGAGCAGGCCGAGCCCGCCCCAGACGACCTGCTCGACGCGGAAGTCCTCGACCGTGCCGTCCGAGCCCAGGGCGTCCAGCCGGCGGCGGACGGCGGCCCGCCCGCCGAGCACCCGGTCGACGACGCGGGCGCCGTCGGTGACCGCCGGGCCGAACAGCCGGCGGGCGGCGCCGAGCAGGCCCGGCTCGGTCGCCGTCCCGAGCAGCCGGGACGGCGGCGGCGTGTCGTGCAGGTACGGCGCCAGCCGGTCGACCAGCCGCACGGAGCGGAACGGCGGCGCGTACGTGACGACGAGCAGCACGCCGCCGGCCGCGGCCAGCCCGAGAAGCATGCCGACGAGCGGGCCGCTCACTGCAGCACCCGCACGTCCTGCGGCAGGCGCCCGATCCGCAGCATCAGCCGGTAGGCGACCAGGCAGACCACGCCGCCGCCGACGAGCAGCGCCGTGCCGGCCGCCGAGTCGTAGGCCGACAGCGTCGTGGACTGGGTGGCCAGGAGCAGCAGCACCACCCACGGCGCGGCGACCGCCAGCCGCGCGGCCTGGACCACCCAGCCCTGCCGGGTCTCCAGCTCCGCCCGGGCGCGGGCGTCCTCGCGCAGGAAGGTGGCCAGCGTGCGCAGGACCCGCCCGAGGTCGCTGCCGCCCACCTCGCGCGCGACCCGCAGAGTCTCCACGATCCGGTCGCCGACGGGGTCGGCGAGGTCGTCCTTGAGGCGGTCCAGGCCCTCGCCGAACCGGCCGCTGCCGCGGTACTCGGCGGCGAACCGGGCGAACGGCGGGCGCACCACCTCGGGGCCGCGGACCGCCAGCGCCGCCAGCGCCTCGGGCAGCGACAGCCCGGCGCGCACGGCGGAGGCGAGGTTGTCCACGACCTCCGGCCAGACCTCGCGCAGGTCGGCCCGGCGGCGCTGGGCCAGCCGGCGGACCTGCACCGCGGGCAGCGCGGCGCCGAAGACCCCGAAGGCCAGGCTCACCGTGACCGTGCCGGTGGTCAGCAGGACGAGCACGAGCGCCGCCAGCCCCAGCCCGACCTGCAGGGCGGCCAGCTGCGCGGGGTTGATGCCGGTCAGCCCGGCCGCGGCGAGCTGCTGTCGGCGGCGGCCCGCGGGCCGGGGGCCGGTCCGGCGCTGCGGCGCCCGCGGGCCGCTGCGCCAGATCAGCAGCAGACCCACGCCGAGCAGCAGTCCCAGGAGCGCGCCGGTCACCGCTCCCGCCGCCCGGAGTCGTCGAGCAGGGCGGCGAGGTCGAACCCGGCGGCGGCGAAGCGCTCGGCGTGCGGCGGGTGGCCGCCGGCCCGCACCAGCCGGCCGTCCCGGGACGTGAAGACGTCGGCCAGCTCGACGACGCCGTCCTCGGTGCGGCCGGGCAGCGCGACGACCTCCCGCACCCGCCGCCGGCCGTCGGCGTCCGTGCCGACGTGCACCACCAGGTCCACGCTGGCGGCCACGGTCGGCACCACGAAGCCGGAGCTGATGTTCTCGCCCGCCAGCAGCGGGAGGGTGCACATCTTCGTCACGGCCTCGCGGGCCCCGTTGGCGTGCAGCGTGCACATGCCGGGCAGGCCGGAGTTGAGCGCGATCAGCAGGTCGAGGCACTCCTCCTGCCGGACCTCGCCGACGACGATCCGCGAGGGCCGCATCCGCAGCGCCTCCTTGACCAGCCGGCGCAGCGGGATCTCCCCCGCGCCCTCCAGGTTGGGCTGCCGGGTCTGCATGGAGACGACGTCGGGCAGCGGCACCCGGAGCTCGAAGACCTCCTCGCAGGTGATCACCCGCTCCCGGGCCGGGATGGCCGCGCACAGGCAGTTCAGCAGCGTCGTCTTCCCGGCCTGGGTGCCGCCGGAGACGAGCACGTTGAGCCCGGCGGCGACCGCGGCCTCCAGGAACCGCGCGGCGTGCGCGGTGAGGGTGCCCAGCGCCACCAGCTCGTCGAGCGAGTGCGCCTGCAGCACGAACTTGCGGATGTTCACCGCCATGTGTCGGCGGGTGATGTCCGGGATGACGACGTGCAGCCGCGAGCCGTCGGGCAGCATCGCGTCGACGAACGGGGTCGACATGTCCAGCCGGCGCCCCGAGGTGCGCAGCATCCGCTCGACCAGGTCGGCCAGCTCGCCGGCGCCGAGGATCGTCGTGGTCAGCTCGCTGCGGCCGCGGCGGGCGACGAACACCCGGCCCGGCTCGTTGACCCAGATCTCCTCGACCTCCGGGTCGTCGAGGTAGCGCTGCAGCGGGCCGAAGCCGGCCACCCGGTCCAGCACGTCGCGGACGACGGACTCCGCGTCGCCGATCGGCGGCAGCGCCGAGGTCAGCGACCGCTCGGAGTAGTCGGCGACCACGTCGCGCACCAGCGTGCGCACCGGCACCGGGTCGACCAGCGGGTCCAGCCCGCGCCGGCGGATGAGCTCGCGCACCTCGCCGTCGACGACCTCCAGCGCGCTGGTCGCAGTCGGCACGCCCACCCCCGTCGGCACTCCCCGTTCTCGGAACGCCGGGACTGTAGGCACGCAGGCCTGCCCCGCGGGGGTGAGCTGGGCGGACCTGTGGACAGCTCACGCTCACGGACCGCGACGACCACCGGAACAGGTGACACCCACCCGGCTGCCGCGGTCACTCCACAGCGGCCGCCGACGCCGCTGCCGGCGGCCGCTACGCCGGCGCCTCTCCCCCACGCGCGATCACTGCTGCGCCGCAAACCGCTCGTCGAGCAGACGGTTCACGCAGCCCTCGGCCTCGTCGACCGCGAGGGCGTTCTCCCCGCTGGGGCACCGGTTCCACGAGCTGCGAGCGACGCCGAGCGCGATGTAGGCCACCGCGATCTCGTGGTCGAGCTGGTCGAGGCTGGGAAGGGTCGAAGTCATGACGACCTCCGGGACTGTGTCTGTGCCCTGCACGCCGGGTCACGGGTATGACGGTTCTCCCGCACCGTGGTCATCGGCGGATGCCGATCCGTTACATCCGGCGCCCCATGGCCCTAGCGTCGGCACGGACCCCACCGGAGGACGACGGAGGCGCTCCCATGGCCGCTTCGACCACCCTCACCCGCGAGCGGGCCGACCTGATCGAGTCGCTGCGCCGACACCGGTCCTTCCTGCGGTTCACCGTCCGCGACCTGACCGACGAGCAGGCGCTGCGGCGGCCGACCGCCAGCGCGCTCAACCTGGCCGGGCTGGTCAAGCACGTGGCGGCCCAGGAGGCGGGATGGGTCCGGTTCGCCGAGGGCGGGGCCGAGGCGATGCGCCGCAACTGGGGCCCCGATGCCTCGACCCGGCACTGGCACCTGGAGCCCGGGGAGACGCTGGCGAGCGTGCTGGCCGACTACGAGGCGATCGCCCGGCACACCGACGACGTCATCGCCACCCTGCCCGACCTGGACGCCGACCATGCGCTGCCCGAGGCCCCCTGGTTCGAGCGCGACGCCCGGTGGTCGGCCCGGCGGGTGTTCCTGCACGTCATCGCCGAGACCGCGCAGCACGCCGGCCACGCCGACATCCTCCGGGAGTCCATCGACGGTCAGAAGACGATGGGCTGAGCCGGGCGGTGCACCCGGGGCGAGGGCACCGGGCCCACGTCGCCGTCCGGACCGCGAGGGAACCGCCGCGGCTACGTTGTGCGCGCCGACGTCCGCGCGCCCGACAGGAGGCCCCGGTGAACCCGAAGAGCCTGACCAAGCTGATCGGGGTCCTGGGCGTGCTCGCCCTGGTCGCCGGGGCGACGGTCGCCGCCTGGGACTACGACACGGAGTCCTCCAGCGGCCGCGGGCGGGGGCTGGAGACGGTCTGGCACGGCCTGCTCGCCCTGCTCGGCCAGGAGGACAACGCCTCCAGCGGGATGATCTGGCTCGGCCGCGCCCTCGCCCTCGTCGGGGTCGCGCTGCTCGCCCTCTACGCCGTCCGCCGGGTGCGGGCGAGCGGGGCGGCGTCGGCGCCGCAACACGCACCGGACCCGCAGCGCCCGGCGGACCAGCCCGCCGCCCGGCCCGGCTCCGCGACCCAGCAGTACGCCGCACCCCTGCAGCACGCCGCGCCGCCGCAGTACGCCGCGCCCGCGCAGCACGGGGCGGAGGGGTCCCCACCGCCCGGTCAGCCGCAGGCGCAGTGGTCGACCGGTGGCCCCGAGCCCACCCCGCCGCCGTCCCTGTCGTGGGGCGCGGTCACCAGCGGCCCGACGCCGCTGCCCCCGGTCCCGCAGGCGGGCCGGCCGCCGCAGGAGCCCGCCGGCCGGCCGCAGCCGCAGCCGCAGCAGCCGCCGCCGCAGCCGTCGAAGGCCCAGCCTGACCCCGCCGACATGACCCGCGAGGTGATCATCCCGCCGCTCCCGCCGGGGTGGGGCCGGTCCTGACCCCGGCGTGGGGGGGGGGGGGGGGGGGGGGGGGGGGGGGGGGGGGGGGCGGGGGGGGGGGGGGCGGGGGGGGGGGGCGCGGGGGGGCGCGGCGG
>NZ_JBJGZO010000014.1:0-105662 GCF_054050575.1 Blastococcus sp. SYSU D00868
CGGTTGCTCGCGGGGAAGAACCGGGGGGGCGGGGGGGGGGACCGGGGGCCGGGGCGCGGGGGGGGGCGGCGCGCCCGCCCCCGTCCGGCGGGGTCGGAGCTCAGGCCTGACCGTCCGCGCCGCCGTCGGCACCGCCGTCCGCGCCGCCGTCGCCGGCGCCACCGTCGGCCGGGCCGTGACCCGCGCCGCTGTCGGCGCCGCCGTCCGCGCCGCCGTCGCCGGCACCGCTGTCGGCGCCACCGTCGGCACCGCCGTCGCCGCCCGCGGCGCCGCCGTCGGCCGGGCCGTGACCCGCGCCGCCGTCCGCACCGCCGTCAGCACCGCCGTCCGCGCCGCCGTCGGCGCCACCGTCGGCCCCGCCGTCCGCGCCGCCGTCGCCCACGGTGGTCATGTCGTCGTCGTCGAGCGCCATGCTGCTCCCATCGGTCGTGGGGGGGGGGGGGGGGGGGGGGGGGGGGGGGGGGGGGGGGGGGGGGGGGGGCGGGGGGCCCCGCGGCCCCCCCCCCCCCGCCCCGCCCGCGCCCCCGCCGCCCCCCCCCCCCCAGCCGCCCCGCGGGGCGCGCAGAGTTTGTGAGTGTTGTGGTTGTGTTGTCGCTCGACCGCAAGGGGGCGCCCGTGGGGGGCGCCCCCCCCCCCCCCCCCCCGCCGGACGTGCCTTACCTCGATCATCCTGCCCTCACACACCCGCCCCGACCAGCGGAGATCCGGCACGGGACCGGCCGGACAACGGGTCGGTCACGACACGCCGACGACGCGCCGGGAGGGCCCGTCGGGCCGTACTGTCCCCCCAGGGATCGAACAGGTGTTCGAGGAGGGGAGTGGCGTGACGGGCGGGGGCCGGGCGGGGGGACGGGCAGCGGGGTGCCCGGTGCTGCACGTGGACATGGACGCCTTCTTCGCCAGCGTCGAGGTGCGCCGCCGGCCGGAGCTGGCCGGCACGCCGGTGATCGTCGGCGGCCAGGGGAACCGCGGCGTGGTCACCTCGGCGACCTATGAGGCGCGCCGGTACGGCGTGCACGCCGCCATGCCCACCGCCCGCGCGCTGCGGCTGTGCCCGACCGCCACGGTGCTGCCGGGGGACATGGCCCTCTACGCCGAGGTCTCCCGCTCGGTGATGGCCCTGTTCCGGTCGGTCACCCCGCTGGTCGAGCCGCTGTCGATGGACGAGGCGTTCCTCGACGTCTCCGGGGCCGGCCGGCGGCTGGGCGACGCGGCCGAGATCGGGGAGTACCTGCGGGCCCGCGTCTTCGACGAGCAGGGGATCACCTGCTCGGTCGGGGTGGCGCCCACCAAGTTCGTCGCCAAGCTCGCCTCCACCTCCGCCAAGCCCGACGGGCTGCGGGTGGTCCGCCCGGCCGAGGTCATGGACTTCCTGCACCCGCTGCCGGTCGGCGCCCTCTGGGGGGTGGGGGCCAAGACCGAGGAGGTGCTGCTGCGGCTGGGGCTGCGCACCGTCGGCGACCTGGCGCACGTGCCGGCCCGCACCCTGCAGCGGGCGGTGGGCGCGGCGGCCGGCAGCCACCTGCACGAGCTCGCCTGGGGCCGCGACCCGCGGCGGGTGGTGCCCGACGAGCCGGAGAAGTCGACCGGCCACGAGGAGACCTTCGGCACCGACGTCGACGACCCGGCCGTGATCCACCGGGAGCTGCTGCGGCTGGCCGAGCGCACCGCCGGCCGGCTGCGGGCCGGCGGCTGGCTGGCCCGCACGGTGAGCATCAAGGTCCGCTTCGCCGACTTCGCCACGATCACCCGCAGCCGCACCCTCGCCGTGCCCACCGACGTCGGGCAGGAGCTGTACGAGACCGCCCGGGCGCTGTTCGACGCCCTCGGCCTGGACCGGGCCCGGATCCGGCTGGTCGGGGTGCGCGCCGAGCGCCTGGTCGAGACCGGGTCCGCACCCCGGCAGCTCGAGCTCGGGGCCCGCGAGCACGGCCGCCGCGACGCCGAGCTGGCCGCCGACCGCGCGGCCCGCCGGTTCGGCGCCGGGGCGGTGCGCCCGGCCACGCTGCTGCACCGGGCGGGGGAGGGGCGCCCCGACCCGCGCGACGCGCCGGGGCGCCGGGAACCACGGACCCCGCCCGCTCGTCGGACCCGGTGAGGCCACGAGCCCTCACGGGGACCCTCCGCCGGGGCCCTCCGCGACCCGTCGCGGGGGCGACGGCGAGGCTCCCGAGGCACCCTCGGGAGTGATCTCCGGGGCATCGGTGGCGGGTCGGTGCCGACTCGCCTTTCGCGCCCCGCGAACGGCTCGTATCCTCGGTGTCACCGTCGGCGGGAGCCTCCGACGGCCATGGCTCCGCCCACATGGAGGTCCCGGTGCCGCTCTCCGAGCACGAGCAGCGACTGCTGGAGCAGATCGAGCGCGCCCTCGTCGACGACGATCCCAAGTTCGCCTCCTCCGTACGGACCGGCGACCGCCGGCTCAAGGCCCGGCGAAAGCTCCAGCTCGGTGCACTCCTGGTGCTCGTCGGGCTCGGGCTGCTGGTCGGCGGCGTGGCGCAGTGGGTGGTCCTCGGCTTCCTGGGCTTCGTCGTGATGTTCGCCGGCGCGGCTCTCGTCGTCCTGAACTACCGGTCGGCCACCGGCGCGCCCGACCAGGCCGCCGGCGGCGCCCCCGGCGGGCGCGGTCCGGCGGGTCGCGGCCGCGCGGGCAAGGCCCGCCGCCAGCCGCTCAAGAACCGGCTCGAGGAGCGCTTCCGCCGCCGCTACGACCAGTAGCACACCCGGCTCCCGGCAGCCGCCGTCCCCGCGGGGACGGCGGCTGCCGTCGTCCGTGGCCCGTCCGGTCCGCCACCGCCGGCCCCGGGGACACCTGCACACCCGGGCCCCCGCGCGCCGGGCGCTCGCCGCGCCGGCGGAGGGGCGGAGGGTCGCCCGGGCGGCGGGTCGGGTCCCGGCCCGGGCGGACGGGGTCCGCGCTCAGCCCGCGGGGCGCGGGCGGCGCCCGCCGGTCCGCCGGCGCAGCCACCGGCCGGCGCCGAGGCCGCCGAGGGCGCCGGGCACCGAGGCGGGCAGCAGCAGGGCCCGCAGCCGCACCCGCGGCTCTGCCGCGGCCAGCAGACCCCGGCGCGCCACGTGCACCGCCCGCGCCAGCTCCTCCGGCCCGGGGCCGCTGCCGGGGCGGGCGTAGCTGGCCGCCTCCTCCGCCCGGGCCAGCCGGTCCACCGCCTCCCGCGCGCCGGCGCCGCGCCCACCGTCGGAGCGGTGCGCGCCGCGGCCCGGCGGCGGCGCGCCGGGCAGGGCCCGGGCCAGCCGGACGGCGACCTGCCGCGGGGTCTCCCACGGGTCCCAGGGCAGGCCGAGGTCGCGGGCGGTGGCGGCGAGCTCGTCCCACGCCGCGGCCGCGCTGCCGGTGGCCAGCCGGCGGCGGCGCTGCAGCGTCCGCAGCCCGGCCGGCGCCGCGACCAGCGCCGCCGCGCCGAGGACGGCGGCGGCCACGGGCAGCACCGCCCCGGCCCAGCCGGTGTCCGCGCGCGCCGCCCCGGCGGCCGGCACCTCGCCGTCCACCCGGTCGACCGGCGCCTCGGTCGGGGCCGGGACCGGCAGCGGCGCCGTCGGCAGGTCGGTGCGGGGGTCGACCTCCTGGTCCGGGGGACGCGGCGCCCACGGCAGCGCGACCGCGCGGTCGCTGTCGATCGGCGTGGGGTCGTAGGGCACCCAGCCGACGCCGTCGAAGTAGACCTCCACCCAGGCGTGGGCGTCGTTGCTGGTGACCAGCCGGCTGCCGTCGGGCTGGGTGATCCCCGGCGTGTAGCCCAGCACCACCCGGGAGGGCACCCCGGCCGCGCGGACCATCGCGGCCATCGCGCCGGCGTACTGCTCGCAGTAGCCGCGGCGGTTCTCCAGGAAGTCGGCGAGGTCGTCGCCCGTCGTCCCCGGCTCGGTGGTCAGGCTGTACACCCAGCCGTTCGCCGGGTCGGTCATCCAGCCGTAGACGGCCTGCACCCGCTCCGCGGGGGTGGTCGCGCCGGCGGTCAGCGTCCGCACCTGCTCGGCGACCGCCTCGTCCAGCAGCGGCGGGGCGGCCAGGGCGGCCTCCGGCGCGGCCGGCGACAGCTCGCCCGCCCCGGCCAGCTGCTCCGGCGTGGGCTGCGGCTCGACGCCGGTGGTCACGTAGGTCAGCCCCGGCGTCGTCGTGACGCCCGGGCTGAAGACCGTCGCGCTGGCGCGGTCGAACCGCCAGTCCTCGGCGCCGTCCAGCTCGTTGACGTCCAGCGGCGAGCTGAGCACCGGCAGGAAGTGGTCGTCGTGCTCCAGCACGGTCACGGTCGCCTCGACCGGCCGGCTCGCCGTGCGCCCGGGCAGCGGGGCCAGCACGTCGGTGCGGTCCAGCGACTGCCCGTCGCCCAGGTCGTCGAGGGTCCAGCCCACCTCGGGGTCGTACACGTCGAGCGCGACCGCGCGCAGGTAGCCGGGGTCGGCCACGGTGGCCCGCACCTGCAGCAGGTCGATCGGGTCCTCGCGGGTCAGCTCCCCCTGCAGCGACGCGGCCGGGTCCAGCGAGGTGCCCGTGGAGCCCCCGCCGCCGGAGCCCGCCCGCCACCGGTCGGCCAACTCGCCCTCGCCGAGCGTGGGCACCAGCGAGCCCAGCACCATCGCCGCGGCCAGGGCCAGCAGCCCGGTCCGGACGGCGGGCAGCGCCCCGGCCGCCGGCCGCAGCCCGCCGCGGGGCTGCCAGGACAGCCGACGGTGCTGGTCGGCCCACAGCAGCAGCGCCAGCCCCGCCACGGGCAGCGCGACGGCGGCGAGCCCGATCCCCCCGTCGATCGTGCTGACCGGCACGCAGAAGACGACGAGCAGCGGCAGCGCCGCGAGCGCCGGCTGCCGGCCGCCCACGGCGACCAGGTCCACGACGACGGCGAGGATGCCCATCATCAGGACCGTCAGGGCGCAGAGCCCGGCGAGCGGGTCCGCCGGCGTGAACTGCTCCCGGATCTGCGCGCTGCCGTCGCGCAGCACCGCGCCGAGGTCGGCCACGCTCTCCTGGGTCGGCACCAGGTCGAACACCGCCCGGTCCGGGGCGAACAGCGCGGTGAGCACGCAGCCGACCGCGAGCAGCTGGCCGAGCGGGACCAGCGGCACCCCCAGCGCCGACCAACGCAGCGAGGGCGGGCGGCCGCCGCTGGCCCAGTGCCACAGCGCCGGGCCGGCCCAGCGCAGGACGGCGCCGGTGACCGCGACCGCGGCCACGACCAGCAGCACCCCGGGCAGCCAGTCCTGCCGGTTGAACACCGGGGCCAGCGCCCCCGCCCCGAGCGCCGTGGCCACCGCGGCGGTGACCGCCGCGCCGGCGTCCTGGCGCAGGGCCCGGGCCGCCGTCCCCGTGGCCGTCGTGCTCACGCCGGCACCCCCTGCGGGCGGCCGGCCCGCACGAGCGCGTCCCAGACCTCCTCCACCGGCTGTCCGGCCGAGGCGACGGCGACCCGCCAGCCGGCGTCGCGCAGGACCGTGGTGGCCTCCTCGAGCTGGCGGGCCAGCGTCGCGCGGGCGGCGTCGGTGGTCGACCGCCGGCCCCGCGCCCCGCCGGCCGGGACGAACCCGCCGACGTCGACCAGCACGGCGAGGTCCGCTCCCGGCCCGGAGCGGGCCCGCGCCAGCCGGGCCACGTCGTCCGCGCCGACGGCGCCCAGCAGCGCCACCACCGGACCCTCGCCGCCGGCCCGGGCCAGCTGCTCGGCCGCCGCGGCGAGGTCATGGGCCCGGGAGGCCTGCAGGACGGCGAGGCGGTCGAGCAGCTCGGCGGCGCCCAGGCCGCGGCGGCCGTCGGTCGGGGAGAGCTCCCCGGCGTCGGTGAGCACCCGCAGGGCCGCGCCGCGGCCGGCCAGCGCGCTGCCGATGCTCGCGGCGGCCTCGACCAGCCACTCCAGGCTGTCCGCGGGCTCGTCGCCGGCGACCGCCGCGGGCGTGCCGGTGCGGGCGAGCAGGTGGGCGCGGGTCCGGGTGTCCAGCAGCAGGGTGGCCGACGAGCGCCACGGCCGCTCCTCCAGCCGGACCATCAGCTCGCCGGTGCGTGCCGTCGCCCGCCAGTGGACCTTGCGCAGGTCGTCGCCGTGCCGGTAGGCGCGGGTGCTGACGTCGTCCTCGCCGTGGACGGCGATCGAGCGGCGGGCGCCCTCGCCGCTGCGCCCGGCGCCGCCGGTCAACCCGCCCGCGGGCAGCGGCCGCACCCGGGGCACCACCAGCAGCGACCCGGCGTCGGTGCCCGTGACCGACCGGGTCACCAGGCCGAAGGGGTCCACCAGCCGCAGCCGCAGCGGGCCGAGCGGGTACCGGCCGCGCCGGGACCCGGCGACCCGGTAGCGCAGCGGTGCCGTCTCGCCGGCGGGCAGCCGCTCCAGTACGTGGGACGGCGAGGGGCCGAGCTCGGCGGGCAGCGGCTCGGTGAGCAGCCACAGCCCGCCGGCCCGCCGGTCGGCGTTGGTCACCTCGAGCAGCACCTCGGCGCCGCTGCCGCGCGGTACCCGCGGCGGGCTCACGGTGCGCCGGGTGGACAGCCGGAACCGGTGGCGCGCCACGCTCGCGGCCGACAGCAGGGGCAGCACCAGGACGAAGACGGCGACCTGCACCAGCGGCAGCTCCCCGAGCAGGGCGCCCAGCGCCAGCAGCGTCAGCCCCACCGCGACCATGCAGCGGCCGCGGACGGTGAGGGAGGACAGCGCCCGGCCGACGGGCCCCCGCGCCACGGTCAGCGCCCGCGCGGGACGGGGGTGGTCCGCAGCAGGGCGGCCACGACCTGCTCGCCGGTGCGCCGCGCGGCGGTGGCGTCGGCGGACAGCAGCAGCCGGTGGGCCAGCACGGGCACCGCCAGGTCCTGGACGTCGTCGGGCAGCACGTGGTCGCGGCCGGCGAGGGCGGCGGCCGCCCGGGCGGTCCGCAGCAGCTGCACGCCGGCCCGCGGGGAGGCGCCCAGCCGCAGCTCGGGGGAGCGGCGGGTGCCCTCCACCAGGGCCACCACGTAGCGGCGCACCGCGTCGGACACGTGCAGCCCGCCGACCGCGTCGACCAGCGCCCGGACCGTGGCCGCGTCGGCGACCGGCAGCAGCGTGGACAGTGGGTCGACGCCGGTCTGGTCGTCGAGCATGGCCAGCTCGGCCTCGCGGTCGGGGTAGCCCATCGACACCCGGGCGGTGAAGCGGTCGCGCTGCGCCTCGGGGAGGGGGTAGGTGCCCTCCATCTCCACCGGGTTCTGCGTCGCGACGACGATGAACGGCCGGGCCAGCTCGTAGCTGACGCCGTCCACGGTGACCTGTCGCTCCTCCATGCACTCCAGCAGGGCGGACTGGGTCTTGGGGGAGGCCCGGTTGATCTCGTCGGCGACGACGACGTTGGCGAAGACCGCGCCCGGCTTGAACTCGAACTCGCGCGTCTCCTGGTCGTAGACGGCCACGCCGGTCACGTCGCTGGGCAGCAGGTCCGGGGTGAACTGGATGCGGCGCACGCTGGCGTCGATCGACCCGGCGAGCGCCTTGGCCAGCGTCGTCTTGCCCACGCCCGGGACGTCCTCCACCAGGAGGTGCCCCTCGGCCAGCAGGACCACCAGCGCCAGCCGGACGACGTCGGGCTTGCCGCGCACGACGCGGCCCATGTTCGCGAGGATCCGGGCACCGGCGGCGGCGACGTCGGCCGCGGGGACGGGCCGGTACACGTCGGTCACCGGCCCACGGTACGTGCTCGGCGCGCGGGCGGGCCGGTTCCCGGACGCGGTCACCGGCGCCCCCTGTGCCCGGCCGGCCGCGCTCGACGTGTCCACTCCGTCCTGCACGTGCGGTGCGAGCCCGCGGTTCACCGGGGCTCGCCGCGACGTCCCCACCCCGCCGTCCCCACCCGCCGTCCCCACCCGCCGTCCCCACCCGGACCCCACCCGTGCGCTCCCACGGCGCCCCACCCCGGGTCCCACCGGCGCCCCACGCCCGGTCCCCACCGGGCCCCACCCCCCGCCCCACCGCGCCCCACGGGGCGCCCCACCGCGCCCCACCCCGCACCCTCCCGGCGCCCCCGGGGCTCCTCCCGGGCTCCTCCCGCCCACTCCGGACCACCCGTGGCGGGCCCGGCGGAGGGTCGCCGGCGGGCGGCGGGGCCGGGGCGCGCGCCGCCGCGGAACCGCCCTCTCACCTGCACCGGGACCGCGGCGGGCGGCGGTGGGGGAGCGCGGTCACGACATGGTGTCGAGTGGTGTCCAGTGGGGCCCAGTGGGTTACTGTGTGGCCCGGTGGGGAGGCAGGGCCCGTCCCGGGGTCCCCGCGGAGGTCAGGGAGGACGCATGGGGGAGGTGGTCCGGTGTTCGTCGGCAGCTACCCATTGCGCCTCGACGAGAAGGGCCGGCTCGCGCTCCCCGTCCGCTTCCGCGACCAGGTGGGCGACGGCATGGTGATCAAGAAGGGCCAGGAGCGCTGCATCTACGGCCTCACCATGGCCCGGGTCGCCGAGCAGAGCCGCACCGCCGCCGCCATGGCGCCCTCCGACACCGCCGAGGCCCGCATGCGGGCCCGCATGAGCTTCGGGTCGATGGTCGAGGTCGAGCCGGACAAGACCGGCCGCATCACCATCCCGGCGAGCCTGCGCGAGTACGCGGGCCTCGACCGCGACGTCGTCGTCGTCGGCGTCGACACCCGGTTCGAGATCTGGGACGCCGCCACGTGGGACGCCTACGTGGCCGAGCAGGAAGCCGCCTACGCCGCGATGGAGAGCGAGGGGATGCCGACCCTGTCCTGAGCCGCACCGCCCCGCGACACCTCCGCACCGCCCGACCGAGCCGTCTTCCCCGCGGCTCGACCGGCCCGGCCCGAGTCGCCTTCCCCGCGACTCGGTCCACCCGCGGAGCCCCCGCCGACTCCCCTCGGCGCGTCGCGACCCGGCCGCCCGGCCGGGCACCGCGGACTCCGGCGTCCCCGCGGAGCACCTCCTGACGCACTTCCCCGGCGCCAGGCGACCGCTCCGCGGGGCGCCCGGAGACCGCTCCGCACACCTCCGGCCGCGACGGACCCCGCGCCCGATCCCCGCGACATTCCGCGACCCGCCCGGCCACTGACACCGCCGACGCCGCGCTCCGCGCCACCATGGACGAGCCCGCATCCGACCCGTTCGAGGAGCCTGTCGACGATGAGCAGCAGCGAGCCCGCTGTGCACGTCCCGGTGCTGCTCGAGCGGGTCACCGAGCTGCTGGCCCCGGCCTGCGCCGCCCCCGGGGCCGTGCTCGTCGACGCCACCCTCGGCCTGGCCGGCCACTCGCTGGCGATGCTCGACGCGCACCCCGGCCTGCGGCTCATCGGCCTCGACCGCGACCCCGACGCCCGCGCGGAGGCCGCCCGCCGGATCGCCGCCGCCGGCCACGCCGACCGCGCCACCCTGGTGCCGGCCGTCTTCGACGAGCTGCCGCAGGTCCTGGACTCCCTCGGTGTCGCCGAGGTCCAGGGCGTCCTGTTCGACCTCGGCGTCTCCTCCCTGCAGCTCGACCGGCCCGAGCGCGGCTTCAGCTACTCCGCCGACGCCCCGCTCGACATGCGGATGGACCCCACGACCGGGCGCACCGCCGCCGACGTCGTCAACACCTACAGCGCCGGGGAGCTCACCCGCCTGCTGCGCGTCTACGGCGAGGAGCGCTTCGCCGCCCGGATCGCCGCGGCCATCGAGCGGGAGCGCCGCGCCGAGCCGTTCACCCGCACCGGCCGGTTGGCCGAGCTGGTGCGCGCCTCCATCCCGGCGGCGACCCGGCGCACCGGTGGGCACCCGGCGAAGCGGACCTTCCAGGCCCTGCGGATCGAGGTCAACGACGAGCTGGCGGTGCTGGAGCGCGCGCTGCCCGCGGCGCTGGACGCGCTGGCGGTCGGTGGCCGCCTCGTCGTCATCACCTTCCACTCCCTCGAGGACCGCATCGTCAAGCAGGTGCTCGCCGCCGGCGCCACCGACCGGACGCCGCCCGAGCTGCCCGTCCCGGTGCCCGAGCTGGCCCCCGTGCTGCGCCTGGTCACCCGCGGCGGCGAGGCCCCCTCGGAGGCCGAGCTGGCCGCCAACCCGCGGGCCGCGTCGGCCCGTGTCCGTGCCGCCGAGCGCATCCGGAGGGCAGCTGCGTGAGTGCGACCGCCCGGGCGCCCCGCCCCGACGACGACGCCCCCCGGCCCGGCGCGGCCCGCGCCCCGCGGACGTCCCGGCCCGCCCCCCGCGGGGGCGCCCCGCGGACGCCGGCGCCGCGCGGCACCCCCGCGCGGCCCGCTCCGGCGGCCGGCAGCCCCGGGTCCCGGGGCGCCGAGGCCACGGGTGGGAAGGCCCCCGACGCGAAGGCCCCCGTGCCGGTCACCGGCCGCGCGCACAGCGCCCCCGTGCGGGCCGGCGCGCTGCGCGCCCGGTCCCCGCGTCCCGTCCCGCGCCCGGCGCCCGCGCCGGCCGCCGCCGCGGAGCCGCGCCGCCGCGCCGGCACCGGCAGCGCCCGCCGGGCGCCGTTCGTCCTGCTGGTCGTCGGCCTGCTGGTCGGCACCACCCTCGCGCTGCTGTTCCTCAACACGGCCATCGCCGTCAACTCGCTCAAGGCCACCCAGCTGCGGGCGGAGAACACCGAGCGCACGCAGACCCTGGACCGGCTGGAGGAGCAGGTCGTCACCGCGGGCACCCCCGCCGCCATGGCCGCGGCGGCCGCCGCGGCGGGGCTGGTGCCCGTCGGCACCGCCGCCTACCTGGTGCTCGGGCCCGACGGCTCGGCGGTCCTGCGCGGGACGCCGGTGCCGGCCGAGGCGCCGGCGGCTCCCGGCGACGGCGACGAGGGCTGACCGTGACCCCGCCGCACCGCCCGGTCCCCGGCCGCCGCCCGGCCGACCGCACCCCCGCCGCCCGCCGGCCGCGCGCCGGGGCGTCCGAGGCCCCCCGCCCGGCCGGGGCGTTCGTCCCGCGCCGGGAGGCCGGCCGGCGCCGGCGGCGGACGCTCCCGGTCGGCCCGGCCCGCGGCCTGCGCGCCGGCACGATCGTCATCGCCGTCGCCCTGCTGCTGGTCACGGGCAAGCTCGTGCTGCTGCAGGGCGTGGACGGCGGCGAGTACGCCGAGGCCGCCTCGCAGGCCCGGCTGCGCACGGTCGAGATCAGCGCCCTGCGCGGGCAGGTGCTCGACCGGGACGGCAACCTGCTCGCCTACACCGTCGACGCCTCGCTCGTCACCGCCGACCCCTCGCTGATCGCCGACCCGCAGCGGACGGCGCTCGCGCTCACCACGCTGCTCGACGTCCCGGTCTCCGACCTCACCGAGCTGCTGGAGCGCGACGGCCGCTACGTGGAGCTCGCCCACCAGGTGAGCCCGGAGACGGTCGGCGCCATCGAGGACCTCGGGCTGCCCGGCATCCAGTTCGTGGACGAGCCGATGCGGCTGTACCCGGCGGGCTTCGTCGGCGGCCAGGTCGTCGGCTTCGTCGGCCGCGACGGCGAGGGGCTGGCCGGCATCGAGCAGCGCTTCGACGAGCAGCTGTCCGGCACGCCGGGAGAGCGCCGGGTCGAGGTCGGCAGCGGCGGCAACCCGATCCCGTCGGGCATCGACGAGTCGACGCCGGCCGTCGACGGCAGCTCGGTGCAGCTGACCCTGGACCAGGACGTCCAGTTCGTCATGGAGCAGCGGCTCGCGCAGGCCTGCGACGACGGGGCCACCACGCGGGCCTCCGCCGTGGTCCTCGACGTGCACACCGGCGAGGTCGTCGCGATGGGCAGCTGCCCCGGCTACGACCCCGGCGCAGCCCGCACCACCGACCCCGACCTGCTCGGCAACCCCGTCGTCTCCCAGGTGTTCGAGCCCGGCTCGGTGATGAAGGCCGTCACCCTGGCCGGGGCCATCGAGGAGGGGCTGACGACCCCGGACGAGGTGCTCACCGTCCCCGGCCACATCCAGGCCGGCGACGTCACGGTCACCGACGCCCACGACCACGAGCCGGTCGACTGGACCGTCACCGGCATCCTCGCCAAGTCCAGCAACGTCGGCACGATCATGCTCGCCCGCGAGCTCGGGAACGAGCGGCTCGAGGAGTACCTGCGGGCCTTCGGCATCGGCAGCGAGACCGGCATCGAGCTGCCGGGGGAGAGCGCCGGCATCCTGGAGCCCGCCGCGGACTGGAGGGCCAGCCGCGCGGCCAACGTGCCGATCGGCCAGGGCATCTCGGTGACCACCCTGCAGATGGCGTCGGCCTACCAGGCCATCGCCAACGGCGGCGTGCGCATCGAGCCGCGGCTGGTCTCCTCGGTCACTGCGGCCGACGGCACCGTCACCCCGGTCGAGCGGCCGCAGCCGACCCGGGTGGTCAGCGAGGACACCGCCGCCGACGTCGCGTACATGCTCGAGGCGGTGGTCGGCCCCGGCGGCACCGCGCCGCTCGCCGAGGTCGACGGCTTCCGCGTCGCGGGCAAGACCGGCACCGCGCAGCGGGCCAACCCCGAGTGCGGCTGCTACGACGGCGGCGGCTACGTGACCACGTTCGTCGGCTTCGCCCCGGCCGACGACCCGCAGTACGTCGTGGCCGTCGACCTCGAGCGGCCGACCAGCTCCGCCGAGGGCGGGCAGGTCGCCGCGCCGGTGTTCGCCGACGTCATGCGCTACGCCCTGACGGCCGGCGGCGTCGTCCCCTCCGGCACGGCCCGGCCCGAGTTCGTCCTCACCGGCTGAGGGACCGGCCGGGGGACCGGTTGAGACCCGTGCCACCTCCTCGAAGCCCCCACTGACGTCGCGCCGCGGACGGGGCCGCGCGCGACCGACGGTAGATTGGAGCCCCGTGACCCCGACCGCGCCCGGGGCGGCGCCCCGGCCCGCGGGCGCCGCGCCGCTGCCCCTCTCCGCGCTCGCCGACCTCGTCGGCCCGCCCGTGCAGGGCGACCCGGCGACCGAGCTCACCGGCGTCACCCTCGCCTCCGGCGACGTCCGCCCGGGGGACCTGTACGCCGCGCTGCCCGGCGCCCGCACGCACGGCGTCCGGTTCGCCGCCGACGCCGCCGCCCGCGGCGCC
This sequence comes from Blastococcus sp. SYSU D00868, assembly GCF_054050575.1. Taxonomy (NCBI): domain Bacteria; kingdom Bacillati; phylum Actinomycetota; class Actinomycetes; order Geodermatophilales; family Geodermatophilaceae; genus Blastococcus; species Blastococcus sp. SYSU D00868. Next base: position 12,966 of record NZ_JBJGZO010000014.1, read on the forward strand.
CGCGCGCTGCTCACCGACCCCACCGGTGAGGACGACGCCCGCGCCACCGGCCTGCCGGTCTGCGTGACCGCCGACCCGCGCGCCGTGCTGGGCGACGTCGCCGCCCGCGTCTACGGCGAGCCGGCGCGGCGGCTGCAGGTCATCGGCATCACCGGCACCAACGGCAAGACGACGACGGCCTACCTGGTCGAGGCGGGGCTGGCAGCCGCCGGCCGCGGCGCGGGGCTGATCGGCACCGTGCAGACCCGCACCCGGCTGCCCGGCGCCGAGCCGGTCGCCGTGCCCAGCGTGCGCACCACGCCCGAGGCGCCCGCCCTGCACGCGCTGCTGGCCGGCATGGCCGCTTCCGGCGTCGAGGCCGTGGTCATGGAGGTGTCCAGCCACGCGCTGGTGCTCGGCCGCGTCGGCGGCGTGCCGTTCGCCGCGGCCGGGTTCACCAACCTCAGCCAGGACCACCTGGACTTCCACCGCGACCTCGAGGACTACTTCCTCGCCAAGGCCCGGCTCTTCGACGGCCGCGCCGCCGTCGAGGTGGTCGACGTGGACGACCCGCACGGCCGCCGGCTGACCGGCATGCTGGCCGGACGGCGGGCGGTCACCGTCGCGAGCACCGGCGAGCACCCGGCCGACTGGACGGCGTCGGACGTGACCACCGCCCCCGACGGCGGCTCGGACTTCACCCTGCACGGCCCCGGCGGCCTGTCCTGGCCCGCGCACGTGCGGTTGCCCGGCCGGTTCAACGTGGCCAACGCGGTCATGGCCGTCGCGCTGCTGGACGCCGTCGGCGTCCCCGTGGAGACGGCGCTGACCGGCGTGGCCGGGACGGTCGTGCCTGGCCGGATGGAGCCCGTCGACGCCGGCCAGCCGTTCGTCGCCGTCGTCGACTACGCGCACACCCCCGACGCGGTCGCCACCGCCCTGGCCGCGCTCCGCGGCGCCACCCGGGGGCGGGTCATCACCGTGCTCGGCTGCGGCGGGGACCGCGACCCGGGCAAGCGGCCGGCGATGGGCGCGGCCGCCGCCGCGGGCAGCGACCTGCTCGTGGTCACCGACGACAACCCGCGGTCGGAGGACCCGGCCGCGATCCGCGCCGCGATGCTGGCCGGCGTCCCGGCCGGCCGCCGCGACGCGGTGCTGGAGATCGGCGACCGGCGGGCCGCGATCGCCGAGGCGGTCGCCCGGGCCCGCCCGGGGGACACGGTGCTGGTGGCGGGCAAGGGACACGAGACGGGCCAGGAGGCCGCCGGAGTGGTGACGCCGTTCGACGACCGCGAGGTGCTGCGCGAGGCGCTGGGCACCGTCTCCGGCGGGGCCGGCCGGGTCGGCGCCCCGTGATCGCGCTGACCCTGGCCGAGGTCGCGCAGGCCGCCGGCGGGCGGCTCGCGTCCGGGGACCCCGCCGCCGCCGTGACCGGCGCGGTGACCATCGACTCGCGCACCGTCGCCCCCGGCGACCTGTTCGTCGCCCTGCCCGGCGAGCGGGTCGACGGGCACGACTTCCTCGTCGCCGCGGCCGCCGCCGGCGCCGTCGCCGCCCTGACCACCCGCCCGGACGACGCCCTGCCCTGCGTGGTCGTCGACGACCCCGTCGCGGCCCTGGGCCGGCTGGCCGGCGCCGTTCACGCCCGGCTGGTCGAGGGCGGGCTGGTCACCCTCGGCATCACCGGGTCGTCGGGCAAGACGTCGACCAAGGACCTGCTGGGCCAGGTGCTCGCCGCCGGGGGCCCGACGGTGAGCCCGCCCGGGTCGTTCAACAACGACATCGGCCTGCCGCTGACCGTGCTGTCCGCCGGCGCCGACACCCGCTTCCTCGTGCTGGAGATGGGCGCGCGCGGCGTCGGCCACATCGCCCGGCTGTGCGCGGTGGCCCGGCCGCGCATCGGCGTCGTCCTCAACGTCGGCTCGGCGCACCTGGGCGAGTTCGGCTCGCCCGAGGGCACCGCGCGGGCCAAGGGCGAGCTGGTGGAGGCGCTGCCCGCCGAGGGCACCGCCGTGCTCAACGCCGACGACCCCCGCGTGATCGGCATGGCCCCGCGCACCCGCGCCCGGGTGGTCACCACCGGCCGCGGGGCGGACGCCGACGTGCGGGCCACCGCCGTCGCCCTGGACGCCGAGGGCCGGGCCTCCTTCACGCTGACCGCCGGCGCCGAGGAACACCCGGTCGCGCTGCAGGTGGTCGGCGAGCACCAGGTCGCCAACGCGCTCTCGGCCGCCGGCGCCGCGCTGGCCGCCGGCATGACCCCCGCCGCGGTCGCCGCCGCGCTGTCGGCCGCGCAGGTGCGCAGCCGCTGGCGGATGGAGGTCACCCGCCGGCCCGACGGCGTCACCGTCGTCAACGACGCCTACAACGCCAACCCCGAGTCGATGCGGGCCGCGCTCGCCGCGCTGACCGGCATGGCCGGCACCCGCCGGATCGCCGTCCTCGGCGCGATGGGGGAGCTGGGCCCGGCCGCGGCCGACGAGCACGAGCGGCTCGGCCGCGACGCGGTCGCCGCCGGGGTCGAGATCGTCGTGGCCGTCGGCCCCGATGCGGTAGGGATAGCGACGGGTGCCCGCGCCGCGGGCGCCCGGGACGGAGAGGGATCGGTGCACGTGCCGGACCGGGCTGCCGCCCGCGCGCTGCTGACGGAGGTGCTCGTGCCCGGCGACGTCGTGCTGGTCAAGGCCAGCCGCGCCTACGGGCTGGAGCTGCTGGCCGCCGACCTGCTGGGCGGGGCCACCGCGTGAAGTCCGTCCTCATCGCCGGCGCCTTCGGCCTGGTGATCTCCATCCTGCTCACGCCCCTGGCGGTGCACCGGTTCCGCCGGCTGGGCTTCGGCCAGGAGATCCGCGACGACGGCCCCGAGACGCACCTGTCGAAGAAGGGCACGCCCACCATGGGCGGCACCGTCATCGTCGGGGCCACGGTCGGCGGCTACCTGATCGCGCACCTGTTCCTGCTCGGGCAGGAGGGCCGCGGGGTCACCGCCACCGGGCTGCTGCTGCTGTTCCTCATGGTCGGGCTGGGCACGGTCGGCTTCCTCGACGACTACCTCAAGATCCGCTACCGGCGCAGCCTGGGGCTGAACAAGACCGCCAAGCTGGTCGGCCAGCTCGTCGTCGGCCTGACCTTCGCGATCCTGGCGATCAACTTCCCGTCCGACGGCGTCACCCCGGCCTCCACCTGGGTCTCCTACGTCCGCGACATCGCCCCGCTGGCGCTGGGCCCGGTGCTGTTCGTGGTGCTGGCCTACCTGTTCATCGCCGGCTTCTCCAACGCGGTGAACCTCACCGACGGCCTGGACGGGCTGGCCGCCGGCGCCTCGGCGATGGTCTTCGGCTCCTACGTCGTCATCTCCTTCTGGCAGTTCACCCACGACTGCTCCACCGCCGCCGTCGAGGGCTGCTACGAGGTGCGCGACCCGCTCGACGTCACCCTCGTCGCGGTCGCCGCGATGGGCGCCTGCCTGGGCTTCCTGTGGTGGAACACCAGCCCCGCGCGGATCTTCATGGGCGACACCGGCTCGCTGGCCCTCGGCGGCCTGCTGTCGGGGCTCGCCATCGTCACCCGCACCGAGCTGCTGCTGGTCGTGCTCGGCGGCCTGTTCGTGGCCGTGACGCTGTCGGTGGTGATCCAGGTGGCCTTCTTCCGCGCCACCCGGCGCCGGGTGTTCCGGATGGCCCCGCTGCACCACCACTTCGAGCTGGCCGGCTGGGCGGAGAACACCGTCATCGTCCGGTTCTGGCTGGTGACCGGCATGGCGGTCGCCTTCGGGCTGGGCCTCTTCTACGCCGACTGGCTGTCGTTCACCGGCCTGTGACGAAGGGCCACCCTTCCCCCCACGCCTCGCAGGCTCGGCGCGGGCCCCTGGAGGGTGGCCCGAGTCCCGCGGGTCACACGCAACCCACGCGACACGCCCGGCGGCTGCCGCCCGCGGCGGCGGGCAGCGGCGACGATGACGGGATGGACCCCACCGCAGGTCGGGCCGCGGCCGGCCGTGCCCGCGCGGCGGCGCCCCCCACCCCGCCCGCCCGGGACCGGTCGGCGGCCCCCCGCCGCCTCCTCGCGCTCCCGGGCTGGCTCGACGGCCCGATGACCAGCTGCCACCTGGTGATCGGCGCGGCCGGGATGCTGCTGGCCATCGGCCTGGTCATGGTCTTCTCCGCCTCCGCGATCGAGGCCGCCCTCGCCGACCAGCCCGCCTGGCGGCCCGGCGTGGACCAGGTGGTCTTCGCCGTCATCGGCCTGGCCGCGCTGCTGGTCGCGGTGCGGCTGCCGACGGCGGTGCTGCGGCGGTGGGCCCCGGTCGCGCTGCTCGTCGTCCTCGGCCTGCTGCTGCTGGTCGCGGTCCCGGGCATCGGCACCGAGCTGAACGGCTCGCGGGCCTGGTTCGACCTGGGCTTCACCAACTTCCAGCCGTCGGAGGTCGCCAAGCTGGTCCTCGCCCTGTGGGGCGCCCACGTGCTGGCGCTGCGGGCGAGCTACCTGACCGTGAAGAGCCTGCTCGTGCCGCTCGTGCCCGTGTTCCTGGTCATGTGCGGGCTGCTCATGCTCGAGCCCGACTTCGGGGCGACGGTCACCCTCGGCCTCGTGCTGTGCGGCCTGCTGCTGGCCGCCGGCGCGCCGTGGCGGGTGTGGGCGGCCCTGTTCGGGTCGGCCGCCGTGGCGGTCGTCGGCCTCGTCGTCGTCGCGCCCTACCGGATGGAGCGCTGGACGTCGTTCCTCGACCCGTTCGCCGACCCCACCGACTCCGGCTTCCAGGCCATCCGCGGCTTCTACGCCCTGGCCACCGGCGGCTTCTGGGGCGTGGGCCTGGGCAACAGCGCGATGAAGTGGAACCTGCTGCCCGAGGCCGAGTCGGACTACATCTTCGCGATCATCGGCGAGGAGCTGGGCTTCCTCGGCTGCCTGGTGGTCGTCGCGCTCTACGGCGTGCTCGCCGCCGCCGGCTTCCGGATCGCCCGCCGCTCCGCCGACCGGTTCATCCAGCTGGCCAGCGTGGCCATCACCGTGTGGCTGGTCGGTCAGGCGGCGATGAACATGGGGTACGTGGTGGGTCTGGGTCCGGTCACCGGGGTGACGCTGCCGCTGGTCTCGGCCGGCGGCACCTCCCTGGTGCTCACGCTGTTCATCGTCGGGCTGCTCATCCGGTTCGCCCGCTCCGAGCCCGACGCGATCGAGTACCAGCGCGCCCGCGACCCCGGCCGGCTGGCCCGGCTGCTGCTGCCGGTGCCGGCGCACGCCGTCGACCCGGCCCGCCCGCGCAGCCGCCGCCGTCCCGAGGAGGGCACCCGCCCGGCCCGCCGGACCGCCGGCCCCGGCGCGCGCACCGTGGTGCGGGTGCCGCCGGCCGCGGCCGGCCACGCACCCGGCGCGCCCCGCGAGCGGGCCGTCCCGCCCCGGGAGCGGCGGACGACGACGGGCGACCGGCCGCGCGCCGGCGAGGCCCGGCGGCAGCCGCCGCCGCGGGCCCGCGCCGCGGCCCCCGACGCCCCGAGGAGACCCCGATGAGCGCCCCGGCGGGCCGCCCCGGCGGTCCGGTCAGCGTGGTGCTGGCCGGCGGCGGCACCGGCGGCCACATCGAGCCGATGCTCGCCCTGGCCGACGCCCTGCTGCGCCGGGCCGGCGCGGTGGACGGCGGCGTCCGCATCACGTGCCTGGGCACCGCCCGCGGGATGGAGACGAGGCTGGTCCCCGCCCGCGGCTACGACCTGCGGCTCATCCCGCCGGTGCCGCTGCCGCGCAAGCCGACGCCGGACCTGCTGCGGGTGCCCGGCCGGGTGCGCCGCGCCGTCCGGGAGACCCGGGCGCTGATGGTCGAGCTGTCCGCCGACGTCGTCGTCGGCTTCGGCGGCTACGTGGCGCTGCCGGCGTACCTGGCTGCCCGGAAGCGGCGGGGGTGGGCGGGGGTACCGGTGGTGGTGCACGAGCAGAACGCGCTGCCGGGGCTGGCCAACCGGATCGGCGCCCGGATCGCCGCCCGGGTCGCGGTGACCGTGCCCGGCACGCCGCTGCACCGGGCCGAGCACGTCGGCATGCCGCTGCGGACGGCGATCAGCTCGCTGGACCGCCCGGCCCGCCGGGCCGAGGCCCGCGCGGCCTTCGGCCTGGACCCCGACCGGCCCACCCTGCTGGTGTTCGGCGGGTCGCAGGGGGCGGCCTCGCTCAACCGCGCGGCCACCGGCGCCGCCGACGCGCTGACCGCCGCGGGGGTGCAGGTGCTGCACGCCCGCGGACCGAAGAACACCGACGTCACCGTGCCCGCCCGCGCCCCCGGGCAGGCGCCGTACGTGGTCGTGGACTACCTGGAGCGCATGGACCTCGCCTACGCCGCCGCCGACCTGGCACTCTGCCGGGCGGGCGCGGTGACCGTCGCGGAGCTGTCGGCGGTCGGCCTGCCCGCGGCGTTCGTGCCGCTGCCGATCGGCAACGGGGAGCAGCGCCGCAACGCGCTGCCCGTCGTGGAGGCCGGGGGAGGGCTGATCGTGGAGGACGCCGAGCTGTCCTCGGCGTGGATCGCCGACCGGCTGGTGCCGCTGCTGGCCGACCGGGCCGCCCTGGCCGGCTACGCGGCCCACGCCGCCGCGGCCGGGGTGCCGGACGCCGACGAGCGGCTGGCCGACATCGTGCTGGAGGTGGCGGGCCGATGAGCGCCGCGAAGACCACGGGCGAGCGAGCATCGCAGCGAGGAACGAGCGAGGAGCGGAACGAGCCCGGAGTCGAGCCATGAGCGCCGCGGCCGTCGCGGCCTGGAAGGACCCGATCCCGGCGCTGGCCGACCTGGGCGCCGTCCACTTCGTCGGGATCGGGGGTGCCGGCATGAGCGGCATCGCCCGGATCATGCTGGCCCGCGGGGTGCCGGTGTCGGGGAGCGACCGGCGGGACACCCCGACGCTGCTCGCCCTGCGCGCGCTCGGCGCCCGGGTGGCGGTCGGCCACGCCCCGGAGCACCTCGGCGACGCCGACACCGTCGTCGTCTCCACGGCGATCCGGGAGGACAACCCGGAGCTCGCCGCGGCCCGGCAGCGGGGCCTGCGCGTGCTGCCCCGCGCGGTGGCGCTGGCCGCCGTCATGGCCGGCCGGCGCAGCGTCGCGGTGGCCGGCACCCACGGCAAGACCTCGACCACCTCGATGCTCACCGTCGCCGTGCAGGCCTGCGGCGCCGACCCCTCCTTCGCCATCGGCGGCGACCTCAACGAGTCGGGGAGCAACGCCCACGCCGGGGAGGGCGACGTGTTCGTCGCCGAGGCCGACGAGAGCGACCGCTCGTTCCTGCTGCTGGCCCCGCACGGCGCGATCGTCACCAACGTCGAGGCCGACCACCTGGACAACTACGGCGACCTGGCCGCGGTCGAGGAGGCCTTCGACCGGTTCCTCGGCACGCTGCCGCCCGAGGGATTCGTCGTCCTGTGCGCCGACGACCCCGGCGCCGCGCGGCTGCGCGGCGTGCCCACGCCGGCGCGGGTGCGCACCTACGGCACCGCCGCGGGCGCCGACCTGCGGATGGTCGACGTCGAGGTGGGCAGCGAGACGACCGCGTGGACCGCGGTCCTGGACGGCGAGGTGCTCGGCCGGGTGTCGATCCGGGTCCCCGGCGAGCACATGGCCCGCAACAGCGCCGCGGCGCTGCTGGCCGGCCTGGAGCTGGGGCTGCCCGCCGACTGCCTGGTCGCCGGGCTCGGCCGGTTCGGCGGCGTGCACCGCCGCTTCGAGCTCAAGGGCGTCGCCGGGGGCGTGCGGGTCTACGACGACTACGCCCACCACCCGACCGAGGTGACCGCCCAGCTGCGCGCGGCGCGGGCGGTGGCGGGGGAGGGGCGCGTGGTCGTCGCCTTCCAGCCGCACCTGTACAGCCGGACCCGCGAGTTCGCGGCGGGCTTCGGCGAGGCGCTGGGCCTGGCCGACGAGGTCGTGGTGATGGACGTCTACGGCGCCCGCGAGGACCCGGTGCCCGGCGTGACCGGCGCGATGGTCGCCGACGCCGTCCCGCTGCCGGCCGGGCGCGTGCACTTCGAGCCCTCCTGGTCGGCCACGGCGCCGGCGCTGGCCGGGCGCGCCCGCCCCGGCGACCTGGTGATCACCATGGGCGCCGGGAACGTCTCGATGGTCGGGCCCGAGGTGCTCGCCGCGCTCGCCGCCCGCGAGGCCGGCACGGCCCCGTCCCCCGGCTCCGCGTCCCCCGGCTCCGCGTCCCCCGGCTCCGCGTCCCCCGGCTCCGCGTCCCCCGGCTCGCCGCCCGGCGGCCCGGCCCCGTCCCGGTGAGCCGGGCCGCCACCACCCGGGACCGGGCCGCGCGCGGCGCCGAGGCCGGGCGCGGGGCGGCCCGGCCCGCCCGCCGCCCGCGCCGGGTGCTTCCGGCCGACCCGCGCCGCCGGCTGGCCGTGCGGATCGGCCTGGTGCTCACCGCCGTCGCCGTCGCGGCGTGGGTCGTGTGGGGCAGCCCGCTGCTCGCGGTCGCCACGGTGCGGGTGGACGGCGCCGGCTCCCTCACCGCCGACCAGGTGCGCGCCGCCGCGGGGGTGGCCGAGGGGACGCCGCTGCTGCGGGTCGACACCGACGCCGCCGCCGCCCGGGTGGCCCGGCTGCCCCAGGTGGCGTCGGTGCAGGTGACCCGCGGCTGGCCGCAGACGGTCGTGATCACCGTGGCGGAGCGGGTGCCGGTCGCCGTCGTCGAGCAGGCGGGCACGCGCTCGCTGGTCGACGCCGCCGGGGTGCTCTTCGACACGGTCACCGGCGAGCCGCCCACCGGGGTGGTGCCGCTGGAGGTGGCGGCGCCGGGGCCCGAGGACGCGGCCACCCGCGCCGGGCTCGCCGCGCTGGTGGAGCTGCCCCGCGACGTCCGCGCGCAGGTGGCGGCCGTCGCCGCCCCGTCGGCGAACGAGGTGACGCTGACCCTGACCGACGGCACCACCGTCCTGTGGGGCAGCGCCGAGGACTCCGCGGAGAAGGCCGACGTGCTGGTGGCGCTGCTCGGCCAGCTGGCCTCCGGCGCGCTCGAGCCGGCGGACACCATCGACGTCAGCGCGCCGTCGGCCGTCGTCCTGCGCTGATCCCGCGCCCCACCGGGCAACACCGCACTCCCGCCCCGGGTAGATGGGCACTCCTTCCCCGGGCAGGAGAGCACCTCTGGACCGGGCAACAGGGCCCTTCTGCGCGGAGGCGGCCCCGACACGCCCCGGCGCGCGACACGCCCGGGCCGGAAACCGATCTGCGCAGACCTGCGCCGCGGCGTGTCGGCCGGGTGCAGCCGCACATGAGACGGATCGCCCGCGGGTCGTCACGATCAGTGGTGTCGATGTGACCACCGGGTCGCCGGTGCTTCGTGGGATCCCGCCGATGCGACACGCCGCGCCGGTGGCGGTGCTTGTAGCGCCCCTCCGGGCCCACCTAACTTCGTCCGCGTCGACCCAGTTGACATAACTATAAGGCTTTACTTGAGGATGAGGGTCGAGGTCGGGAGCCCCACATGACACCTCCGCACAACTACCTCGCGGTCATCAAGGTCGTCGGCATCGGCGGCGGCGGGGTGAACGCGGTCAACCGGATGATCGAGGTCGGCCTGAAGGGGGTCGAGTTCATCGCCATCAACACCGACGCCCAGGCGCTGCTGATGAGCGACGCCGACGTCAAGCTCGACGTCGGCCGCGAGCTCACCCGCGGCCTGGGCGCCGGCGCGCAGCCCGACGTCGGGCGGCAGGCCGCCGAGGACCACCGCGAGGAGATCGAAGAGGTGCTCAAGGGCGCCGACATGGTCTTCGTGACCGCCGGCGAGGGCGGTGGCACCGGCACCGGCGGCGCGCCCGTCGTCGCGTCGATCGCCCGCAAGCTCGGCGCGCTGACGATCGGCGTCGTCACCCGCCCGTTCTCCTTCGAGGGCAAGCGGCGGGCCGTGCAGGCCGAGTCGGGCATCGAGGAGCTGCGCAACGAGTGCGACACGCTCATCGTGATCCCCAACGACCGGCTGCTGCAGCTCGGCGACCGCAACGTGAGCGTCATGGACGCCTTCCGCACCGCCGACCAGGTGCTGCTCTCCGGTGTCCAGGGCATCACCGACCTGATCACCACGCCCGGCCTGATCAACCTGGACTTCGCCGACGTCAAGTCGGTCATGTCCGGCGCGGGCTCGGCGCTGATGGGCATCGGCAGCGCCCGCGGCGACAACCGGGCGCTGCTGGCCGCGGAGCAGGCGATCGCCAGCCCGCTGCTGGAGGCCTCGATGGAGGGCGCCCACGGCGTGCTGCTGTCGATCTCCGGCGGGTCGGACCTGGGCCTGTTCGAGATCAACGAGGCCGCCTCGCTGGTCTCCGACGCCGCGCACGCCGACGCCAACATCATCTTCGGCGCCGTGATCGACGACGCCCTCGGTGACGAGGTGCGGGTGACCGTCATCGCCGCCGGCTTCGACAGCGGCCGGCCCAGTGCCCGCAAGGACACCGGCCTGTCCACGGTGACCACGGCCCCGCCCGCGGCCCCGGCGGCCCAGCGGCCGGCGCCGGCCCCGCAGCCGATCCGCCCGGTCGCCCCGGCGGCCACGGGGGAGCGGCTCGTCGGCCAGGTCCCGTCGGCCGCACCGGCCCCCGCGCCCGCGGCGCCGGCCCCCGTCCGCCCCGGCGCTCCCGCGGCCGGCGGCATCACCGTCCCGCCGCTGCCGCCGATCCCCGGCCCGGTGTCCGCGAGCGCCGGCCGGCGGCCGCTGTCGAGCGAGGACTTCGAGGAGGAGCTCGACATCCCGGAGTTCCTGCGCCAGTGACGGACGCCGTCCCGCCGGCCGCCCCCTCGGCGGTGCGACCCCGCCGGGTCGTCACCGACCGGCGGGGCGGCCGGTCCGCGTCGCCCTACGACACGTTCAACCTCGGCGCGCACGTCGGCGACGACCCGGCCGCCGTCGCCGCCAACCGCGAGCGGCTCGCCCGCGAGCTCGCCGTCCCGGCCGACCGGCTGGTCTGGATGGACCAGGTGCACGGCACCGGCGTCGCGGTCGTCGACGGCCCGGTCGACGGCCCGCTGCCGGCCACCGACGCGGTCGTCACCGCGACCCCCGGCCTGGTGCTGTGCGTGCTCGTCGCCGACTGCGTGCCGATCCTGCTCGCCGACTCCGACCGGGGGATCGTCGCGGCCGTACACGCCGGCCGCGAGGGCGTCCGGCGGGGCGTCGTCCCGGCCGCGCTGTCGGCGATGGCCAGCCTCGGGGCCCGCGCCCGGCACGTGAGCGCGCTGCTCGGCCCCGCGGTGTGCGGGGCCTGCTACGAGGTGCCCGCCGCCATGCAGACCGAGGTCGCCCGCGTCGCGCCCGCCGCGGCGGTCCCCACCCGCCGGGGGACGCCGGGCCTGGACCTGCGCGCCGGGGTCGAGGAGATCCTCCGCCGGGCCGGCATCCCCGAGGTCGTGCACGACCCGCGCTGCACGGTCGAGGACCCCACGCTGTTCTCCCACCGCCGCGACGGCGTCACCGGCCGCCAGGCGGGCGTGGTCTGGCTCGGCTGACGCCGGGCCCCGCGGACCCCGCGGCGGCGCCCCCGTCGGCGGGACGCGCGGCGCGGGGGAGGATCGGCGGCATGAGCGCGCTCGCCGAGAACCTGCGCGCGGTCCGCGCCCGGATCGACGCCGCCGCGCGGGCGGTCGGGCGCGACCCCGCCTCGGTCGGCCTGCTCGCGGTCAGCAAGACGTTCCCGGCCGACGACGTCCGGGCGCTGGCGGAGCTCGGCCAGCGCGACTTCGGCGAGAACCGCGCGCAGGAGCTGACGACCAAGGCGGCCGCGCTGACCGACGTCGACCTGCGCTGGCACTTCGTCGGCCAGCTGCAGCGGAACAAGGCGACCGCGGTGGCCCGGCTGGGCGCCGTCGTGCACTCCGTCGACCGCGCCGTCCTCCTCGGGCCGCTCGGCCGGGTCGGCGCCGAGACCGGCCGGCCGGTCGGGGTGTACCTGCAGGTCGACCTCGGCGGGCCGGCCGGGGAGCTCGCCGCCCGGGGCGGCGCCGCGCCGGACGACGTCCCGGCCCTGGCCGACGCGGCCGCGGCCACCGAGGGCGTGCGCCTGCTCGGGCTCATGGCGGTGGCGCCGCGCGACGAGGAGCCCGCGGCGGCCTTCGCCCGGCTCGCCGGCGTCGCCGAGCGGCTGCGCGCCGACCACCCGGAGGCCACGGGTCTGTCCGCCGGGATGAGCGGGGACCTGGAGGCCGCGGTCGCCGCCGGCAGCACGCTCGTGCGTGTCGGTACCGCGATCTTCGGCAGCCGGCCCCTACCCTCCCCGTCAGATGCGGCTCACCAGCCACGCGAGTCACACCAGTCACACGGACCCCAGCGGTCCGAGTAGAGGGGGAGGTCCGATGGCCGGAGCCATGCGGAAGATGGGCATCTACCTCGGGCTCGTCGAGGACGACGACGCCCGCGCCTACGGCCGGTACGACGCCCGTTCGTCCGACGACCGCTACGACGACCGCCGCTACGGCCGCTACCTGCCCGAGGACGGCTACGACGACGGGCACCTCGACGGCCGTGAGGAGCGCTACGACTACTACGAGGAGGAGTTGCCGGCCCCCGAGCCGCAGCCCGCACCCGAGCCGGTGACCCTCCGCCGCGCCGGGTCGACCCGCAACCTGGGCCTCGCGCCCGCGGCGGGCTCGACGGCCGCGAGCCGGGTCTCGTCGGCCGGCGGGGCGGCCGCGGCCGTGCGCGAGCCCGTGGCGGCCGCCGCCCCCGCGCCGGCGCCCGAGCCCGCCCCCGTGCCGCAGCCCTACCGGATCACCACCCTGCACCCGCGCACCTACAACGAGGCCCGCCAGATTGGCGAGAGCTTCCGCGACGGCATGCCGGTGATCATGAACCTGACGGAGATGGACGACGCCGACGCGAAGCGTCTCGTCGACTTCGCCGCGGGCCTGTCCTTCGGGCTGCGCGGTAGTATCGAGCGCGTCACGGCGAAGGTGTTCCTGCTCAGTCCGCGGGACGTCGACGTGACGGCCGAGGACAAGGCGAAGATCCGCGAGGGCGGCTTCTTCAACCAGTCCTAGGCGCCGCCGGCCGCCGTGGCCGGTGGTCGGCGCGGCACGTCGGTGCCCCTGGACGAGCGAGGACCGTGGCTCTCTTCTGGACGATCGTGTCGTCGGTGCTGCTCGTCTTCCTCGTGCTCATGTTCGCGCGGTTCGTCGTCGACTGGGTCATGGTGCTGGCCCGCAGCTGGCGCCCGTCGGGCCTGGTCGCGGCCGGTCTCGAGGTGGTCTACGCGACCACCGACCCGCCGCTGAAGGCCGTCCGCAAGGTGATCCCCCCGCTGAACCTGGGCGCCATCCGCCTGGACCTCGGGTTTATGGTGCTCCTGATCGCCGTGTACATCCTGCGCAGCATCACGAGGCAGTTGGCCATCACCGCATGAGTGCCGATCTGCGCCGTCCGCGGCGTCGCCGCGCGTCGGGCGGCAATCGCCGCCGCTCGTCCGAGAACGTCCCTGTTCCCGCCGTCCGACCCGAGGTGAGCTAGGTGCCACTCACTCCCGCCGACGTCCACAACGTCGTCTTCAAGAAGCCCCCGATCGGCAAGCGGGGCTACGACGAGGACGAGGTGGACGCCTTCCTCGACGTGGTCGAGGCGGAGCTCGCCCGGCTGATCGAGGAGAACAACGAGCTGCGCGCCGGGGCCCGCGGCCCGGCGACCGTCGTCGAGCAGCAGCCCGCCCCGGCGCCGGCCCCCGTGCAGGCGCCCCCGCCGCCGCCGGCCGCCGCGCCGCGCGAGGACGACAGCGCCCGCGCCTCGCGGATGCTGGCCCTGGCCACTGAGACGGCCGACCGGTACGTCAACGAGGCCAAGGCGCAGGCCGACGAGATGGTCGCCAGCGCCAAGACCACCAGCGACCGCATGGTGACCGACGCCCGCGCCAAGAGCGAGCAGATGGTCAGCGAGGCCAAGATGCGCGCGGACACCATGATCTCCGACGCCCGCACCCGGGCCGAGACCATGGAGCGCGAGGCCCGCGCCAAGGCCGCCGCGCTCGAGCAGGACGCCGAGCGCCGGCACGCCGAGGTCGTCAGCGGCCTGGAGCAGAAGCGCACCAGCCTCGAGCGGAAGATCGAGGAGCTGCGCACCTACGAGCGCGAGTACCGCACCCGCCTGCGGTCCTACCTGGAGTCGCACCTGCGCGACCTGGACGGCCGCGGCTCCGCCGAGCCGGCGCCGGCGGGCCGGCAGAACCAGCACGCCAGCGCGTAGCAGCGAGCACCCAGGACGCCCCGCCGTCCCCGAGGGCCCCCGGACCGCTTCGGTCCGGGGGCCCTCGCGCGTGGGCGTCGGGGCGCGATCCGGGTGTGTCCGCGGCTACAGTTCAGCGGTGATCTTGGCGGCCGGACTGCTGGTGCTCGCGGGGCTGGGCCTGTTCGTGGGCGGCCTCGCGACCGGGACGACGAGCTTCTACTGGGGCTGCGTGGCCTGCTGCGCGGCCGCCGCGGTCCTGCTGATCGCGGTGCGGCTGCGGCCGGGGACGCGGGTGGCGCCGGCCGCCGAGCGGCGGGCCGCCGACGACCGGGCGGTCGCCGCGCGGAAGGCGACGCCCGCGGGGACGACCGCGGAGGGGAAGGCGACCGCGGGGGAGGCAACCGCGGCGGGGGCGGCCACCCCGGCGGCCCCCGCCGAGGACGACGCGCCCACCGGCCGGCACGCCCGCCACGCCGTGGCACCGGACGCCACGGACGACACCGCGCAGGACACCGCGGAGGACCCCGCGCCCGCCGAGGGCGGGTCCGGCGCCACGCCCGCCACGCCGCCCGCCGCCACGCCGCCCGCCGCCTCGCCGGCCGAGCCACCGCCCGTCGAGCCGCCGCCCGCCGCGGCCCGGGTCGCGAGCCGCCACGCCGCCGGCCCGGCCGCGCTGGACGGCGGCGACCCCGGCGAGGAGGACGTCGAGGTCACCGACCTGCTGATGGTCGTCGACATGCGCGACGAGGTGCTCGTCGTCGACGAGCACCCCCGCTACCACCTGGCCGAGTGCGCCTGGCTGCGCGGCCGCGCCACCATCCCGCTGCCCGTCACCGAGGCCCGCGCCGACGGTTTCACCCCGTGCGCCGTCTGCCGGCCCGACAGCCACCTGGCCGACCTGGCGCGCGCCCGCAAGGCCGCGAAGAAGTAGCGCGGGAGCCCGCCGCCCACCGGCCGCGGGCGATGAGTCCGGGGCCGCCGGGCCGTCCTCCCTGGGTACCGGCTGCCCGGCCCCAGAGCCCCCGGAGGACGCCATGGCCACCACGTCGGACCACCCCGCCACCGCGCTGCCCGGCCGCCCGCCCGTCGTCCACCTGGCCACCTGGCAGGCCGCCCGGGCGGAGCTGCTGGTCCGGGAGAAGGCCCACACCCGCGAGGGCGACGCGATCGCCGCGGCCCGCCGCCGGCTGCCGATGGTCGAGGTCGACGCCGCGACCGAGGTGGTCGGGGCCGCCGGGCCGGTGCCGTTCCTGGACCTCTTCCAGGGCCGCGAGGAGCTCGTCGTCTACCACTCCATGTGGTACGACGGCGCGCCGCCGCAGGGCCAGTGCGAGGGCTGCACCTTCACCCTGTGGCACCTGCGCGACGCCGCCTACCTGAACGCCCGCGGCGTCTCGTTCGCCGTCCTGACCTCGGGCCCGTGGGACGAGGTCGCCGCCTTCGTCCAGTTCATGGGCTACACCCAGCCCTGGCACTCGGTGCGGGGCGTCGAGGCGCCGATCGCCACCGCGGAGGGCCACCTCGTCTGCTACCTGCGCGACGGCGACCGGGCCTACCTCACGTACTCGACGACCGGCCGGGGCAACGAGCCGGCGGCCGGGACCTTCGGGCTGCTCGACATGACCCCCTACGGCCGCCGCGAGGCGTGGCAGGACGACCCCGAGGGGTGGCCGGAGGCCCCGGACGCCGGCTCGCCGGTCGGCGGGCACGGCGCACCGATCTGCTGGTACTGGCGGTCGGACGCCGGCGGGCACGCCACCTGGGGCCCGACCAGCCGGCCCGTGCCGCAGTGGACCCGCCCCGGCGCGACCCCCGTGACGACGCTCGGCCGGCACGGGGGCCACTCCTAGACCGGCGGGCTCAGCCGGCCCGGACCACCCAGAACCGCGAGTCGCCGGGGCCCTCGACGCCGGGCCCCTCGCCGGGGGTGCCGGCGTGCACGGCCACCGCGAGCACCTCGGCCGCCACCGAGTCGGCCTGCTCGGTCAGCGCCTGGGCGATCGCGCCCTCGCCGGTCCAGCGCAGCTCGATCCGGTCGCTCACGGCCAGCCCGGCGGCCTTGCGGGCCTCCTGCACCAGCCGCACGGCCTCGCGGACCAGCCCGGCGCGCTCGAGCTCCGGGGTGAGCGTCAGGTCCAGCGCCACGGTGAGCCCGCCGCCGCTGGCCACGGCCCAGCCCTCGCGCGGGGTCTCGGTGACGACCAGGTCGCCGTCCTCCAGGGCGACGGTCGCGCCGTCGACCTCGACCGACGCCGTCCCCGCCCGGTAGGCGGCCACCAGGTCGCGCGCGTCGACGGCGGCCACGGCCTTCGCCACCGCCTGCACCTGCTTGCCCAGCCGCCGGCCGACGGCGCGGAAGTCGATCTTCACGCTGACGTCGACCAGCCCGCCCTCGACGGCCGACAGCTCGGTGAGCTCCTGCACGTTGAGCTCGTCGGCGACCTCGGCGACCAGGTCCCGCGGCAGCTGCGCCCAGCCGGGGGCGGCCACCAGGGCCCGGGCCAGCGGCTGGCGGGTGCGGACCTTGGCCGAGGTGCGGGCCGAGCGGCCCAGCTCCACCAGCCGGCGGACCAGGGACACCTGCTCCACCAGCCGCGGGTCGCGGGCCTCGGCGTCCACCTGCGGCCAGGAGGCCAGGTGCACCGAGTCCACGGCGTCCGCGCGGCCGGGGCGCACCGCGCGCGTCCACACCTCCTCGGTGACGAACGGCGTGAACGGCGCCATGAGCCGGGTCAGCCCGTCGAGCACCTCGTGCAGCGTGCCCAGCGCGGCCGGGTCGCCGTCCCAGAAGCGGCGGCGGGAGCGGCGCACGTACCAGTTGGACAGGTCGTCGACGAAGGAGGCCAGCAGCCGGCCGGCGCCCTGGGTGTCGAAGTCCTCCAGCGCCGCGGTGACGCCCTCGGTGACCTCGGCCAGGGTGGCCAGCGCCCAGCGGTCCAGCAGCGGCCGCTCGACCCGCGGGGGAGCGGGGGTGGCGGCCGGGTCCCAGCCGTTGGTCTCCGCGTACAGGGTGAAGAAGCTCGCGGTGTTCCAGTAGGTCAGCAGGACCTTGCGGACCACCTCGGACAGCGTCTCGTGGCCCACCCGGCGGGCCGACCACGGCGAGCCGCCGGCCAGCATGAACCAGCGGACGGCGTCGGCGCCGTGCCGGTCCATCAGCGGGATGGGCTCGAGGATGTTGCCCAGGTGCTTGCTCATCTTGCGGCCGTCCTCCGCGAGGATGTGGCCCAGGCAGAGCACGTTCTCGTAGGAGCTCTGGTCGAACACCAGCGTGCCGACGGCCATGAGCGAGTAGAACCAGCCGCGGGTCTGGTCGATCGCCTCGCAGATGAACTGCGCGGGGTAGGCGGCCTCGAACTGCTCCTGGTTGCGGTACGGCGCGCCCCACTGCGCGAAGGGCATCGAGCCGGAGTCGTACCAGGCGTCGATGACCTGCGGCACCCGGCGGAAGGTGCCCTCCTCGCCGGGCAGCGTGAAGGTGACCTCGTCGATGAACGGCCGGTGCGGGTCGAGGCCGGACAGGTCGCGGCCGGTCAGCTCCGACAGCTCGGCCAGCGACCCGACGGCCACGACGCGGGTCGGGTCGGCGTCGTTGCGCCAGATCGGCAGCGGGGTGCCCCAGTACCGGTCGCGCGACAGCGCCCAGTCGACGTTGTTGTGCAGCCAGTCGCCGTAGCGGCCCCACTGGATGGTCTCGGGGTACCAGCGGGTCTTCTCGTTCTCCGCGAGCAGCCGGTCCTTGATCGAGCTGGTCCGGATGTACCAGGACGGCTGCGCGTAGTACATGAGCGGCGTGTGGCAGCGCCAGCAGTGCGGGTAGCTGTGCTCGTAGCGCTGCTCCCGCCACAGCACGCCGCGGCCCTGCAGGTCCTCCACCAGCGCCTCGTCGGCCACCTTGAAGAACCGGCCGCCGACCAGCGGGATGTCGGCCAGGAAGTGCCCGGTCGAGTCGATCGGGTTCACCACGGGCAGCCCGTAGCCGCGGCACACGGCGAGGTCGTCGGCGCCGAACGCGGGGGACTGGTGGACCAGCCCGGTGCCGTCGTCGGTGGTGACGTAGTCGGCGAGGACGACGTAGTGCGCGTCCTCCCCCTCGGGGAAGTCGACGATCTCGAACGGCCGCCGGTAGTGCACCCGCTCCCAGTCCCGGCCGGTGGTGCGGGCCAGCACCTCCCGCGGGGCGTCGGGGTCGAGGACGGCGTCGACCAGCGGCTCGGCGACGACGACGGTCGCCTCCCGGCCCTGGTGCTCGGTGCGGACGACGACGTAGGTCACGTCGGGGTGGACGGCGACGGCGGTGTTGGACGGCAGCGTCCACGGCGTCGTCGTCCAGATCAGCAGGTCGGCCCTCCCGGCCCACTCGCCGCTGGTGACCGGTAGGCGGACGTACACCGACGGGTCGGTGATCGACTCGTAGCCCTGGGCGACCTCGTGGTCGGACAGACCGGTGCCGCAGCGCGGGCAGTACGGGGCGACCCGGTGGTCCTCGGTCAGCAGGCCCTTCTCGAAGACCTGCTTGAGCGACCACCAGACGCTCTCGACGTAGTGCGGGTCCATCGTCCAGTAGGCGGTGGACATGTCGACCCAGTAGCCCATCCGGCGGGTGAGCTCGGAGAACGAGTCGACGTGCCGCAGCACCGACTCCCGGCACCGCTCGTTGAACTCCGCGATGCCGTACCGCTCGATGTCGGGCTTCCCGGCGAAGCCCAGCTCCTGCTCGACGGCGATCTCCACCGGCAGCCCGTGGCAGTCCCAGCCGGCGCGGCGCGGCACGTGCCAGCCCTGCATGGTCTTGAACCGCGGGAAGACGTCCTTGAACGCGCGGGCCTCGATGTGGTGGGTGCCCGGCCGGCCGTTGGCGGTGGGCGGGCCCTCGTAGAAGTTCCACTGCGGCCTGCCCTGGCTGTCCGCCAGGCTCCGGGCGAACACCTCCGCCTCCTCCCAGCGGCGCAGGACGTCGTGCTCCAGGGCGGGCAGGTCGACCTGCGGGGGCAGTGCCCGGAAGGGCCCGGAGGACGCGGCGCGGGAGGGACCGGGAGAGCTCACACGCCCATTGTCCCCGAGGCGTCGAGCGCGATGTCCGCCGTGTCCGGGTCACCGGCGCCGGGCGGCGGCACGCGTACGGGACACTGCCCCCGTGCTGGGGGCCGGGCGGTGAACACGTCGGTCACCGTCGCGCTCGCCATCGGCTCGATCGTGGTGCTGGTCGCCGCGGTCGCGCTGCGGCTGGCCGACCGGCTGGGCCTGCCCAGCCTCCTGCTCTACCTCGCCCTGGGGGTCGCCCTGGGGGAGAGCGGCCTGGGCGTGCAGTTCGAGGACGTCGAGCTCACCCAGACCCTCGGCGTCGCCGCGCTCGTGGTCATCCTCGCCGAGGGCGGGCTGACCACCCGCTGGGCCGACGTGCGCCGGGCGCTGGGCCCGGGCATCGCGCTGTCCACGGTCGGGGTGGTGGTCAGCGTGGCCGTGACCGCCGCGGTCGCCGTCTGGCTGCTGGACCTCGACTGGCCGTTCGCCCTGCTGCTCGGCGCCGTCGTCAGCTCCACCGACGCCGCCGCCGTCTTCGCGACGCTGCGCCGGCTGCCGCTGCCGCGCCGGATGGTCGCGGCGCTGGAGGTGGAGAGCGGGCTGAACGACGCGCCGGTCATCCTCCTCGTCGTCGTCCTCGCCGAGCGGCTCACCGGCGGCGAGACGCACGTGTGGTGGGTGACCGCCGTCGAGGTGGTCGCCGAGCTGGTGGGCGGTGCGGTCATCGGGGTCGCCCTCGGCGCCGGCGGCGCGTGGCTGCTGCGCCGGTCGGCGCTGCCGCTGTCGGGGTTCTACCCGCTGGCCACCGTGGCGCTGTGCGTGCTGGCGTTCGCCTCGGCCGACCTGCTGCACGCGTCCGGGTTCGTCGCGGTCTACCTGTGCGGGCTGGTGCTGGGCAACGCGCCGCTGCCGCACCGCTCGGCGAGCATCGGGTTCGCCGAGGGCATGGCCTCGCTCGCCCAGATCGGGCTGTTCGTCCTGCTGGGCCTGCTCGCCTCGCCCGCCCGGCTGCTCGACGCCCTCGGCCCCGCGCTGCTCATCGGTGGTGCGCTGCTGCTCGTGGCCCGGCCGTTGTCGGTCGCCGCGAGCCTGGTGTGGTTCCGGATGCCGCCGGCGCAACTGGCCTTCATCTCGTGGGCGGGGCTGCGCGGCGCCGTCCCCATCGTCCTGGCGACGTTCCCCATCGCGGCGGGGGTGCCCCGGGCGACGACGGTGTTCGACACGGTGTTCGTGCTCGTCGTCGTCTTCACCCTCGTGCAGGGGAGGTCGCTGCCCTGGGTGGCGCGGCGGCTGGGCATCGCCGCGCCGGTCACCCCGCGCGAGGTGCAGGTCGAGGCCGCGCCGCTGGAGGAGCTGGACGCCGAGCTGATGCAGCTCACCGTGCCGGCCGGGTCCCGGCTGCACGGGGTCTACCTGCCCGAGCTGCGGCTGCCCGACGACGCCGCCGTCGTCCTCATCGTCCGGGACGGGCGGTCGTTCGTGCCCGACGCCACCACCCGGCTGATGCGCGGCGACCAGGCGCTGCTGGTCGCCGCCCGGCGCTCGCGGGCCGAGGCCGAGCGCCGGCTGCGGGCCGTCAGCCGCGCCGGCCGCCTCGCGAGCTGGCGCGGCGAGTCCGGCTCACCCACCGAGGCCGACTGAGCGGAGTCGCCGGGGAGGGGGGACCGTTCCCCGGCGAGTCCGCTCGGGCTCAGGCGACGAGCTCGAGGGTCTTCGTCGTCTCGGCGCGGACCTCGGCCAGCAGCGCCAGGTCCGTCGACAGGCTCCGGCCGTAGGAAGGGATCGCCTCCTGCAGCTTCGGCCGCCACGCGTCGACGTGCTGCGGGAAGCAGCGCTCCATCAGCGTCAGCATCGCCGAGACCGCCGTCGACGCGCCCGGGGAGGCGCCGAGCAGGCCGGCGATCGTGCCGTCGGCGCCGGTGATGAGCTCCGTGCCGAACTGCAGGACGCCCTTGCCGGTGGCCGGGTCCCGCTTGATGACCTGCACCCGCTGCCCGGCGGTGATCATGTCCCAGTCGCCCTGCTCCGCCAGCGGGACGAAGCCCTGCAGCGTGCGGTGCCGCGCGGCGCGGGACTGCAGGAGCTCGCCGATCAGGTACTTGGTCAGCGCCAGCTCGGTGCGGGCCACCCCGAGCATCGAGCCCAGGTTGTTCGGCTTCACCGACAGCGGCAGGTCGAACATCGACCCGGCCTTGAGGAACTTGGGCGACCAGCCCGCGTACGGCCCGAACAGCAGCGAGTACTCGCCGTCGACCAGGCGCAGGTCCAGGTGCGGCACCGACATCGGCGGGGCGCCGACGGCGGCCTGGCCGTACACCTTCGCCTGGTGCCGGGCGACCAGCTCGGGGGAGCGGGTGCGCAGGAACTCCCCGCTCACCGGGAAGCCGCCGAAGCCGCGGATCTCCGGGATCGCGGCCTTCTGCAGCAGCGGCAGCGCGCCGCCGCCGGCGCCGACGAACACGAAGCGCGCGCGCACGGTGCGGTGCTCGCCGGTGACGACGTCCGTGACCGTGACCGTCCACCGGCCGTCGTCGCGGCGCTCGAGGTCGGTCACCCGCTGGTCGACGTGCACGTGCACCCCGCGGGTCTCGGCGTCGGCCAGCTGCAGCCGGGTGAGGGCGCCGAAGTTGACGTCGGTGCCGGCGACGGCGCGGGTGCCGGCGACGACCTCGGCGGGGTCGCGGCCGGCCATCATCAGCGGCACCCACTCGGCGAACGTGGCCGCGTCGTCGGTGTACTCCAGGCCCTCGAACAGCGGGTGCGAGGCGAGGGCCGCGTACCGGTTGGCCATGTAGGCCCGGCCGTCCTCGCCGCTCACGAAGCTGATGTGCGGGACCGGGGTGATGAAGTCCTTCGGCGACCCGGTCAGCCCGTTGCGCACCAGGTGCGACCAGAACTGGCGCGACAGCTGGAACTGCTCGTTGATCGTGGCGGCCTTGGTGGCGTCCACCCGGCCGTCGGGCCCGGCGGGGGTGTAGTTCAGCTCGCACAGCGCGGCGTGCCCGGTGCCCGCGTTGTTCCACGGGTCGGAGCTCTCCCCGGCCACGGCCGGCCCCGACTCGAAGACGGTGATGCTCCAGTCGGGGGCGACGATGCCGAGCAGCGACGCGAGCGTCGCGCTCATGATGCCGCCGCCGACCAGCACTACGTCGGGGTCGGTGGCGGGGGCGAGCTGGGTGGACACGGTTGCCTTCCTGGCCGGTGAACGAGGTCCGACACCGACCATCGGCCTTCCGGGGCCCGGGTACGCCCCCTCGTCGGTGTGAGATGCGTCGTACCCGGCATGAGATGGATCACGCCGGGTCGGCCGAGCGGCCCCGGAGCGCCGTGGCGGCGCGGCCGGTCGACCCGCGCGGGCTATCGTCGGACGACCGTCCGGCCGGGTCGGCCAGACCCGGCGCCCCGAACCGAGGAGCGCGTGCTGTCCGCTGAGCCCGAGGACGCCCGCGACGACGGAACCGGAGACGCCGGCGCCGGGACCGCACCCGCGCGCCGCCCGCGGACCCGCCTGCTGCTGGCGATCGCGCTGGTGGTGCTGCTGCTGGACCTCGGCACCAAGCTGCTGGTGGTCGCCACCCTGGACCGCGGCGAGGACGTGCGGCTCCTCGGCGGCGCGCTGCACCTGACGCACGCCCGCAACACCGGGGCCGCCTTCTCCTTCGCCGAGGGCTTCACCGTCGTCTTCACGCTGATCGCGGCGGCCGTCGCCGTCGTCATCGTGCGCACCGCGCGGCGGCTGTTCTCCCTGGGCTGGGCCGTCGCCCTCGGCCTGGTGCTCGGCGGCGCGGTCGGCAACCTCGTCGACCGGGTGTTCCGCGACCCCGGCTTCCTGCGCGGCGGCGTCGTCGACTTCATCTCGGTGTTCGCGCCGGGCGGGGAGTTCTTCCCGATCTTCAACCTCGCGGACTCGGCGATCACCTGCGGCGGGATCCTGGGCGCGGTGCTCGCCCTGCGCGGCATCGAGTTCGACGGGTCCCGCGCCGGGGACGGCGAGCGCAGCGGCGACCGCGGCTGATGCCCGGCCGCGCCGCGTCCGGGACGTCGGCACCGACGTCCACAATGGCCCCGTGAGCACCGGCCTGCACCGCGCCCTGCCGGTGCCCGACGGGCTCGAGGGCCAGCGGGTCGACCAGGCCCTGTCCCGGCTGTTCGGCCTGACCCGCACCGCGGCCGCGGAGCTGGCCGATGCGGGCGCCGTCGTCGTGGACGGGCGGGTGCGCGGCAAGGGCGACCGGCTGGCCGGCGGCAGCTGGCTGGAGGTCGAGCTGCCCCCGCCGCCCGGCGAGCCGGCCGCGCCGCAGCCGGTCGCCGGGCTGACCGTCGTGCACGACGACGACGACCTCGTGGTGGTCGACAAGCCGGTCGGCGTGGCCGCCCACCCCAGCCCGGGGTGGGAGGGGCCCACCGTGGTCGGCGGGCTGGCCGCCGCCGGCTACCGGGTCTCCACCTCCGGGGCGGCCGAGCGGCAGGGCGTCGTCCACCGCCTGGACGCCGCGACCACCGGCCTGATGGTCGTGGCCAAGAGCGAGCGGGCCTACACCGCGCTCAAGGCGGCGTTCAAGGAGCGGACGGTCGACAAGGGCTACCACGCGCTGGTGCAGGGCCACCCCGACCCGTCCCGCGGCACCATCGACGCCCCGATCGACCGGCACCCGAGGCACGACTGGAAGTTCGCCGTCGTCACCGGCGGCCGGCCGTCGGTGACCCACTACGAGGTCGTCGAGGCCTTCCCGGCCGCCAGCCTGGTCGACGTCCACCTGGAGACCGGCCGCACGCACCAGATCCGCGTGCACTTCTCCGCGCTGCGCCACCCCTGTGTCGGCGACCCCCTGTACGGCGCCGACCCGACCCTGGCCGCCCGGCTGGGCGTGCAGCGGCAGTGGCTGCACGCCGTCCGGCTGGGCTTCGAGCACCCCGCCGACGGCCGCTGGGTGGAGTTCACCAGCGACTACCCGCCCGACCTCGCCGGCGCGCTGGCGATCCTGCGGTCCGAGGCCTGAGGCCTGAGGGGGGATCGGGGCGTGGACGGGCTGCCGACGACACTCGCCGACTACGGCCCCGCGGCCCTGTCGGCCGTCGTCGTCGCGGGCTACCTGGTGCTCGGCGAGCCGGTGGTCGGCGCGGTGCTGCACCGCCGCTTCGAGGGCCGGCTGCGCACCGACGCCGGCGCCCGCCGCTCCTTCTACCGGCGGCTGCTGGTCCTGGAGTGGGGCCTGGCGCTGCTGGCGCTGGTGATCTGGCTGTCCGCGCCGGACGTCGACGCCGCCGCCGTCGGGCTGGCCTGGCCGGAGTCCTGGCCCGGCCCGCTGGCCGGCGGCCTGGCGCTGCTGGTGGTGGTGTTCGTCCTGGCCTCCACCCGGGCGCTGCGCGGCGGCGCGCTCGCCCGGCTGCCCGCCCCGGAGGGCGACGGCCGGCACGCCGAGCTGCCGGTGCACGCCACGCTCGCCCTGCTGCCGCGCACCCGCGGGGAGCGGCGGCTGTTCACCGTCGTCGGCGTGACCGCCGGCGTCTGCGAGGAGTGGCTGTACCGGGGGTTCTTCCTGGCCGTCGTGTCCGCGGTGGCCGGCGGCCTGCCGACGGCGGCGCTGGTGGCCGTCGCCGCGGTCGCCTTCGGGCTGGCGCACGCCTACCAGGGCGTGGCCGGGGTGGTGACCACCGGCGTGCTCGGCGCGGTGATGGCCGGCCTGTACGTCGACACCGGCAGCCTGCTGCTGCCCGTGCTGCTGCACGCGCTGGTCGACCTGCGCTTCCTGGCCGTCCCCGCCCGGGCGCTGCCCCCGCTGGGGGCCCGGTGAGCGCCGCCGTCGCCGGGCCGGGGGACTGGCCCGAGCTGGTGGCGCTGCGCACCCGGGTCTTCGTCGAGGAGTAGGGCGTCCCGCCCGAGCTGGAGCAGGACGCCACCGACGCCGTGGCGGTGCACGCGGTCGGCCGCGACGCCGCCGGCCGCGTCGTCGCCACCGGGCGGCTGTTCGAGCGCGACGGCCGCGGCGTCATCGGCCGGATGGCCGTGGACGCCGGCGTCCGCGGCGGCGGCCACGGCGCCGACGTGCTCGCCGTGCTGCACCGGGAGGCGCGGCGGCTGGGGCTCGCGGAGGTGGAGCTGCACGCGCAGCTGTCCGCCCGCGGGTTCTACGAGCGGGCCGGCTACGCCGCGGTCGGCGAGGAGTACGAGGAGGCCGGCATCCGGCACGTCACCATGCGCCGGCGCCTCGACGACCCGGCGGCGGACCGTCCCGGGGCGTGAGCACGGCCTCGCCGACACCGAACTGTCGGTGCTTCGGAGTAGACCTCCTCGGTGCGAGGATCAGGGTTCCCGCCGCCCCGACCCCGCACCGCCGGTCTTCCCCACCGGTCGCCCGCCGGCCCGCCGACGGTCGGGCACGCACGACCACGAGGAGCACGACCGAACCGTGAGCAGCGACTCCTTCGTCCACCTGCACGTCCACACCGAGTACTCGATGCTGGACGGCGCGGCGAAGCTGCCCGAGGTGACCAAGGCAGCCGCCGAGCAGGGGATGCCGGCGCTGGCGATGACCGACCACGGGAACGTGTTCGGCGCCTACGACTTCTACAAGCAGGCGAAGTCGGCCGGGGTGAAGCCGATCATCGGCATGGAGGGCTACTACACGCCGGGGTCGCGCTTCGACCGGGCGCCGTACGACTTCGGCGACAACCTCATCGACGAGGAGGGCGACGGCGGGTCGAACCGGGGCAAGGCGGCGTACACGCACATGACGCTGCTGGCCCGGACCACGGAGGGGATGCACAACCTCTTCCGGATCTCCTCGCTGGCCAGCCTCGAGGGCCAGTACCGCAAGCCGCGCTTCGACCGCGACCTGCTGGAGCGGTACGGCAAGGGCCTGATCGCCACGACCGGCTGCCCGTCGGGCGAGGTCAACATGTGGCTGCGCGCCGGCAAGGAGGACAGGGCCCGCCAGGCCGCGGCCGACTTCCAGGACATCTTCGGCAAGGAGAACTTCTACGCCGAGCTGATGGACCACGGGCTGGCCATCGAGAAGAAGACCCGCCCGGCGCTCATGCGGATCGCGAAGGACCTCGGCATCCCGCTGCTGGCCACCAACGACCTGCACTACACGCACAAGGAGGACGCGGAGGCGCACGACGCGCTCCTGTGCATCCAGACCGGGTCGCGGCTCAACGAGACCAACCGCTTCCGGTTCAACGGCGACGGCTACTACCTCAAGAGCGCCGCGGAGATGCGCGCGCTGTTCGAGGGCGACCTGCGCTCCGCCTGCGACAACACCCTGCTGGTGGCCGAGCAGTGCGAGGTGGAGTTCACCGAGGGCGCCGACCTCATGCCGCGCTTCCCGCTGCCGCCGGGGGAGGACGAGACCTCCTGGTTCGTCAAGGAGGTCGAGCGCGGGCTGCACAAGCGCTACCCGGGCGGCATCCCCGACCACGTGCGCAAGCAGGCCGACTACGAGGTCGGGATCATCACGCAGATGGGCTTCCCGGGGTACTTCCTCGTGGTCGCCGACTTCATCAACTGGGCCAAGGACAACGGCATCCGCGTCGGCCCGGGCCGCGGCTCGGCCGCCGGCTCGCTGGCCGCCTACGCCATGGGCATCACCGACCTCGACCCGCTCGCGCACGGCCTGATCTTCGAGCGCTTCCTCAACCCCGAGCGCGTCTCGATGCCCGACGTCGACATCGACTTCGACGACCGCCGCCGCGGCGAGGTCATCCAGTACGTCTCGCGCAAGTACGGCGAGGAGCGGGTCAGCCAGATCGTCACCTACGGCACCATCAAGGCCAAGGCCGCGATCAAGGACGCCGCCCGCGTGCTCGACCGCCCCTTCTCGGTCGGCGACGAGCTGACCAAGCTCATGCCGCCGGACGTGATGGGCAAGGGCATCCCGCTGTCGGGGGTCTTCGACCCGGCCCACCCGCGCTACAAGGAGGCCGCGGAGTTCCGCGCCCGCTACGAGTCCGACCCGGGCGCCGCCGAGGTCGTGGACCAGGCCCGCAAGCTCGAGGGCCTGAAGCGGCAGTGGGGCGTGCACGCCGCCGGGGTCATCATCGGCCGCTACCCGCTGATCGACAGCATCCCGATCATGCGCCGGGAGGCCGACGGCGCGATCATCACGCAGTTCGACTACCCGACCTGCGAGACGCTCGGCCTGCTCAAGATGGACTTCCTGGGCCTGCGCAACCTGACAGTCATCGACGACGCGCTGCGCAACATCGTCGCGAACGGCAAGGAGCCGATCGACCTCGACGAGATCAGCAAGGACCTCACCGACAAGGCCACCTACGACCTGCTGGCCCGCGGGGACACGCTCGGCGTCTTCCAGTTCGACGGCGGGCCGATGCGGTCGCTGCTGCGGCTCATGCGGCCGGACAACTTCGAGGACATCTCGGCCGTCGGCGCGCTCTACCGGCCCGGCCCCATGGGCGCCAACTCGCACACCAACTACGCGCTGCGCAAGAACGGCCAGCAGGAGATCACGCCGATCCACCCCGAGCTGGCCGAGCCGCTCGAGGAGATCCTGGGCGGCACGTACGGCCTGATCGTGTACCAGGAGCAGGTCATGGCGATCGCGCAGAAGGTCGCCGGGTACTCGCTCGGCAAGGCCGACCTGCTGCGCCGCGCGATGGGCAAGAAGAAGAAGTCGGTCCTGGACGCCGAGTTCGTCGGCTTCGAGGCCGGCATGAAGGAGCGCGGCTACTCCGACGCGGCGATCAAGACCCTGTGGGACATCCTCGTCCCCTTCGCCGACTACGCGTTCAACAAGGCGCACTCCGCGGCGTACGGCCTGGTCTCGTACTGGACGGCGTACCTCAAGGCCAACTACCCGGCCGAGTACATGGCCGGCCTGCTCACCAGCGTCGGCGACGACAAGGACCGGCGGCCGATCTACCTGGCCGAGTGCCGGCGCATGGGCATCAAGGTGCTGCCGCCGGACGTCAACGAGTCGTCGTGGGACTTCGCCGCCGTCGGCACCGACCTCCGCTTCGGCCTGGCGTCGGTGCGCAACGTCGGGACCAACGTCGTCGAGTCGATCGTCCGGGCGCGCGAGGAGAAGGGCGCGTTCAAGGACTTCTCCGACTTCATGCGCAAGATCGACACGGTGGCCTGCAACAAGAAGGTCATCGAGTCCCTGGCCAAGGCCGGCGCGTTCGACTCCCTCGGCCACTCCCGGCAGGGCATCGTCGCGATCCACGCCCAGGCCGTCGACTCCGCGATGGGCCTCAAGCGCAAGGAGGCCGAGGGGCAGTTCGACCTGTTCGGCAGCTTCGGCGACGAGGCCGGCGCGGAGGACCCCTTCGGCGGGGCGCTGGAGATCACCATCCCCACGGCCGACTGGTCGAAGAGCGAGCGGCTCATGTTCGAGCGCGACATGCTCGGCCTCTACGTCTCCGACCACCCGCTGCACGGCGTGGAGCACGTGCTCACCTCGCACGCCGACACCCCGATCGCGGAGATCAACGCCGGGGGAGTGGAGGACGGCGCCAACGTCACGATCGCCGGCATCCTCACCTCGGTCGCCCCGCGCACCAACAAGCAGGGCGCCCCGTGGGCCATCGCCACGCTGGAGGACCTCGAGTCCGGCATCGAGGTGCTGTTCTTCCCCAAGACCTGGGCCGAGGTGTCCGAGCGGGTCGTCCGGGACCAGATCGTCGTGGTCAAGGGCCGGATCAGCCGGCGCGACGACCAGCCGTCGGTGTTCGGGTCCGAGGTCACCGTCCCCGAGCTGACCGAGGGGCCGCGCGGGCCGGTGCTGGTGTCGATGCCGGCGGCCCGGTGCACCCCGCCGGTGGTGGAGCGGCTGCGCGAGGTGCTCGGCAGCCACCCGGGCACGACCGAGGTCCAGCTCAAGCTGATCAACGGCGGCCGCGAGACCGTGCTGCGGCTCGACCAGGGCCTGCGGGTGCGGCCGAGCACGGCGCTGATGGGCGACATCAAGGCGCTGCTCGGGCCGACCAGCGTCGCCCTGCTGTGAGTCCCCGGGGCACGCGTCCGGGCGAGAAGGGTTCACTGGGGGCGTGAGCGACACCGCCGGCCCGGTCCCGGCCGCCGAGGCCGGGCCCGCCCCCGGGCCCCGTCCCGACGCCCCCGCCGACCGGCGGGCCGGTCGCGGCGCCGACCGCCGTGCCGCCGGCGGCCCCGGCCGCCGGGGCGGAACCGCCCGGTGGGGCGGGCTCGCCGAGCTGCGCGCCGACGTGCTGCCGGCGCTGCGGCTGACCGCCGTCCTGGTGCTGACCGGGATCCCGGCCGGGCTGCTGTGGTGGCTGCTGGCGCCGCGGGAGGACTACCGCGTCCTGGCCGACGGCGGCGTCGCGGCGCTCGGCGACACGTCCGCCGAGCTGTTCGCCGCGGACGACGCCGTCTTCGTGCTGGTCATGGCCGGGCTCGGGCTGCTCGCCGGGCTCGCGGGCTGGCTGCTGCGCCGGCGCCGGGGCGTGGCGCTGCTGGCCGCGCTGGCGGCGGGCACCGGCCTGGCCGGCGTGCTCGCCTGGCAGCTGGGCGAGCTGCTGGGGCCCGGGCCCACCCGCGAGCAGCTCACCGACGTCGGCGCCACGGTCACCACCCGGCTGGAGCTGGCGTCGCTGCCCGCGGCCCTCATGGTCGCGCCGTTCGTCGCGGTCCTGGTGTACGTGGTGGCCACCCTGCTGGCCGCGGGCGACGACCTCGGCCGCACCCCGCCCGCCCCGGACGCCCGGGCCGCTCCGGCGGTGTCCGCGCCGCCGCCGGGCCCGGCGCTGCAGGCCGACCCCGCGGAGCGCCGGTTCCTCAGCTGACGCCGCCCGGCTGACGTCGTCCGGCTCAGTTGACGCTGCGGGGCCCCGCGAAGCGCTGCAGCGGCGCGGGCACCGCGCCGATGGTCTCCAGCAGGGTGAGCTCCCGGCGCAGCAGCCGGGACTCCGCGCCGAGCCGCCGCCGGGTCGCCGACTCGGCCAGCAGCGCCTGCCGGTCCTCGGTGGTGAGCAGCGCGGCCGAGGCCACCAGGTAGGACAGCGCCCGCGGGTCGTCGCCGACGGCCTCCATCAGCGCCGCGCTCTCCTCGTCGCTGCTGCCCATGCCCTCGGCGGCCTCCTCGTCGCCGACCCGCAGCGCGGCCACCGCGGCGACGTAGCGGGCGAACAGGTCGCCGACGTTGCGCACCAGCACGTCCATCGAGCCCCGGGCGACGGAGTCGACCAGCTCGTCGAGTCCGGCGGCGGACGCCTCGTCCGGCGGCCCGAGCGGGGCCTCGCCGGGCAGCCCGACCATGCCGTCGGCGTCGCCGGCGGCCTCCTCGGCGGCCTCCTCGTCGGCCAGCCACTCCACCTCGGCGCGCAGGTACGGCGGATCCTCGGCGACCAGGACGTCGAGCAGCCGGAACCGGTCGCCGCCGACGGTGACGATGGCGAACCCGCCGTCGGACAGCGGGCGGACCGACTGCAGCTTGGCGGTGCAGCCGACGTCGTAGAGCGCCTCCGCGGGCGCCACCTGCTCGACCTCCCAGCCCTGCCGGATCGCGACGACCCCGAAGAAGCCGGGCTGCTGCTCCTCGGCGCGCCGCACGAGCAGGTCGCGCATCAGCCGGCGGTAGCGCGGCTCGAACACGCGCAGGGGCAGGACGACGCCGGGGAACAGGGGCGTCCCCAGCGGGAAGAGCGGGATGACCTGGCCCACGCGGCGAGCCTAGGGCCCCGGCACCGGGCGACCGGCGGCAGGCGGCGCGCCGGGCCGGGCCGGTGCGCCGGGCCGGTGCGCCCGGGCGGGCCCCGGGCGCGGCCGGGCGATCGCGGGGCGGCCCGGGGGGCGCGGCTACCCTGGGAGGTCGCCGTCCCCCGCGCGCCGTCCTGCCCCGGCGCGTCCCGCCCCGCCGCCGTCCCGGAGGTCCGTCCGTGCTCAGCCGCATCGACCTGCGCGGGTCCGCGCTCCCCGGGGTGCGCGAGCTCTCCGGGCTGCTGCCCCGCGCCGCCACCGACATCGACTCGGTGCTGACCACGGTCCGCCCGCTGTGCGAGGACGTCCGGGTGCGCGGCGCCCAGGCGGTCCGCGAGATCACCGCCCGCCTGGACGGCGTGGACCTCGAGGACTTCGCGGTGCCGCCGCAGGCGATCACCGACGCGCTGGCCACGATCGACCCCGCCGTGCGCGCGGCCCTGGAGGAGGCGATCGCCCGCGTGCGGCGGGTGCACGCCGACCAGGCCCGCTCCGACGTCACCACCCAGGTGGTCCGCGGCGGCACCGTCACCGAGCGCTGGGTGCCCGTCCGGCGGGTGGGGCTCTACGTGCCCGGCGGGCTGGCGCCGCTGCTGTCCAGCGTGGTCATGAACGTCGTCCCGGCGCAGATCGCCGGCGTCGAGTCCATCGCCGTGGCCTCCCCGCCGCAGCGGGACAACGGCGGCCTGCCCGACCCCGGCGTGCTCGCCGCCTGCGCCCTGCTCGGGGTGACCGAGGTGTACGCCGTCGGCGGCGCGCAGGCGATCGCCGTGTTCGGCTACGGCGCCGGCTCCTGCGAGCCGGTCGACATGGTCACCGGCCCCGGCAACGTCTACGTGACGGCGGCCAAGCGGCTGCTGCGCGGGCTGATCGGCATCGACTCCGAGGCCGGCCCCACCGAGGTCGCGATCCTCGCCGACGAGACGGCCGACCCGGTGCACGTGGCCGCCGACCTGATCAGCCAGGCCGAGCACGACCCGCTGGCCGGCGCCGTGCTGGTCACCGACAGCGAGGAGCTGGCCGACGCCGTCCTCGGGCTCGTCCCCGGCCAGGTGGCGGCCACCAAGCACTCCGACCGGATCACCACGGCGCTGGACGGCAGCCAGTCCGGCATCGTGCTGGTCGACGACGTCGAGGCCGGCCTGCGCGTGGTGGACGCCTACGCCGCCGAGCACCTGGAGATCCAGACCCGCGACGCGCGCGAGGTGGCGCTGCGGGTGCGCAACGCCGGAGCGATCTTCGTCGGCGCGTACTCGCCGGTGAGCCTCGGCGACTACTGCGCCGGCTCCAACCACGTGCTGCCCACCGGCGGCTGCGCCCGGCACTCCAGCGGCCTGTCGGTGCAGTCGTTCCTGCGCGGCATCCACGTCGTCGAGTACGACGAGCAGGCGCTGGCCGAGGTGGGCGGCCACATCGACGCCCTGGCCGGCGCCGAGGACCTGCCGGCGCACGCGGCCGCGGTGCGCGCCCGCCAGCGCGCATGACGGCCACCGCCCGCACGTCCCTGGACGAGCTGCCGCTGCGGCCGGAGCTGCGCGGGAAGACCCCCTACGGCGCGCCGCAGCTGCGGGTCACCCACCGGCTCAACACCAACGAGAACCCCTACCCGCTGCCCCCGGAGCTGCTCGCCGACCTCGGCGCGGCCCTGGCGGAGGCCTCGGTGGAGCTCAACCGCTACCCCGACCGGGACGCCGTGGCGCTGCGCACCGACCTGGCGGCGTACCTGACCCGCACCGCCGGCGAGCAGGTGACCCCGGACCAGGTGTGGGCGGCCAACGGGTCCAACGAGGTGCTGCAGCAGGTGCTGCAGGCCTTCGGCGGCGCGGGCCGGACGGCGCTGGGCTTCACGCCGTCCTACTCGATGCACCCGATCATCTCCGCGGGCACCGGCACCGCCTGGGTCGACGGGCACCGCCGCGCCGACTTCACCATCGACGCCGACGTCGCCGCCGCGCAGGTCCGCGAGGTGGCGCCCGACGTCGTCTTCGTCACCAGCCCGAACAACCCGACCGGCACGGCGGTCGAGCCGGCGACGGTCGAGGCCCTCTACGACGCGACCCCCGGCGTCCTGGTCGTGGACGAGGCGTACGCCGAGTTCGCCCGCCCCGGCACGCCGTCGGCGCTGAGCCTGCTGCCCGGCCGGCCGCGGCTGATCGTGAGCCGCACGATGAGCAAGGCGTTCGGCATGGCCGGGCTGCGGCTGGGCTACCTGGCCGCCGACCCCGCCGTCGTCGACGCGCTGCAGCTGGTCCGCCTGCCCTACCACCTGTCCGCGCTCACCCAGGCCGCCGCCCGGGCCGCGCTCGCGCACACCGACGCGCTGCTGGCCACCGTCGACGCGGTCAAGGCCGAGCGGGACCGGATCGTCGCCGCGCTGCCCGGGCTCGGCCTGACCAGCGTGCCCAGCGACGCCAACTTCGTGCTGTTCGGCCGGTTCGCCGACGCGCACGCCGCGTGGCGGGCGCTGCTGGACGCCGACGTGCTCGTGCGCGACGTCGGCATCCCGGGGTGGCTGCGGGTCACCGCCGGCACCCCCGCCGAGACCGAGGCCTTCCTCACCGCCCTGGGTGAGGTGGCACCCGCCCACCGCCTGGGAGACTGACAGCCATGAGCCGCAGCGCACGCGTCGAGCGCGCCACCAGCGAGACCAAGCTCGTCGTCGAGCTCGACCTCGACGGCACCGGGTCGAGCTCGATCAGCACCGGCGTCGGCTTCTACGACCACATGCTCACCGCGCTGAGCAAGCACAGCGGCATCGACCTCACCGTGCGCGCCGAGGGCGACCTGCACATCGACGCCCACCACACGGTGGAGGACGTCGCCATCGCGCTGGGCCAGGCGTTCGCCGAGGCCCTGGGCGACAAGCGGGGCATCACCCGCTACGGCGACGCCACCATCCCGATGGACGAGGTGCTGGTGCAGGCCGCCGTCGACCTCTCCGGCCGGCCCTACTTCGTGCACGCCGAGCCCGAGAACATGACGCCGATGATCGGGCCGGACTACCCGACGTCGCTGACGAAGCACGTGCTGGAGACGTTCGCGTTCAACGCCCGGATCACCCTGCACGTGCGGGTGCTGTACGCCGGCCGCGACGCCCACCACATCGTCGAGGGCCAGTTCAAGGCGCTCGCCCGGGCGCTGCGCACCGCGGTCGCGCTCGACGCGCGGACCAGCGGCGTGCCCTCCACCAAGGGCGCCCTGTAACCCGTGGGGTTCGGTCTGGCGCTGCTGCTGGTCGGCGGGTTCCTGCTCGGCGGCGTCTGGAGCGTCTGGAAGTCCGAGCCGGCCGGCGGGGGCCGCAGCGCCGGTCAGGTCGCCGGCGCCGCCGTCCTGCTCGTCGCGGCCGCCCTGGCCACCGCCGCCGGCATCCTCTGGATGGTGGGTGACTGAGGAGCGGTTCTGGACGTCGTCCCGGCCGACCCGACCATGGCCGCCGTCCTCGACCGGGCGCCGGCGCTGGGCGTCGCGGATCGGTGGCTGACCGCGGGCCTGCTGATGCAGACGACCTGTTCGCCGGCCTGGCCGTGCCCGTCGAGATCCGCAACGAGGCGCGGGTGCACCTCTGGTACGCCGACCGCTCCGGCGTCCCCGCCCCGCCGTTCCGCGACTGCGACGACGCGACTGCGCCGACGCGACTGCGCCGACGCGACCGACCACGTCGCCGCCGTCTGCTGCTGCCCCGGCGTCACGGTCGGGGACGGCGGCCGCCCGTGGGTCTACGCGCCGGAGAGGACCCCGTCCTCCTCATCCCTCGCGAGCTCGGGACGAGCCTCGGGACGGGGCCGGATCCAGGCGCGGCGGTGGTCCTCGGTGTGGCCGGAGCTGACCGTCCTGCCGTGGGACGGCTGACACCGGGAATCCCGGCGGGCCCCCGGTCGCTGGTCAGTACCGTGGCAGGCGTGAACAAGAAGGTCGTCGTCTTCGACTACGGGTCGGGCAACCTGCGCTCGGCCGAGCGGGCGCTGGCCCGGGTGGGCGCCGAGGTGACCGTGACGGCCGACGCGCACGCGGCCCTCGAGGCCGACGGCCTGGTCGTCCCCGGCGTCGGCGCGTTCGCCGCCTGCATGGACGGGCTGCGCGCGGTCGACGGCCCCCGGGTGATCGGCCGCCGGCTGGCCGGCGGGCGCCCCGTGCTCGGCGTCTGCGTCGGCATGCAGATCCTGTTCGAGAAGGGCGTCGAGCACGGCCACGACGCGGAGGGCTGCGGCGAGTGGCCCGGCGTCGTGGAGCCGCTGCAGGCGCCGGTGCTGCCGCACATGGGCTGGAACACCGTCGAGGCGCCCGAGGGCTCGGTGCTCTTCGACGGGCTGGCCGACCAGCGCTTCTACTTCGTGCACTCCTACGGCGTCCGCGACTTCACCCTCGGCCAGGACGGCGTGCCGTCGCGGCTGCGCCCGCCGCTGGTGACCTGGGCCCAGCACGGCGACCGGTTCGTGGCCGGCGTCGAGAACGGCGCCCTGTCGGCCACCCAGTTCCACCCCGAGAAGAGCGGCGACGCCGGCGCGCAGCTGCTCACCAACTGGGTCAACACCCTCTGACGGCGCCGCGGCCGTCAGCCGCCGGGGGAGGGGTCGAGCCGGACGAGTGCCCGGTCCTGGTACGCGGTGGCCCACAGCGCCCCCGCGGCCACGAGCACGTCCCCGCCCGCCGTGGCCTCGTCCCACGAGTAGCCGGCCACCGGCCGACCGTCGGCGGCGTCGAGCGCGACCAGGAAGTGCTCCGCGTTGCGCACCCACACCCGGTCGTCGGCCACGGCCAGGCCGCCGTCCTGGCCGGTGCCGAACCCCGCGGTGACGAGCACCGATCCGCTCTCCGGGTCGATGCGCGTGGTCGTCGACCCGCCGCTGACCCACACCTGGTCGGTCACGGCGGCCACCATCGGCCGTCCCAGCCCGTCGACGCGGCGGTCGACGGCCGCGGTCCCCGGGTCGACGCGGACCGCGGCGCCGTCGACCGCGCTCACCACCCAGAGCCCGGCCTCACCGGCGGCGAGGTCGGTGCCGCGGACGCCGAGCGCCACGGTGGTCGTGGCGGCCCCGGTCGCGGGGTCCAGGCCGAGCAGTGTGCCGCCGTCACCGGTGAGGACCCACAGCAGGCCGGCCGCGGTCGCCAGGTGCCCCTGGCTGTAGGCCTTGTTGACGGGGAAGGTGGCGTCGACCTCGCCGGTCGCGGGGTCGACGCGGGCGATGTCGGTGCCCGAGCACGACCACACGAACCCGAGCCCGGCGCCGATGCCCTGGCACACGTCCCCGCCGACCGCGACGGTGGCCTCGGTCTCCCCGGTCTCCGGGTCCAGCAGCAGGACCTCACCGCCGTCCAGGCGCACCCACACCGCCTCCCCGTCGGTGGCCAGCCAGTCGGGGCTGGGCAGGGTGACGACGGCGTCGTCGGGCACCTCGTGCACGGGGAACCCGGCGGGGGCGGTGGTCACCGCCGCGGCGGGGCTCCCACCGGCGCTCGTCCCGGTCCCCCCGTCGTCGCCTCCGCAGGCAGCGACGACGAGGCAGCCGCAGACGGCCAGGACGGGCGGACGGCAGCGCATGGCACCCCCCGGCGACGTGCTCGCGGGCCGCGCCAGTGTCCCGGCCGGACGCCGCCGGCGCCCAGGGTCCAAGGGCGGCGGCCGCCCCGGGCGGCGATCCCGGCCCAGCACGGCGCGCGGTCCCTGCCGCACCTAGGGTGACCGGCGTCCCCAGGTCGTCGCCCGTGAGGAGCCCCGTGCCCGCGACCCGCAGCGAGTCGTCGGCGGCTCCCGCACGCTCCCGCCTGCCGGGGCTGCTGGTCCTCGGCCTCCTCGCCGGGCTCACCGCCTGGAGCGTGCTCGCCCTGCAGCCGCCGGACCCGGCCGGCGCCGACGCCCCCGCCGGCTCGTTCAGCGCCACCCGCGCGTTCGAGCACGTCGAGTGGATCGCGGCGGAGACCCACGTGACCGGCAGCGCCGCCCAGGACCGGGTGGTCGACCGGCTGCTCGCGACGCTCACCGACCTCGGTCTCGACGCCCGCGTGCAGGAGGGGGTGGGCACCTACCAGTCCGAGGCGGGCGTCGCGGAGATGGCCGCGGTCCGCAACGTCGTCGCCGTGCTGCCCGGCACCGACCCGACCGGGCGGCTGTTCCTGATGGCGCACTCGGACTCGGTGGAGACCGGCCCCGGCGCCAGCGACGACGCCGGCGGGGTCGCCGCCCTGCTGGAGACCGTCCGCGCCCTGCAGGAGGGGCCGGCGCCGCGCAACGACGTCGTCGTGGTCGTCACCGACGCCGAGGAGGCCTGCCTGTGCGGCGCCGAGGCGTTCGCCTCGGCAGACCCGCTGGCCGCCGACGGCGGGGTGGTGCTCAACCTGGAGGCGCGCGGGACCACCGGGCCTCCGGTCATGTTCGAGACGTCGCTGGGCAACGCCGGGCTGGCCGCGCGCTTCGCCGCCGCCGCGCCGCACCCGGTGGCCAGCAGCTTCGCCGTCGAGGTCTACCGCGCGCTGCCCAACGACACCGACTTCAGCGTGCTGCTCGACGACGGGGACTTCGCCGGGCTGAACACCGCCCACATCGACGGCGCCGCCGGCTACCACACCCCGCAGGACACCCCCGAGCGGCTGGACCGCGCCACTCTGCAGGCGCTCGGCGACAACACCCTCGCCCTCACCCGGGAGCTGGGCGGCGCGGACCTCGGCGGGCTGACCGCCACCGACGGCGGCGACGCCACCTACTTCCCGCTGCTCGGCGGGCTCGTGCGCTACCCCGGCCGGCTCGTGTGGCCGCTGGCCACCGCCGCCCTCGCGGCCGTCGGCGCGCTGGCCTGGGCGGCCCGGCGCCGCGGCGTCGCCCCGCTGCGGCGGACGGCGGCCGGCGCGCTGCTCGCCGTCGTCCCGCTGGTGCTGGCGCCGGCGGCGGTGCAGGGCCTGTGGGCGTTGCTCGTACTGGTCCGGCCGGACTACGGCTCGATGCTCGACCCGTGGCGGCCGGGCTGGTACCGGCTGGCCGCGGTCGCGCTCGTCGCCGCGGTGGTGCTGGCCTGGTTCGTGCTGCTGCGCCGGCGGATCGGGACGACGGCGCTGGTCACCGGCGCGCTCGGGCTGCTGGCCGCGCTCGCCGCCGTCCTGGCCGCCGTCGCGCCGGGCGGGTCGTACCTGGCCGCGGTGCCGGTGCTGGCGGGCGCGCTCGCGGGGCTCGTCGCGCTGCTCCGCCCCACGCCGGCGGTGCGGGCCGGGGCCGCGCTGGCGGCCGGTGCGGTCGCCGTCGTCGTCCTCGCCCCGACGGTCGCCCTGTTCTTCCCGGCGCTCGGCCTGTCCGGGGGCGCCGCGCCCGCCGTGGTCGCCACCCTGCTGGCGCTGGCCCTGCTTCCGGCGTTCGACGCGGTCGCCCCGGGCCCGGGGGCGCGCCGCCGCGGCCCCGCGCTGCTGCCCGGGGGAGCGGCGCTGCTCGCGGTCGCCTGCACCGCCACCGGCCTGGCCGTCGACCGCTTCGACGCCGACCACCCGGTGCCCAGCCAGCTGGTGTACGCGATGGAGGCCGACACCGGCGAGGCGTGGTGGGCCAGCACCGAGGACGACCCCGGCTCCTACACCGCCCGCTACGTCGACGGCCGCGAGGTGCTGCCGCACGACTACCCGTACCTGGCCGGGCTGGAGGTCGCCACCGGCCCGGCCGAGGTCGCGGACCTGCCGCCCGCGACCGTGGAGACCGTCGCCGACCGGACCGAGGGCGACCGGCGGACGGTCACCGTCCGGGTCACCCCGCAGCGGCCGGTGCGGCTGGTCGTGCTCGACCTCGACGCCGACGGCGGGCGGCTGGTCGCGGCCGAGGCGGAGGGCCGCGACGTCCCCGCCGACGCGCTCGGCGGGGACCGGCTGTGGATCACCTTCCACGCACCCCCGGCCGGCGGCGTGGAGGCGACGTTCGTGGTCGAGGGCGGCGGCGAGCTCGCCCTGCGCACCGTCGACGGCAGCGACGGACTGACCGGGCTGCCCGGCTTCGAGCCGCGGCCCGCGGGCGTGGACGCGGCCGGCTCGCACAGCTCGGACCTGGTCGTGGTCGGGGCGACGACGCCGCTGGGCTGAGCCCCGCGGGTCACCAGCGGCCGCGGTGCACGACCTCGTCGACGCCCCGCCGGCCGCGGCGCAGGGACGGCGACCGGCGGTCCCCGTCCCCGGGGTGGCCGACCGCGACCACCCCGACCGGGCGGTACGCCTCCGGGACGCCGAACGCCGACCGCAGCGCGCCGACCCGGTCCGCCGGCACGCCGAAGAAGCAGGCCCCGAGCCCCTCGTCGACGGCGGTGAGCAGCATCAGCAGCGCCGCCATGCCGGTGTCGACGTCCCAGTAGGGGACCGGCCAGCGGGCCTCGTCCCGGTCGGTCCAGCCCTTGTCCGGCTCGGCGTACCGGTCCAGGTAGGCGTCCTTGCAGCTGAACGGCACCACGAGCAGCGGCGCGCGGCGCATCCGGGTGAGCCAGCCGTCGGGCGTGCCGCCGTCGGTCGTGGCCGCCCAGAACGCCGCCCGCTCCTCCTCGGTGTCCAGCACGAGGAACGCCCAGCCCTGGCTGAATCCCGCCGACGGCGCCCGGATCGCGTGCGCCAGCAGCCGCTCGCGCACCTCGGGCGGCACCGGCCGGTCGGGGTCGTAGTCGCGGACCATGCGGCGGCGGCGGACGACCTCGGCGAACTCCACGGCAGCACTCCCTACACCCTCCCGCCCGGCGCGGGCCCGCCGCCCTGCCCCGGGCGGCCCGGCGCGGGATGGCGAGACTGCGGGGACACCCCATCTCACCGACGGAGGACGACGGACATGGCAGGACGGGTAGCGGGCAAGGTCGCGTTCATCACCGGCGCGGGCCGCGGTCAGGGACGGGCGCACGCGCTGCGGCTGGCGGGGGAGGGCGCCGACGTCATCGCGCTGGACGTCGCGGGCCCGCTGCCCGGCATCCGCTACCAGCAGCCGACGCAGGAGGACCTGGACGAGACCGTGCGCCGGGTCGAGGCCCTGGACCGGCGGATCGTGCCGGTGGTGGCCGACGTCCGCGACCTCGAGGGGATGCGCACCCAGGTCGACGCGGCGGTGGCCGAGCTCGGCGGGCTGGACGTCGTCGTCGCCAACGCGGGCATCTGCACCCCCACCGCGTGGGACTCGGTCACCCCGCAGCAGTTCCAGGACACGATGGACATCAACGTCACCGGCGTCTGGAACACCGTGATGGTCGGCGCCCCGCACCTGGTGCGCCGCGGCGGCGGCTCGATCGTCATCACCAGCTCGGCGGCCGGCCTGAAGGTGCAGCCGTTCATGGTCCACTACACGACCAGCAAGTTCGCCGTCCGCGGCATGGCCAAGGCGTTCGCCGCCGAGCTGGCCCGCCACTCGATCCGGGTCAACAGCGTGCACCCGACCGGCGTGGCCACCCCGATGGGCACCGGCGACATGCAGGCGGTGCTCGGCGAGGCCATGGCCGCCGACCAGCGGCTGGGCGCGATGTTCATGAACATGCTGCCGGTCGACACCACCCAGCCGGAGGACGTCGCCGACGCCGTGCTGTTCCTCGCGTCGGACGAGAGCCGGTTCGTCACGGCGCACGAGCTGGCGGTGGACGCGGGCGTCACCCAGATGTAGCCGCGGGGACGTCGACGGCGGAGATCTAGGCTGCACGCCGTGCCGAAGCTGCAGCTGCTCCCCGCCGTCGACGTCGCCGAGGGCCAGGCCGTGCGCCTGGTGCAGGGCGAGGCCGGCAGCGAGACCTCCTACGGCGACCCGCTGGACGCGGCGCTGACCTGGCAGCGCGACGGCGCCGAGTGGGTGCACCTGGTCGACCTCGACGCCGCCTTCGGCCGCGGCAGCAACCGCGAGCTGCTGGCCCGCGTGGTCGGCGAGCTCGACGTGGACGTGGAGCTGTCCGGCGGCATCCGGGACGACGAGTCCCTGGCCGCCGCCCTGGCCACCGGCTGCCGCCGGGTCAACCTGGGCACCGCCGCGCTGGAGTCGCCCGAGTGGTGCGCCCGCGCGATCGCCGAGCACGGCGACCGGATCGCCGTCGGCCTCGACGTGCGCGGCACCCGGCTGGCCGCCCGCGGCTGGACCCGCGAGGGCGGCGAGCTGTACGAGACCCTCGCCCGGCTGGACGCCGAGGGCTGCGCCCGCTACGTGGTCACCGACATCACCAAGGACGGCACCCTGCGCGGGCCCAACCTCGACCTGCTGCGGGAGGTCTGCGCCGCCACCCCGAAGCCGGTGATCGCCTCCGGCGGGGTCAGCTCGCTCGACGACATCCGCGCGCTGGCCGGCCTCGCCGGCGTCGGCGTCGAGGGCGCGATCGTCGGCAAGGCGCTGTACGCGGGGGCGTTCACGCTGCCCGAGGCGCTGCGGGTCACCGAGGAGGCGGCCGCATGACGGTGCTGAAGCTGGGGTCGGACAACCCCTGGGAGGCGGTGGTCGGCTACAGCCGGATCGTCGTCCGCGGCGACACCGCCTGGGTGAGCGGCACGACGGCGGTCGTCGACGGCGTGGTCGCGCACCCCGGCGACGCGGCCGCGCAGACCCGCCAGGCGCTGGCCACCATCGAGCGGTCGCTGGAGCGGGCCGGGTTCACGCTGGCCGACGTCGTCCGCACCCGGCTGTACGTGACCGACATCGGCCGCTGGGAGGAGGTCGGCCGCGCCCACGGCGAGGTGTTCGGCGACATCCGGCCGGCCGCCACCATGGTCGAGGTCTCGGCGCTGATCGACCCCGCGATGCTGGTCGAGATCGAGGCCGACGCCGTCCGGGAGCCCGCAGCGTGAGCGAGTTCACGAGCTCACCCATGGGCAGGGCGAGCCGGCGAACGCCGCCGACGAGCGCCAGCGAGGAGGTGCAGTGAGCCTGGCCGTGCGGGTGATCCCGTGCCTGGACGTCGACGCCGGCCGGGTGGTCAAGGGCGTCAACTTCGTCGACCTGCGCGACGCCGGCGACCCGGTGGAGATGGCCCGGGTCTACGACGCCGAGGGCGCCGACGAGCTCACCTTCCTCGACATCACCGCCAGCTCCGGGGACCGGGAGACCACCTACGACGTCGTCCGCCGGACCGCGGAGAGCGTGTTCATCCCGCTGACCGTGGGCGGTGGGGTGCGCAGCCCCGACGACGTCGACCGGCTGCTGCGCGCCGGCGCCGACAAGGTCGCCGTCAACACCGCGGCGGTCGCCCGGCCCGAGCTGATCGGCGAGATCGCCGACCGGTTCGGCAACCAGGTGCTGGTGCTCTCCCTGGACGCCCGCCGCTGCGCCGACGGCGCGGTCACCGACTCCGGCTTCGAGATCACCACCCACGGCGGGCGCCGCGGCACCGGCCGCGACGCCGTCGAGTGGGTCGTGCAGGCCGCGGAGCTCGGGGTCGGCGAGGTGCTGCTCAACTCCATGGACGCCGACGGCACGCTGGCCGGCTTCGACCTCGAGCTCATCCGCGCCGTCCGCCGCGAGGTGACCGTGCCGGTCATCGCCAGCGGCGGCGCGGGGGACGTCTCGCACTTCGCCCCGGCGGTCGAGGCGGGCGCCGACGCGGTGCTGGCCGCCAGCGTGTTCCACTTCGGCCGGATGCGGATCGGCGAGGTCAAGGCCGCCCTGGCCGGCGCCGGCGTCCCCGTCCGCGCCGAGGCCGACCACCCCCAGCCCTGAGCGGAGTCGCTCGGTGGCGGAAACCGTCACCGAGCGACTCCGACAGGTGCCACCATGGCCGGCGTGCCCGGCTCCGCCGCCGATCGGCTGGCCCGGCTGGCCGACGGCTACCTGGTCACCCAGCTGCTGCACGTCGCGATCGCCCTCGGCGTGCCGGAGGCGCTCGCCGCCGGCCCGCGGGACGCCGGGGAGCTCGCCGCCGCGCTGGGCGCCCGGCCCGGTCCGCTGCGCCGGGTGCTGCGCGGGCTGGCCGCCGAGCAGGTGCTCGAGGAGGACGCGGACGGCCGGTTCTCCCTCGGCGACACCGGGCGGCTGCTCCTGCCCGGCGTCCCGTCGTCGCTGCGCGGCGCGGTGACCGCGCGGGCCGAGGTGTACTACGCCGCGGCCGCCGGTCTGCTCGACGCCGTCCGCACCGGCGGCACCCCCTTCGAGCTGGTGCACGGCCGGCCCTTCTTCGCCCACCTGTCCGCGGCGCCCGAGCGGCTGGCCGCCTTCCACGCGTCGATGGCCGACCGCTCCGCCCGTGAGGCCCGGGCCGTGGTGGACGCCTACGACGTCTCCGGCCTCGCCTCCGTGGTCGACGTCGGCGGCGGGCGCGGCACCCTGCTGCGCGCGGTGCGCGAGCGCGCGCCGCGGGCGGAGCTCACGCTGTTCGACCTCCCGGAGGTCGTCGCGGGCAGCGACCTGCCCGCCGTCGGCGGCGACTTCTTCGCGCGCGTGCCCGCCGGCGCCGACGCCTACCTGCTCTCCCGGGTGCTGCACGACTGGGACGACGCGGACGCCGGGCGGATCCTGGCGGTCACGCGCGCGGGGATGCGGCCGGACTCGCGGCTGCTCGTGGTCGAGGCGGTGGTCCCGGACCGGGCCGCCGACGACCCCGCCGCGGTGCGGATGG
This sequence comes from Blastococcus sp. SYSU D00868, assembly GCF_054050575.1. Lineage (NCBI taxonomy): Bacteria > Bacillati > Actinomycetota > Actinomycetes > Geodermatophilales > Geodermatophilaceae > Blastococcus > Blastococcus sp. SYSU D00868. The sequence continues at coordinate 56,353 of NZ_JBJGZO010000014.1, forward strand.
ACCTGCACATGTTGGTGCTGCTGCACGGGCGCGAGCGCACCGCGGCGGAGTTCGCCGCCCTGCTCGGCGCCGCGGGGCTGGAGCTCACCGCCGACGTCCCGACCCCGGCCGGCGTGCACGTGCTGGAGGCCCGCCCCCGGTAGCGGAGTCGCTCGAGCGCGGGAACCGCGCTCGAGCGACTCCGCTCAGTCCTCGCGGTGGACCTTGTGCTGGGCGGCCTGCGCCCGCGGGCGGACGACGAGCAGGTCGACGTTCACGTGGTGCGGGCGGGTCAGCGTCCAGGCGATGCAGTCGGCGACGTCCTCGGCCACCAGCGGCTCGCGCACCCCGCGGTACACCGCGGCGGCGGCGTCGGCCGAGCCCGTGCGGTTGAGCGCGAACTCGTCGGTGCGGACCATCCCCGGCGCGATCTCGATCACCCGCACCGGCTCGCCGACCAGCTCCAGCCGCAGGGTCTCGGCCAGGGTGTGCACGCCGTGCTTGGCGGCCGTGTAGGAGGCCCCGCCCTCGTAGCTGACCATCCCGGCGGTCGAGCCCACGAACAGGACGTCGCCCGCGCCCGACGCGCGCAGCGCCGGCAGCAGCGCCTTGGTCAGCCGGACCGTGCCCAGCACGTTGACGTCGAAGGAGCGCTGCCAGGAGTCCAGGTCGGCCTCGGCGACGGGCTTGGCGTCGAAGGCGCCGCCGGCGTTGTTCACCAGCACGTCCACCCGGTCCAGCCCCGCGACGAAGGCGTCCACCGACGCGGGGTCGGTCACGTCCAGCAGCAGCGCCCGGGCGCCGATCCGCTCGGCGAGCGCGGTCAGCCGGTCCAGCCGGCGGGCGCCGAGGACGACGTCGAACCCCTCGGCCGCCAGCCGCTCGGCGGTCGCGGCGCCGATGCCGCTGGAGGCGCCGGTGACGACGGCGGTGCGGCCGGAACCGGGCAGGGAGGGGGCGTGTGACGGACCGGACATGCCCCCATCCTGGCGCTGTTGGAAGATGGGAGGCCGACAGGGGTGTCCCGCCGGAGCCCCGCACGACAGGAGCCGTTGGGTCCGGGCAGGGAGGTCCTCCGCGTGGTCGGCCGCCTGCACACCCCCGGCCCGCTGCACCGGGTGGCCACGCTGTCGGTGCACACCAGCCCGCTCGACCAGCCCGGCGCCGGCGACGCGGGTGGGATGAACGTCTACATCGTCGAGGTCTCCCGCCGGCTGGCCGCCCGCGGCATCGCCGTCGACGTCTTCACCCGCGCGACCTCCAGCGACCTGCCGCCGGTGGTGGAGATGAGCCCCGGCGTCCGCGTCCGGCACGTCACCGCCGGGCCGTTCGAGGGGCTGGGCAAGGAGGAGCTGCCCGGGCAGCTGTGCGCCTTCACCGCGGCGGTGCTGCGCGAGGAGGCGATGCACGAGCCGGGGCACTACGACGTCGTCCACTCGCACTACTGGCTCTCCGGCCAGGTGGGCTGGCTGGCCCGCGACCGCTGGAGCGTGCCGCTGATCCACAGCGCGCACACGCTGGCCAAGGTGAAGAACGCCGCGCTGGCCGCCGGCGACCACCCCGAGCCGCGGGCCCGGGTGATCGGCGAGGAGCAGGTGGTCGCCGAGGCCGACCGGCTGATCGCCAACACCGAGGACGAGGCTCGCCAGCTGGTGCAGCACTACGGCGCCGACCCGCGCCGCACGCTGGTCGTCCCGCCCGGTGTCGACCTCGACCGGTTCCGGCCGGCCGACCGGACCGCCGCCCGCCGCGCCGTCGGCCTGCCCGAGGACGCCGTCGTCCTGCTCTTCGTCGGCCGCATCCAGCCGCTCAAGGCGCCGGACCTGCTGCTGGAGGCGGCCGCGCGGATGCTCGCCGACGACCCGGCGCTGCGCGACCGGCTGCGGGTGCAGGTCGTCGGGGCCCCGAGCGGCTCGGGCCTGGAGGCGCCCCGGCAGCTGCAGGAGCTGGCCGCGGCCCTGGGCATCGCCGACCTCGTGACGTTCCTGCCGCCGCAGCCGCCCGACCGGCTGGCCGAGCACTACCGGGCCGCCGACGTCGCCGTCGTCCCCAGCCACAACGAGTCCTTCGGGCTGGTGGCGCTCGAGGCGCAGGCCTGCGGCACCCCGGTCGTCGCCGCCGCGGTCGGCGGGCTGCCGACGGCGGTGCGCGACGGCGTCTCCGGCGTCCTGGTCGCCGGCCGCGACCCGGGCGACTACGCCGCGGCGGTCCGCGCGGTGCTCGCCCGCCGGGAGCTGCTGTCGGCCGGGGCCCGCCGGCACGCGGCCGCGTTCTCCTGGGACCGCACCGCCGACTCGCTCGTGGAGGCCTACACCGCCGCGGCCGGCGAGATGGCCGGCGCCGCCCGGCGCCGCGGCGGCGGGGGCCTGCGGGCGGTCGCGGGCGCGCAGGTGGCCCGGTGAGCGAGGCCCTGCGGCGCAGCGTCGAGGAGCTCGACGCGGTCATCGCCGCCGCGCTGCAGGACGCCGACCTGGTGCACGAGCACCCCGCGCCCGGCCGGTGGCTGGTCGACCTGCCCGGCACCAAGAAGCTCAAAACGGTCTGCGGCCTGATCGTCGGCGAGCACGCGCTGCGCGTGGAGGCCTTCGTCTGCCGCCAGCCCGACGAGAACCGCGAGCAGCTGTGGACCTACCTGCTGCAGCACAACGCGCGGATGTACGGGGTGGCGTTCTCCATCGACGCCGTCGGCGACGTCTACCTGACCGGCCGGCTGCCGCACGCGGCGGTGACCGCCGACGAGCTCGACCGGGTGCTGGGGTCGGTCCTCAGCTACGCCGACGACCACTTCAACACGATGCTGGAGATCGGGTTCGGCACCTCCATCCGGCGCGAGTGGGCCTGGCGGGTCAAGCGCGGGGAGTCGCTGCGCAACCTGGAGGCGTTCGCCGACTTCGCCGACCCCACCCGGCGCTCGGCGAACGGCTCGGCCGACCCCTCCTGAGGCCGGTGCCCGGCGCCGTCGGGCAGGATGACCGCGTGACCGGGACCCTCGTGCTGCTCCGCCACGGCGAGAGCGAGTGGAACAAGGCCAACCTCTTCACCGGCTGGGTCGACGTGCCCCTGTCGGAGAAGGGCCGCGCCGAGGCCGCCCGGGGCGGCGAGCTGCTCGCCGAGACCGGCCTGCTGCCCGACGTGGCGCACACCTCGGTGCTCAAGCGGGCCATCGGCACCGCCGAGCTCGCGCTGGCCGCCGCCGACCGGCAGTGGATCCCGGTCAAGCGCTCCTGGCGGCTCAACGAGCGGCACTACGGCGCGCTCCAGGGCAAGGACAAGGCCGCCACGCTCGCCGAGTACGGCGAGGAGCAGTTCGCGATCTGGCGGCGCTCCTACAGCACCCCGCCGCCGCCCATCGAGCCCGGCAGCGAGTACAGCCAGGACGGCGACGTGCGCTACGCCGTGCTGCCGCCGGAGGTGCGCCCGGCCACCGAGTGCCTGGCCGACGTCGTCGTCCGGATGCTGCCGTACTGGTACGACGCGATCGTCCCGGACCTGCGGGCGGGGCTGACCGTGCTGGTCGCCGCGCACGGCAACAGCCTGCGGGCGCTGGTCAAGCACCTCGACGGCATGGGCGAGGACGAGGTGGTCGGCCTCAACATCCCCACCGGCGTCCCGCTGCGCTACGACCTCGACGACGACCTGCGCCCGACGAAGCCGGGTGGGGAGTACCTCGACCCGCAGGCCGCCGCGGCCGCCATCGAGGCCGTCAAGAACCAGGGCAGGAAGTAGCCGCCGCGCTCCCGTGGTGCCGTGCGGCACCGCGGGAGCGGTGGGTCAGGCGTTCCGCATCTCCATCTCGCCGGTGACGAGGTAGACGACGCGGCGGGCCACGCTGACGGCGTGGTCGGCGAAGCGCTCGTAGTAGCGGCCGAGCAGGGTGATGTCGATGGCCTGCTCCATGCCGTGCGGCCAGCTGTCGGACAGCAGCTCGGCGAACAGCTGCCGGTGCACCCGGTCCATGAGGTCGTCCTCGGCCTCGAGCTGGGAGGCGGCGTCGACGTCGAGCTTCGCGATCACGGTCGCGGTCTTGCTGACCAGGCTCTCGGCGATGTGGCCGGCCTCCAGGAACAGCGGCCGCACCTCCTGGGGCACGGCGGGGTCGGGGAACCGCATCCGCGCGACCTTGGCGACGTGGACGGCGAGATCGCCCATCCGCTCGAGGTCGGCGACGATCCGCATCGCGGCGGTGACGGTGCGCAGGTCGGTGGCGACCGGCTGCTGCCGGGCGAGCAGGGCGAAGCACCGCTGCTCGATGCTCTCCCGCACCGCGTCGATGCGCTCGTCGCCGGTGATGACCCGGTCGGCGAGGGCGACGTCGGCGTCCAGCAGGGCGGTGGTGGCCGTGCTCATGGCCGAGCCCACCGAGTTGGCCATCTCGACCAGGCAGGAGTTGATGTCCTCGAGTTCCTCGCGGTAGTGCTCGCGCACGGGTGTTGCCTCCTCGTCGGCCTGGGCCGGAGTGGTCCTGGGCAGGCGCCCACTGCTGCAGCGCCCGCTGTCAGGGACCCGAGCGTAGGCCGGGCCCGTGCACGCCGCCCGGCCCGCGAGGTGAACGAGGGGACACGCGGACGTGAACAGTCCAGCCCCGTCGTCGCGGCGCCACTCGCACGGGGGATGACGGGAGATCGACCCGGCCTAGCATCGGCTCCGTGAGCCCGCTGGTCGCCCTCGTGACCGGCCTCGCCCTGGGCGCTGCCCTCGTCGGGGCCGTCGTCGTGACGCGCCGCCGGCTCGCCGAGGAGCCGGTCCCGGCCCAGCCCGACCCCACGCTGGAGCAGCTGCTGGCCCGGCGCCTGGTCGACCTGATGGACCCGGCCGTGGTGGTCGTCGACACCGACGAGGCGGTCCTGCTGGCCAACCCGGCCGCGCGGGCGCTGGGCATCGTGCGGGGCACCCGGCTGCTCGTGCCCGAGCTGCTGCGGATCGTCCGGGAGGTCCGCGACGGCGGCAGCCGCCGGGCCGACGTCTCGCTGCCCGGCGACCTCGTGGGCTCGGGCCCGCGCCTCGTCGGCGTCCACGGGGTCCGCCTGGAGAGCGGTCCCGCGCCCGTCCCGGGGCCGGTCGCCCTGGTGTTGCAGGACGTGACGGAAGCCCGCCGGGTGGAGGAGGTCCGCCGGGACTTCGTCGCCAACGTCGGGCACGAGCTGAAGACGCCGGTGGGCGCGCTCGCGCTGCTGGCCGAGGCCGTCCAGGACGCCGCCGACGACCCCGAGACCGTGCAGCGCTTCGCCGCCCGGATGGCGCACGAGGCCGACCGCCTGGCCCGGCTGGTCCGCGAGCTCATCGACCTCTCCCGCCTGCAGGGCGGCGAGCCGCTGCCCGAGCTGGAGCCGGTCGGCATCGACACCGTGCTGCACGAGGCGACCGACCGGACCGGGCTGGCCGCGGCGGCCAAGCAGATCGACATCGTGGTCGGCGGCGAGCGCGGGCTGGTCGTGCGCGGCGTCGAGGCGCAGCTGGCGACCGCGGTCACCAACCTGCTCGCCAACGCCGTCACCTACAGCCCCGAGGGCACCCGCATCGCGGTGGCCGCCCGCGCCCGCTCCGGCTTCGCCGAGATCGCGGTGACCGACAGCGGCATCGGCATCCCCCGCGAGGACCGCTCCCGCATCTTCGAGCGCTTCTACCGGGTCGACCAGTCGCGCGCCTCCAGCACCGGCGGCACCGGCCTGGGGCTGGCGATCGTCAAGCACGTGGCCAGCAACCACGGCGGCTCGGTCTCCGTGTGGAGCGAGGAGGGCCTGGGGTCGACGTTCACGCTGCGCATCCCCCTGGCCGCCGCCGACACCGCGCCCCGCCCCGCGGCCGGGCACGACGACTCCGCGCCTCCGGGCGCACCATCACCCGGGGCCCCCGGCTCCGGGTCGCAGACGTCCGCCGTCACACACGCCGGCGGACCCACGGAAGGACGGTCATGACCCGGGTGCTCGTGGTGGAGGACGAGGAGTCCTTCTCCGACGCGTTGTCCTACATGCTGCGGCGGGAGGGCTTCGACGCCGTCGTCGCGTCCACCGGGCCGCAGGCGCTGGACGAGTTCGACCGTCAGGGCGCGGACATCGTGCTGCTGGACCTGATGCTGCCCGGCCTGCCCGGCACCGAGGTGTGCCGCACCCTGCGCAGCCGCAGCAACGTCCCGATCATCATGCTGACGGCCAAGGACGGCGAGATCGACAAGGTCGTCGGCCTGGAGCTGGGCGCCGACGACTACGTCACCAAGCCGTACTCGGCGCGCGAGCTGGTCGCCCGCATCCGCGCGGTGCTCCGCCGCCGCGGCGAGCCCGAGGCCGCGGCCGACGGCGCGCTGGAGGCCGGGCCGGTGCGGATGGACGTCGACCGGCACGTCGTGTCCGTGGACGGCGAGCCGGTGTCGCTGCCGCTCAAGGAGTTCGACCTGCTGGAGCTGCTGCTCCGCAACGCCGGCCGGGTGCTCACCCGCAGCCAGCTCATCGACCGCATCTGGGGCTCGGACTACGTGGGGGACACCAAGACCCTCGACGTCCACGTCAAGCGGCTGCGGGCCAAGGTCGAGCCGGACCCGGCCAACCCCAAGTACCTGGTGACCGTCCGCGGCCTCGGTTACAAGTTCGAGGCGTAGCACCCGGTCGGCCTACCGGCCGACACCGCGGCCAGGTGCCGGGTCGCCCTGCGCTGAGCCCCACCGTCGCGCCCCGTGGGGACCCTCCGGGTCCGCCACCGGGCACGACCACCCGCAGGGGCGGCTCTCGTCTGCCGGCCGTCGCAGGGGCGGCTGTCGGCCGGTGGGCCGACGATGTCATTGCCCGCGGCCGGTCTCCTCCTGCAGCTCGTCGATCTTCATCGACGCGTCGGCCTTGGAGATGTCGTCGGGCACCTCCTCGCCCGCCTGGCGGGCCAGGGTGTTCAGGTAGCTCTTCTGCGCACCGGTGGCCGGCTCGTCGCCGGTCACCCAGTCCCTCGGGTCCTTCTCCGCGGTCAGGTCGCCGGGCTGGCCGCTGTTGGCGCTGGATTCGCTCATGTGTTCGATGCTAGGCGCGGGCGAGCTCCTGCGCAGCGCGAGCGGAGGCGGCGGTCGCGGCCGAGGTGACGGCCCGGGTGCCGGCCTCGGCCACGCGACGGCGGGCCTCCTCCCAGCGCCGGCCGGTCCGGTAGACGTGGACGCTGCCGCAGGCGGGGCACTCCACGGCCATGGCCACGTGGGTGGGGTGGTTGGTGATCGACCGGATGCGCCGGTCGGCCACGAGCTCGTCGGTCCGGGTGACGGGGCAGGTGATCAGGAACATGGGAAGAGCCTGATCCCCCGGACGCGTCCCGACGAGTGGCCGGAGTGACACGGATCGCGTCATTCCTGCCATAGTGGGTGCATGACCGACGTGCAGCGTCCGATCGTCGTGAGCGCCATCGTCGCCGACCGCCTGGTCGGCACCTTCGGGCTCGGGGTGGCCGCCGAGGTGTTCGGCTACGACCGCACCCACATGGGCCTGCCGCCGTTCGACTTCGCCCTGGTCAGCGACCGGCCCGGCGTGGTGCACACCGACATCGGGCTGCCGATCACCGTCGAGCACGGCTTCGAGCGGCTGGCGGTGTCGGACGTCCTGCTGATGACCGCGTGGGAGGGCATCCACGGCGACCCGCCGTCGGCGCTGCTCGACGCGCTGCGGGCCGCGCACGCCCGCGGCGCGACGATCGTCAGCCACTGCACGGGAGCGTTCGCGGTCGCCGCCGCGGGGCTGCTCGACGGCTGCCGGGCCACGACGCACTGGAAGTACGCGGGCGAGCTCGCCGCGCGGTACCCGGCGGTCGACGTCGACCCGTCGGTGCTCTACGTCGACTGCGGCCAGGTCATCACCGGCGCCGGCACGGCGGCCGGCGTCGACGCGATGCTGCACCTGGTGCGCCGGGAGTGGGGCGCGGCCGCGGCCAACGCGCTGGCCCGCGAGATGGTGGTCCCGCCGCACCGCGACGGCGGCCAGGCCCAGTTCATCGACGCGCCGGTCGCCGCCTGCGAGGACGACCGGCTCGGCGTCGTCCTGGAGTGGGCGGTGGCCAACCTCGCCGAGGAGATCACCGTCGACGCGCTGGCCCGCCGGGCGCTGATGAGCCCGCGCAGCTTCGCGCGCCGCTTCAAGGCCACCACCGGCACGACGCCGCACGCGTGGCTGCTCGGTCAGCGGCTGGCCGCCGCCGAGGGGCTGCTGGAGGAGAGCGACGCCTCGATCGAGGAGATCGCCCGGCTGGTGGGCTTCGGCACCGCCGCCGGCTTCCGCGACCAGTTCACCCGGCGCCGCGGCGTCTCCCCGCGGGCCTACCGGCAGACCTTCCGCACCGTGCGGGCCGGCGACGCGGTCGCGGCGGACGACGCGGCGGCCTGATCCCGGACCGGCCGCGCGCTACGCCGTGCGGCGGCCGCGCGCGGCCTCGACCGGCGGCTCGGCGCCGCCGGGCGGCTCGGCGGCGTTGGGCGCCGGGGCGGGGAAGCGCAGCGCGAGCAGGGTGCCCACCCGCTGCCGGACGGCCGGCGCGACCAGGCCGGCGCCGCCGGCGCGCGCCTCCTCCTCCAGCCGCTCGCCGGCGACGACGACGTAGCGGTCCGGCGCCGCCTCCGCGCGGCCGAGGAACGCCCGGCGGACGGCGGCCGGGTCGGCGTCCGCCGGTGCCTCGGTGACCGGCGCGTCGACCACCACCGTCAGGTCCGGCATCAGCCCGCGGGTCGCCCACGTCGAGGTGCGCAGGATGCGCTCGGCGTCCAGGCCCTGGCCGGCGCCGTGGAAGGCGATCGAGGCGTCGACGTAGTGGGCGCTGATCACCACCTGGCCCGCCCGCAGCGCCGGCCGGATCACCGTGGCCACGTGCTCGGCGCGGTCGGCGGCGGCCAGCAGCGCCGCGGTGTAGGCCTCCACCCGCGGGCCGTCCCCCTCGCCGTCCGCGCCGCCGTGCGCCCCGCCGCCGCGGTGCGGCGGGCGGCGCGCCGGCGGCGCCGGCCAGCCCGGCTCGTACGAGACCGGCTGCGGCCGCGGCGGGTAGAGCAGCCGGCCCACCCGGCGGCCGAGGTCGGTGTCGCTCGGCTCGGAGGTGACGACGACCGGGCAGCCGCGCTCCCGGACGACGTCGGCGAGCGCGTCGGTGTAGCGGCGGGTCAGCTCGCGGTCGGCGCCCTCGACGACGAGGAACACGCCGTCGCTGCGCGGCGCGGCGGTGAGGATGTCCGAGCGGCCCCACAGCAGGCGCAGCAGGTCCCGCGAGCGGGTGCGGTGGCGGCCCGGGCCGACCTGCCGGGTGGCGTACGTGCTCACCAGCAGCGCGAGCAGGCTGCCCACCAGCAGGGTCAGCCCCGGCCCGGTGACGCTGAACACCAGGTCGCCCAGCTGGACGTCGTGGGAGCCCAGCACGCCGGCCAGGCCGGGGCCGACCGCGACGGCCAGCAGCAGGACGATGCGCACCGACGAGACGACGAAGGAGAACACCCGGCCGCGCAGCCGGTCCTCGACCTCGAAGCCGATCAGCGTGTAGCCGACGATCCAGCAGATGCCGGCGAAGAGCCCCACGACGAAGGCCGCGATGGTCGCCAGCACGAAGTCCTGCAGCAGGGACATCGCGAGCAGCGCCAGCCCGGCCAGGCCGATGGCGCGGGCGAACAGCGTGCGGCGGGGGATCGTGGGCAGGATCCGCGGCCCGATGAGCATGCCCAGCGCCAGGCCGGTGAAGACGGTGCCGAAGATGATCGAGTACCCGGCCTGGCCGGCGTCCAGGGTCGCCACGTACAGCTGGGCGACGCCGATCGTCAGCCCGCCCGCGCCGAACGCCCCGACGGTGCCGATGTAGAGCGCCCGCATGTTGGGCTGCCCCCGGAGGAACGACACGCCCTCGGCGATCAGCGAGAACACGTTGCCCTGCTCGCCGCGGTCGGCCGCGCGGCCCGGGATGAGGGCGCGCGAGAAGGAGATGGTGGCCGCCGTGACCCCGTAGGTGAGGGCGTCGAAGACGAGGGCGACGACGATCGCGGCCCGCGCCTCGTCGCCCGAGCCGTCGCCGATGGCGCGGGTCAGCGTGGAGAGCAGCGCGAACAGGACGGCGGCGATCGGGACGGCGCCGTAGATCGAGAACTGCATGATCTGGTTGGCGACCGCCAGCCGCTCCCGCGGGACGATCGCCACCTGCATGGCCTGCTTGGCCGGGTTGGTGAACAGCCCGACCGCCTCGACCAGGAACTGGGCGACGTAGAGCCAGGTCAGCTCGTAGGTGAACGCGATCGACAGGTACAGCGACATCGCCAGCAGGTCGCCCACGACCGCGGTGACCCGCCGGTCGAGCTTGTCCGCCAGCGCGCCCGCCAGCGGCGCCAGCAGCAGGTCGGGCAGCAGCCGGGTCAGGATCACGCCGGAGATCGCCGCGCCCTGGACCGCCAGCGACTCCTCCCGCGTCAGCTGCTGGGCCATCGCCGTGGTGGCCAGCAGGCCCAGCCAGTCGCCGAGGCTGGACACGGTGATCGCGAGCCACAGCCGGCGGAACACCGGGATCCGCACCAACGCGCGCAGGGCGTTGTCCGACGGCGCGGCGACCCCGGGTGGACCCGCGGCCGCGTGGTCCTCGGTCACTGGCCTCGCCGTTCGCTCGTCGGTCGGTTCGCCGGAAGGGTAGTGGCGCGACGTGCCGGGTCAGGGCTCCCGAGGTGCGGCGGGCTCACTTCCACCCGGTCGGCGGATCTGCAGCAGCGGCCGGGACGGCGGGTGCGGCGGCGGGCTGGCCGGGTGCGGGGCGACCAGGCCCTGGTCGAGGCGGGCCTCGGCGAGGCGGCGGAGCTCGGCGTACGCGGGTGCCCCGATCAGCGCCGTCAGCTCCGCGGCGTAGGTGACGACCATCGGCTCGGGGGAGACGTGGGCCGCCGGCGAGCCGGTGCACCACCAGTGCAGGTCGGCGCCCCCGGGCCCCCAGCCGCGGCGGTCGAACTCCCCGAGCGTCGTCACGGTCACCCGGGTGCCGTCGGGGCGCTCCACCACCTCCTGCTCCCGGCGCACCGGCAGCTGCCAGCACACGTCGGGCTTCGTGGTGAGCGGGTGCAGCCCCTCCCGCAGGGCCATCCGGTGCAGCGCGCAGCCCGCCCCGCCGGGGAAGCCCGGGCGGTTGAGGAAGACGCAGGCGCCGTCCACCAGCCGGGTGCGCAGCGAGCGCGCGCCCTCCTCGGCGTCGGGGGCCTGCCCCTCCTCAGTCACCTCCGCCTCGGTCCAGTCGCCGCGCCCCACCGGCGCCAGCTGCCAGTCCTCGTCGGTCAGGTCGGCGACCGCGGCGGTCACCCGCAGCAGGTCGTCCTCCTCGCTGAAGAAGGCGCCGTGGCTGCAGCAGCCGTCGTCCGCCCGGCCCGCCACCACCCCGGCGCAGCCGCGCCCGAAGACGCAGGTCCACGCCGACGTCAGCCAGGTCAGGTCCGCCCGGACCACCCGGCCCGGGTCGGCCGGGTCGGGGAACTCCAGCCACTCGCGGGCGAAGTCGGGGTCCACCTCGGCAGGGGGGTCGTGCGGCACCGTCCCAGAGTAGGGACGGCGGGCCGCGCCCCGGGTGCCCGCGCGGCCCGCCGGACGGGCGCCCGGCAGACTGACCGCATGCGGCTCGGGGTGCTGGACGTCGGCTCGAACACGGTCCACCTGCTCGTGGTCGACGCCCACCGCGGCGGGCACCCCACGCCCACCCACGACGACCGCTGGCTGCTGCGCCTGGCCGAGCACGTGGGCCCCGACGACCTGCTCTCCAAGGCCGGGGAGAAGGCGCTGGTCCGGGCGGTGCGCAAGGCCTGCGAGAAGGCCGAGCAGCTCGGCTGCGAGGAGCTGCTCGGGCTGGTCACCTCGGCGATCCGCGAGGCGGGCAACGGGCTGGAGGTCCTCGACCGGGTGCGGGCCGAGACCGGGGTGGACCTGCAGGTCACCAGCGGGGAGGACGAGGCGCGGCTCACGTTCCTGGCCGTGCGCCGGTGGTTCGGCTGGAGCGCCGGCAACCTGCTCGTGCTCGACATCGGCGGCGGGTCGCTGGAGCTCGCCGCCGGCCTGGACGAGGACCCCGACGTCGCCCTGTCGCTGCCGCTGGGGGCCGGCCGGATGACCCGCCGCTTCCTGCCCGAGGCGGCCACCGGCGGCCGGCCGGACCTGGCCGCGCTGGGCGAGCTCCGCGACCACGCCGAGGACCTGCTGGCACCCGCGGCGAAGAAGCTGCGCGCGGTGGGCCCGCCGGACCTGGTCGCCGCCACCAGCAAGACGTTCCGCACCCTGGCCCGGCTGACCGGCGCCGCGCCCTACTCGGCGGGGCTGCGGGTGCCCCGGCAGCTGACCGCCGACGGGCTCGGGCAGCTGCTCGGCTTCGTCTCGCGCATCGAGAGCTCCGCGCTGGCCGAGCTGCAGGGCGTGTCGCCCGACCGCGCGCACCAGGTCCCGGCCGGTGCCGTCGTGGCGCGGGCGGCGATGCACGCGCTGGACGTACCGTTCGTCCGCATCTGTCCGTGGGCCCTGCGGGAGGGCGTCATCCTCCGGCGCCTGGACTCCTTGGGAGGCGTGTGATGTCCGACCCGCGCAGGGACCCCGAGACCGGGGGCCGCTCGCTGGCGGACATCCTCCGCGAGGCCGGCGTGGAGTCGCCGAAGTCCGGGCGGCGCCGCCGCGGCGACACGGGCGAGGAGCCCGCCGTCCGCCAGCGCGGCTCGCGCAACGGGGACGGCGACACCGGCCGGGTCGCGGACGCGCCCGCGTTCGGCCGCCGCGCCGGCGACACCGGGAAGACGCCGCCGCTGGAGCCGGCCGACCCGGTCAAGGCCCGCGTGCGCACGCCGGCGGACCCGCTCGCCGGCCGCCGCGGCCGCGCCGCCGCCGACCCGCCCGCCGCCCGCGGCTCCGACGGCCCCTCGACCGCAGCCATCCCGGGGCTGCGGCCCTCCCGCAAGCCCGGCGTGCCCGGTGCCCCCGGCTCCGACGACGGCGGGCCGTCGACCGGCCCCATCCCGGTGGTCCGCGCCGACGACCCGCCGCTGGTCGAGGACGAGCCCGCCGGCGGCCCGTTGGCATGGCTGCGCTTCGGCGGCGAGCTGGTCGTCGCCCTCGCCGCCGGCGTGGGCATCTACCTGCTGTTCACCGTGCTCTGGGAGCAGCTGCCGCGGATCACCGTGGTCATCGCCCCGCTGGCGGTGACGGCGCTGGTGGGCGCGGTCGGCGCGTGGCGGCACCGGTTCGGCGGCGAGGCGCTGGGGCTGCGGCTCATCGTCGTCCTGGTGTTCGCCGGGACGCTGCTGACCGTGGCCCCCGCCGCGTCGCTGCTCGGCGGCGCCTAGCGGCCGGCCCGGCCGCGGGTCAGGCGTCGTCCTCCTCGTCGCCGGCCTCGGCCTCGGCCTTCGCGAAGACCTCGACGATCGCGCTGCCGAAGGCGTCGAGGTCGTCGGGCTTGCGGCTGGTCACCAAGGTGCCGTCGACCACGACCTCCTCGTCGACCCACTTGGCGCCGGCGTTGCGCAGGTCGGTCTGCAGCGACGGCCACGAGGTCATCCGGCGGCCGCGGACGACGTCGGCCTCGGCGAGCACCCACGGGGCGTGGCAGATCGCGGCGACCGGCTTGCCGGCGTCGAAGAAGGCCTTCACGAAGGCGACCGCATCGGCGTCGGCGCGCACGAAGTCGCCGTTGATCACCCCGCCCGGCAGCACCAGGGCGGCGTAGTCGTCGGGGTCGGCGTCGGCGACGGTCGTGTCGACGTCCTTGGTGTCGCCCTTGTCGATGTGCTGGTAGGCGGTGATCTGCCCGGCCTCCAGGGAGACCAGCTCGGGCTCCGCGCCGGCCTCCTCGAGGACCTGCCACGGCCGCTCCAGCTCGACCTGCTCGACGCCGTCGGTCGCCAGCACCGCGACCCTCATCCCGCTCAGCTCGTCCGCCATGCGCGGCGGCTACCCCGGCGTCCCGGGCGGCACACCCCGGACCGTCGACCCTGGTCACCACTAGCGTTCGTGCCGTGCGCGCCTCCCTGCCCGGCCTGCTGCGGCGGTACCTGCCCGGTGCCGGCGGCGGCGTCCGGCGCCCGGCAGAGGTCCTGCGCGGCGCCGCCGACCTGGTCGCCGACGGGTCCCCCGTGGCCCTGGACCCGGTCCCGGGCGACGACCCGGAGGCCGGGCTCGCCGCCCTCGCGCACGCCGCCGCGGCCACCGGGCTGGCCGGGCACTGCCGGGTGTCCGTGCCCCTCGGCCGGCTGACCGACGACGCGGCCGCCGCCCTGGTGGAGCGGGTGCTCGACGCCGGGCTGGGCGCCGACCTCGCCGGGCCGCCGGCGCGGGTGCGGGCGCTGGCGGCCCGCGCGCCGGGGGCCGGGGCGGTGGTGCCGGCCGCCGCGGAGGGCGCCGAGGAGGCCTGCCGGGCGCTGGCCGCCGGCCGGGTGCGGCTGGTCGGGGGCCGCGGCCGCGGCGCCGACCTGGCCTTCGTGCGCTGCCTCAACGTCCTCATGGCCGGCGGCGGGCACCCCGGCGTCGGCACCGGGGACCGGCGGCTGCTGGCGATCGCCGGCGAGCGGGCGGCGTGGAACCAGCGGGAACCGGAGACCTGGGAGTACGTGATGACGCAGGGAGTGCAGGTGCAGGAGCAGCGCCGGCTGCGGGCCGGGGGCCACACGGTGCGGGTCGCCCTGGCCGTGGACCTCGCGGGGTACGGCGTCGCGGGGGTGCGGCGGTGAGTCGGTCGGGGGTCGCCGTCGTCGGCGGCGGCAAGATGGGTGAGGCGCTGCTGGCCGGCCTGGTCCGGCGCCGCGGGCCCGAGGGCATCGTCGTCTGCGAGCGCAGCGAGGAGCGGGCCGCCGAGCTCACCGCCCGGTACGGCGTGCGCGTGCTCGGCCTCGCCGAGGCGGCCGCGGCCGCGCGGGTGCTGGTGCTGGCGGTCAAGCCGCAGGACGTCGACGCCCTGCTGGCCGCGATCGCCGGCTCGGTCGACGACGGGCACCTGGTGGTCTCGGTGGCCGCCGGTGTCAAGACGGCCCGGATCGAGGCCGCCCTGCCCGCCGGCGTCCCGGTCGTGCGGGTCATGCCCAACACCCCGGCCCTGGTGGACGAGGGGATGAGCGTGCTCTCGGCCGGCGCGCACGCCGCGGACGAGCACCTGGACGAGGCGCAGGAGCTGCTGGCCACGGTCGGCCGGGTGCACCGGGTGCCCGAGGCCCAGCAGGACGCCGTGACGGCGCTGTCGGGCAGCGGGCCCGCCTACTTCTTCTTCGTCGTCGAGGCGCTCATCGAGTCCGGCATCCTGCTCGGCCTGCCGCGGGCGCTGGCCGCCGACCTCGTCGTCCAGACCGCGCTGGGCTCGGCGGTGATGATGCGCGACTCCGGGGAGCACCCGGTGCAGCTGCGGGAGGCGGTCACCAGCCCCGGCGGGACGACGATCGCCGCGATCCGCGAGCTGGAGCGGCACGGCGTCCGCGCCGCGCTCATCGCCGCGGTCGAGGCCGCGCACGCCCGGTCGGTGGAGCTGGGGACGCCGAACCGCTGAGGCTATCGGCCGGCGGGGACGCGGCGGGGACGTCGCGGCCGCGTGTCCCGGCCGGTCACCGGCGACTCGCCCGGGCACATGTCGACAGGGCTACATAGGTGTAGTTCTGCCGAGGACGGACCGGTCCGCATGTCCGTTTCATACGTCGCATCAGTCACGCGGGTCCCCCTACTCTCTGTATCAGCACGTGCGTGTCCCGTAGCCGGTGGGGAAGCCGGCACCCGACTCGTGCTAGTCCGGAGACGACAACATGACCATGCCCCAGCGCCACGCCGCCCAGCAGCACGCCCAGTACACCCGCCCCGGTGTGCCCGCGCCGCGGCCCGTCGGCCGGCCCGTCTCGGCCGCCACGATGGCCCGCCCGGTCGGCCCGCAGCACCCGGCTGCCATGCCCGTCGGCCGCCCGCCGGTCCCGGCCCCGCGCGCCTCGGTCACGTTCCTGACCGTCGCCGAGGTCGCCAGCATGATGCGCGTCTCGAAGATGACCGTGTACCGCCTCGTCCACGCCGGCGAGCTCTCCGCCGTCCGCGTCGGCCGCTCCTTCCGCGTGCCCGAGCGCGCCGTGCAGGACTACCTGCGCGACGCCTACACCGACATCGCCTGACGAAGGACCCTGCTGCCCCCCACGCCACGCTCCGCGCGGCGCGGGGCCCTGCAGCAGGGCCGGGGTGTGGCGGTCGGTCAATCGCCCCACCTCTCGAACGGGGTGTCTCCGGCTCCCGCGGCAACGCCGCCGCGGGGGTGCCGGGTACTCTCGGCTCGATGCGGCCCGGGGCATCCGCCCCAGCACGGCCGCGCACGAGCTGATCACCCCCGCGCGGGGCCCGCGACCACGGTCGGAGCCCGCGCCAGCAGACCAGGAGCACAGACCATGGGTTCGGTCATCAAGAAGCGCCGCAAGCGGATGGCGAAGAAGAAGCACCGCAAGCTCCTGAAGAAGACGCGCGTCCAGCGTCGTAACAAGAAGTGAGCTGACGCTCGTGCCGCCCGCGGTCGTCCTGGTCACCGGTGTGAGCCGGTGGCTCGGTGGCGCGCTGGCGGCCGAGCTCGCCCACGACCCCGCCATCGGGCGGGTGATCGGGGTGGACACCGTCCCCCCGTCCGCCGAGATGCTGCGCCGGCTCGGCCGCACCGAGTTCGTGCGGGCCGACATCCGCAACCCGCTGATCGGCAAGGTCATCGCCACGGCCGGTGTCGACACCGTCGTGCACATGAACATCAGCTCCACCCCGGCCGGGTCCGGGGGGCGCGGGCCGATGAAGGAACTCAACGTCATCGGCACCATGCAGCTGCTGGCCGCCTGCCAGCGCGCGCCGTCGGTGCGCCGGCTGGTGCTCAAGTCGACCACCGCCGTGTACGGCGCCTCGCCACGCGACCCCGCCGTCTTCACCGAGAAGATGCAGGCCCGCCGGGTCCCGTCCGGTGGCTTCGCCCGCGACAGCCTCGACATCGAGGGCTACGTGCGCTCGTTCGCCCGCCGCCGGCCCGACGTCGGCGTCGCGGCGCTGCGGTTCACCAACTTCATCGGGCCCCGGATCGACTCCCTGCTCACCGGGTTCCTGCGGATGCCCGTCGTCCCCACCGCGCTGGGCTACGACGCCCGCGTGCAGCTGCTGCACGAGGACGACGCCCTGGCGGTGCTGACCCGCGCCACGACCGGCGACTTCGCCGGCACGGTGAACGTCGGCGGCGAGGGCACCCTGCTGCTGTCCCAGGTGATCCGCCGGCTCGGCCGGGTGCAGGTGCCGCTGCCCTCGCCGACGCTGGGCTCGCTGGGCCGGCTCACCCGCCGGTTCGGCTTCATCGACTACTCGCCGGAACAGATGCGCTTCCTCAACTTCGGCCGCGTCGTGGACACCACGGTGCTGCGCGACCAGTTCGGCTACACCCCGCGGTACACCACCGAGGAGGCGCTGGCCGACTACGCCCGGACCGTGCCGCCGGTGGTCTCACCGGAGCTCGTCGCGGGGATCACCGGCCGCGCCGAGCGGCTGATCGGCCGGGTCGGGCACACCGCCGCCTCGGTGGGGGACCGGCTGCGGCCGGCGCCGCCGGCGCCCGGGCTGCGGGCGGTGCGCGATGCCTGAGGCGCGCGTGATCCCGCTGCGGCCCGACGACGACGAGCCGCACGTCCCCCCGGCGTCGCCGCAGAGCTGGGACGAGCAGCTCACCGACGTCCTGGAGTTCCTGCGCCGCCGGCTGGGCGGGGAGTACGCGACCGATGAGTTCGGCTTCGACCCCGACCTCACCGACCACGTGCTGCTGCCGGCGCTGCGGCCGCTGTTCAACCGCTGGTTCCGGGTCGAGACGCACGGCGTGGAGAACGTCCCGGACACCGGCGGCGCGCTCGTCGTGGCCAACCACTCCGGCACCCTGCCGGTCGACGCGCTGATGACCACGGTCGCCCTGCACGACGACCACCCCGCCCGGCGGCGGTTCCGGCTGCTCGGCGCGGACCTCGTCTTCGAGCTGCCCTTCATCGGCGCGATGGCCCGCAAGTTCGGCACCACGCTGGCCTGCAGCGAGGACGCCGAACGCCTGCTCACCGGCGGCGAGCTGGTCGGCGTCTTCCCCGAGGGCTTCAAGGGGATCGGCAAGCCCTTCCGGGACCGGTACACGCTGCAGCGGTTCGGCCGGGGCGGTTTCGTCACCGCGGCCCTGCGGGCGGGGGTGCCGATCATCCCGTGCGCGATCGTCGGGGCCGAGGAGATCTACCCGATGGTCGGCAACGCCAAGACCCTGGCGCGGCTGTTCGGCCTGCCCTACCTGCCGATCACCCCGACGTTCCCGCTGCTCGGCCCGCTCGGGCTCGTGCCGCTGCCGTCGAAGTGGCTGATCGCGTTCGGTGAGCCGATCGAGACCGCGTCCTACGGTCCGGCGGCCGCCGAGGACCCGATGCTGGTGTTCAACCTGACCGACCAGGTGCGCGAGACCATCCAGCAGTCGCTCTACCAGCTGCTGCTCAAGCGCCCGTCCGTCTTCGGCTGAGGCGAGGCGCCGGGCGTCGTCCCCGCCGCGGCGGGGCGGCGCCGTTGTGCCGGTGTCCACGTCTCCGCGGCCGGCTGACGTGGACACGTGCACACACGCGCGGGGGTGCCGCGCCCGGGTGAGGCCCACGGGAGCGTCGTCCCCGAGCCGGCCGGTTCGGCCGGGCGGGTGGCCGCCGGGCGGCCAACGGTGGACGTCGGGCGCCGGGGCGGCGCCGTTGTGCCGGTGTCCACGTCCCCGCGGCCGGCTGACGTGGACACGTGCACACACGCGCGCGAGCAGGAGTGCGCGCCTGCCCTCAGAAGACGCGCTGCAGCAGGCGGCGCGGGGCCGGGGGCAGGGGAACCGGGACGGCGGGCTGCTTGCGGCGGCGGATGGCCAGCGCGCCGCCCACCACCCCGCCGGACAGCGCGGCGGCGGCCACCGTCGGGATGCCGATCCGCGCCGCCTTGCGACCGGTGCGGAAGTCGCGGACCTGCCAGCCGCGCGAGCGGGCCACCGCCCGCAGCTCGGTGTCCGGGTTCACCGCGACCGCGGTCCCGGTGAGCGTCAGCATCGGCAGGTCGTTCGAGGAGTCGCTGTAGGCCGTGCACCGCGACAGGTCCAGCCCCTCCCGCTCGGCCAGCGCGCGCACCGCCTCCGCCTTGGCCTCGCCGTGCATGAGCTCGCCGACCAGCCGCCCGGTGTACTGGCCGTCGCGGACCTCGGCGACCGTCCCCAGCGCGCCGGTCAGGCCCAGCCGGTGGGCGATGATCCGGGCCAGCTCGACGGGGGTCGCGGTGACCAGCCAGACGCGCTGGCCGGCGTCCAGGTGCTTCTGCGCCAGGACCCGGGTGCCGGCCCAGATCCGGTCGGCCATCAGCTCGTCGTAGATCTCCTCGCCGGCCTCGACGATCTCGCTGACCTGGCGGCCGGCCACGAACGCGAGCGCGTTCTCCCGGATGGTGTGCATGTCGTCGGCGCTCTCGTTGCCGGCCATCCGGAACTTGGCCTGCTGCCAGGCGAACCGGGCGAGGTCGCGGGCGGTGAAGTACTTGCGCGCGGCCAGCCCGCGGGCGAACCAGAACAGCGACGCGCCCATCATCATCGTGTTGTCCACGTCGAAGAAGGCGGCGGCGGTCGGGTCCGGGACGACGGCCGGCGGCGGCTCCACCTCCGCGGCGGCGGCCGAGGCGGCGCCGGCGACCGACGCCCGCGTCTCCTCGCCGAGCCCCGGGTCCTCCGTACCCCGGCGACCGCGGAAGGGCAGGACCGGCACAGGCGACCTCCTCGGGCCCAGGACCGCCGCGGGATGCGGCGCGCCACCCGGCAGCGACCCTAACCGGCGCTGACGGACCCCCCGTCCGGCCGGTCAGCAGATGACGGGGTACACGCAGATCGGCAGCGGGGTGTCGATCAGCGGGGGCGGTGCGGGCGTCGCCGTCCCGGCGCCCGGCTGGCCGGGCGCGGACGGGGTCGGCAGCCCGCCGCCCGGGGCGGGCAGGGGGAGCGTCGGCAGCGCGGGCCCCGCGCCGGGGGACGGCGAGGCCCCGCCGGAGCCGCCGCCCGGGCTCGACCCGGACCCCGAGCCCGAGCCCGCCCCGGTGCCGGGATCGCCGGCGGTGCCGCCGCCGGGCTGGGGTGCCGCGGGCGTCGGCGGTGTCGCCGGCGGTGCGCCCTGGTCGCTGGTCGGGGTGTCGGGGTCGGTCGCCGGCGCCCCACCGGCGGGCGGCGACGGGACGGCGGGCGCGCCGGCGCAGATCCCCGGCACCGGCCCCAGGTCGTCGCTGCCCTCGGTCGCCGGGACGGGCGCGCACTCGAGCGCGGCCTGCACCGCCGCGACGCGGGCCTGCACGGCCCCGAGCAGGTCCAGCGACGCCTGCGCCGCCCCCGCGGTCGCGGTCGGCAGCTCGGGGCGGATCGCGGCGAGCTCGGCCGCCTGCTCCTCGCTCCAGTCGGCCAGCCGGTCGACCGGGTCCGCCTGCCCGGACTCCACGGCCGACCCGACGAGGAGGGCGGCGCCCTCGGTGGTCTGCGCGTCCATCGCCGCCAGCGTCGAGACGACGAGGTCCGGGTCGTCCTGGGCCGCGGCGAGCTCGTCGAGCCGGGTGCTGGCGAACTCGAGCAGGGTCAGCCCGCGGTCGTCGCCGGCCAGCGCCAGCTGGGTCCGCTCGGTGCCGCGCTTGAGGTCGTAGAGCAGGTCGCCGGGCTGGGCGTCGGCGGAGAGCGCGACCAGCGTGCCGAGCGCGCTCACGGCCAGCGCCGCCCCGGCGAGGCCGGCGGTGAGGCGGGTGCGCCAGCGCGGGGGCGGGCCGTCGGCGGCGCGGACGCCGAGCAGCCGCCGCGCGAGCCCGGGCCGCGGCGCCTCGGGGGTGCGCACGGCGGCCATGGCGACCAGCCGGTCGCGGGTGGCCGCGCGGAACTCCGGCGCCGGCTCGTCGTCCAGGGCGGTCGCCAGCATCTCCAGGCGGGCGACGACCGCCTCCTCCCGGTCGCGGACGCCGGCGCGGCGGGTGCGCGCGGGCGCGTCGCCGTCCTCCGTCGTCATCGCGGTCCTCCGGTCGGTCGTGGGCGGGTCCGGCCCGAGGGGACCGGCATCCGGACGGCCAACGACGGTCCCGCGGTGGGTGTTACGGGGTACTGGCGGGTAACAACAGAATTCCTGCGGCGTGCCGGGCGGGTCACCGGAGGCCCTCCGGCAGCAGGCCGGCCAGCCGCCGCACCGCGCGGTGCTGGAGCGCCTTGATGGCGCCGTCCTTCTTGCCCATGACCGCCGCGGTCTCGGCGACCGACAGGCCCTGCAGGAAGCGCAGCGAGATGCACTCCTGCTGCTCGCTGTTCAGCTGCCGCACGCAGGCCAGCAGCTGCTCGTGGGTCAGCCGGGAGACCACCGAGTCCTCCGGGCCCTCGGTGGCCCGGTCGGCGTCGCGCATGTCGGCCGTGGCCACCTCGAGCCGGTACCGGCTGCTCTTCACGTGGTCGCGCACGATGTTGCGGGCGATGGTGACCAGCCAGGCGCCGACGTCCCGGCCCTGGAAGGAGAGCGAGTCGATCCGGCGCAGCGCGCGCACGAACGTCTCGCTGGTGAAGTCCTCGGCCAGCGTCCGGTCCCCGACCCGGTGGTAGAGGTACCGGTACACCATCGTCACGTAGTGGTCGTAGAGCCGGCCGAACGCCTCGGCGTCGCCCTGCTGGGCGCGGTGCACCAGGCCCCACACGTCGACACCCCGGTCGTCGGGCAGGGTCTCGGCCAGCGCGGCCACCTCGGCGACCAGCGCGGCGTCCTCCGGGTCCGCCTCCGGGGCCAGGGCCAGGTCGTCGGCGGGCCGGCTCTCCACGGGCTCCGGCGCGGCCCCGGGAACCGGCGCCGGGGCGACGTCGGCGACCACGTTCGGCGGGCGCGCCGGCGCCGCCGTGTCGGCCGGGACGCGGGGGTGCGGCGTCGGGCGGGGGCGCGGGCTGGGCCTGCGCGGGGCGGGGGTCGGCCCGGGAGGCCCCTCGGGGACGGCGGCGGCCCGCTCGTCCACGGGGCGCGACTGGGCCATGCGGGCGTCGACCTCCTCGGCGGCCCGCACTACCCGGGACCGGTCGTTCGCATGCGCGCGCGGCCCCGGAGGGCGTGTGCGTGCTGCGGTGCTGGTCACATGGTGACAACATCGCCAGGGCCCGTCCACGCCACCCCGGGTGTCGCCCCTCTCCGGGTGTCCCTCCCACGGGTGGAGCCGCCGCGCGACCCGGAGGAGATGTCGAGTGTCCGGAGCCCCGCCCTCGCTCGCCGCGCTGGTCCGCGCCGCGGCCCGGGACCGGCCCGACGCGCCCGCGGTGGTCGCCGGGGAGACCCGGCTCACCTGGGCGGAGCTCGACGCGCTGGTCGACCGCGCCGCCGCCGGCTACGCCGCGCGCGGGCTGGCGCCGGGGGAGCGGGTGGCGGTCCAGCTGCCCAACGGCGTGGCCTGGCTGCGCGCCACGCTCGGGGCCCTGCGGGCGGGTCTGGTCGTCGTCCCGGTCAACACCGCCTACACCGACCCCGAGCTCGAGCACGTCCTCACCGACGCCCGGGCCGCCCTGCTGGTGGCGGGGGAGGACCGGGCGGAGCTCGCCGGCGTCCCCGTCTGCCCCGGGCCGCCGGAGGACGACGGCCCGCCGCCCGACGTCGCGCCCGACCCCGCCGCGCCCGCGTTCCTGGCCTACACCAGCGGCACGACCGGCCGGCCCCGCGGCGCCATGCTCAGCACGGCCGCGCTGCGCGCCAACCAGGAGCAGTGCCTGGCCATGGAGCCGCCGCCGGTCCGCCCGGACGACCGCGTCCTGCTGGTCCTGCCGCTGTTCCACGTCTACGGCCTGAACGCCGGCTTCGGGCTGGTGGCGGCGACCGGCGCCTGCGCGGTGCTCATGGAGGCGTTCGACCCGCGCGCCGCCCTGGCGCTGATGGCCGCCGAGCAGGTCACCGCCGTCCCGGGCGCGCCGCCGATGTACCAGGCGTGGCTGGCCGCGGCCGACGCCGCCGGCAGCGACGCCGACCTGCGCCGCGCCTTCGCCGCCGTGCGGATCGCCTCCTCGGGGGCGGCGCCGCTGCCCGCCGAGACCTGGACGGCGATGCGCGAGCGCGCCGCGGTCACCGTGCACGAGGGCTACGGGCTGACCGAGGCCTGCCCCGTCGTCGCCAGCACGCTGGCCACCGGACGCGCCAAGCCGGCCTGCATCGGCGGTCCCATCCCGGGCGTCGACCTGCAGCTGCGCGACACCGCCACCCACGGGGGCGACCTCGAGGCCGGGGCCGAGGAGGTCGCCGACGAGGGCCCCGGCGAGATCTGGGTGCGCGGGGACAACCTCTTCTCCGGCTACTGGCCCGACGGCGCCGACGGCCCGGACGCCGACGGCTGGCTGGCCACCGGCGACCTGGCCTACCGCGACGACGACGGCGACCTGCACCTGGTCGACCGGCGCAGCGACCTCATCCTGGTCAGCGGCTTCAACGTCTACCCGGCCGAGGTGGAGCGGGTGCTGGACGCGCACCCCGCGGTCCGGGAGAGCGCCGTCATCGGGGTGCCGGACGCGCGCACCGGGCAGGCGGTGCGCGCCGTCGTCGTCCTGGTCCCGGGCGCGAGCGCCACCCTGGAACAGCTGCAGGAGCACGCGGCGGCGTCGCTGGCCCGCTACAAGGTGCCGACGTCGGTGCACTTCCTGGGCGCGCTGCCGCACTCGCTCACCGGCAAGGTGAGCCGCGCCCGGCTGCGCGAGCTCGGGCTCACCCGCGCCGACGAGGCGGCCCAGCAGCCGGCCCGGGTGGGGGCGGGCGGCGATGGCTGAGCGGCTGCAGCTGGTGACCCGGGCCGGCTGCCACCTCTGCGAGACGGCGGCCGGTGTCCTCGCCCCGGTCGCGGCGGAGGCCGGGCTCGCCGTCACCCCGGTGGACGTCGACGCCGACCCCGACCTGCAGGCCGAGTACGGCGACCGGGTGCCGGTGGTGCTGCTCGACGGCCGCGAGCACTCCTACTTCACCGTCGACGTCCCCCGGCTGCGGCGCGACCTCGGCCTCGGGCCCGGCTGACCCCGAACGGGTGGCGTCCGGCCGGTGCCGGTATGGTCCTCACCACAGGGACCGGCATCTGCGCTGCACGAGGGCCCCTGACCCCGGCAGCGACTTTGTTCCTGCGTTCACAAGCGGTTAACGTGGGCATCGCCGGACGGCGTCTGCGTCCGGTCCCCGATGTCGTCGCTCCCCGGCAGCCGCCGGGCGGACGGCGCGCCCGCTGTGGAGACGTCCCCCGTGAACCCGTCGAGGCCCCGGATCCCGGAGGCCACCGTGGCCCGCCTGGCCGTGTACCTCCGGGTGCTCACCGGGCTCGCCGACAGCGGCCGGGGCAGCGTCTCCTCGGGTGAGCTGGCGCGCGCCGCCGGGGTGAACCCCGCCGGCCTGCGCAAGGACCTCTCCCACCTCGGGCCGTGCGGCGTGCGCGGCGTCGGGTACGACGTCCCCGGCCTGCGGGACCGGATCGCCCGCGTGCTGGGCGTCGAGCGCTCGCGGGCCTGCGTGCTCGTCGGGCTGGGCAACCTCGGCTCCGCCCTGGCCGACTACGCCGGCTTCGGCAGCCGCGGGTTCGAGTTCGTCGGGCTGTTCGACAGCTCCCCCGAGCGGATCGGGCAGGTCATCGGCGGTCGCCCCGTGCGCCCGGTGACCGAGCTGGACGAGGTGGTCGCCGCGAGCGGCGCGACGATCGGGGTCATCGCGACACCGGCCGAGGTGGCGCAGTCGGTCTGCGACCGGCTCAGCGCGGCCGGGGTGAGGAGCATCTTGAACTTCGCGCCGGTGACGCTGGCCGCGCCCGCGGGCGTCGACGTCCGCCAGGTCGACCTCTCCGTCGAGCTGCAGGTGCTCGCGTTCCTCGACACCGACCGCGACGCCCGGCAGGCGCCGGTCCCGGCGCTCGGGGGGATGTCATGAGCCTCCTGGCCGTCGGGATCAGCCACCAGACGGCGCCGGTCAGCCTGCTCGAGCAGTTCGCGATGGGCGCCGACGAGACCGTCAAGGCGCTGCACGAGCTGGTCGGCAGCGACCACGTCAGCGAGGCCATCGTCCTGGCCACCTGCAACCGGGTCGAGGTGTTCGCCGAGGTCGACCGCTTCCACGGCGGTGTGACCGAGGTCAGCCGGGTGCTCGCCCGCCAGGCCGGCGCCTCGGTCGAGGCGCTCTCGCCCTACGTCACGGTCCACTACGAGGACCAGGCCGTCGCCCACCTGTTCACCGTCTCCGCCGGCCTGGACTCCATGGTCGTCGGCGAGACCCAGGTGCTCGGCCAGCTCCGCAACGCCTACGCGCTGGCCCGCGAGCACGGCACGGTCGGCCGGGCGCTGCACCCGGTCGCCCAGCACGCCCTGCGGGTCGGCAAGCGGGTGCACTCGGAGACCGGCATCGACCGCGCCGGCGCCTCGCTGGTGTCGGTGTCGCTGGACCACGCCGAGCAGCGGATCGGCCCGCTCGCCGGCCGGCCGGTGCTCGTCGTCGGCGCCGGCTCGATGGGCGCCTTGGCCGCGACCACCCTCTCCCGGCGCGGCGCGCTGGTCACCGTCGCCAGCCGCACCCCGGAGTCGGCCGCCCGGCTGGCCGCCGCCGTCGACGGCGGCACCGCGGAGATGGCCGACCTGCCGGGCGCCATCGGCGCCGCCGACCTGCTGCTGACCTGCACCGGCGCCTCCGGCCTCGTCGTCGGCACCGAGGCGGTGGCCGCGGCGATGCGCGGGCGCGCCGACCGGCCGCTGGCCGTCGTCGACCTCGCCCTCCCGCGCGACGTCGACCCCGCGGTCGCCGGGCTGCCGGGCGTGCACGTCGTCGACCTCGCGCTGCTGCAGGGCGAGCGGACCGCCGCGCACGAGACGTCGCCGGCCGGCGCGGTCGCCGCCGACGACATCGCCGCCGCGCACGCGCTGATCGAGGCCGAGGTGGCGCTGCTGCGCGCCGAGCGGCAGGCCGCCGCCGTCGCGCCCACCGTCTCCGCGCTGCGCAGCCAGGCGGCCGAGGTCGTCGACGCCGAGCTGCTGCGGCTGTCCACCCGGCTGCCCGACCTCGACGCCCGCGCCCGCGCCGAGATCGCCCGCACCGTGCGGCGGGTGGTCGACAAGCTGCTGCACGAGCCCACCGTGCGGGTCAAGGAGCTGGCCGCCACGCCCGGCGGCGTCGACTACGCCGACGCGCTGCGCGCGCTGTTCGGCCTGGGCATCGACGCCGACGTCCCGGCCGAGGGGCCACGGCTGGCCGAGGCCGTCACCGTGGACCCGGACGAGCTCCGCTCGGGCGGCGCGTCGTGACCGCCGTGCCGGCGGTGCGCACCCTCCGGCTCGGCACCCGCGCCAGCCTGCTGGCGACCACCCAGTCGCAGACGGTGGCCGACGCGATCACCGCGGCCACCGGCGTCCCGGTCGAGCTGGTGCACATCAGCACCGAGGGCGACCGGTCCGCCGCCGCGATCGCCCAGCTCGGGGGCACCGGCGTGTTCGTGACGGCGATCCGCCGCGCCCTGCTCGAGGGCGCCGTCGACGTCGCCGTGCACAGCTACAAGGACCTGCCGACGGCGCCGGAGCCCGGCCTGGCCCTGGCCGCCGTCCCGCCGCGGGAGGACCCGCGCGACGCGCTCGTCGCCCGCGACGGCCTGACCCTCGGCGAGCTGCCCGCCGGCGCCCGCGTGGGCACCGGCGCCCCGCGGCGGGTCGCCCAGCTGCGGGCGCTCGGCCTCGGCCTCGAGGTCGTGCCGATCCGCGGCAACGTCGACACCCGCATGGCGCGGGTGGCGCCGGGCGACCTGGACGCCGTCGTGCTGGCCCGCGCCGGGCTCACCCGGCTCGGCCGGCTCGACGCGGTCACCGAGACCCTCGACCCGCTGCAGGTGCTGCCCGCGCCGGCGCAGGGGGCGCTGGCCGTGGAGTGCCGGGCCGACGACGAGGCGACCCTCGCCGTGCTCGCCCGCCTCGACGACGCCGTCACGCGGGCCTGCGTGCTCGCCGAGCGGACGACGCTGGCCACGCTCGAGGCCGGCTGCAGCGCACCGGTGGCCGCCTACGCCGAGGTCGCCGAGGGCGAGGACGGCCCCGAGCTGTTCCTGCGCGCCTCGGTGACGGCCCTGGACGGCAGCGACGGCGTCCGCGGCTCGGTCACCGG
Source organism: Blastococcus sp. SYSU D00868 (assembly GCF_054050575.1). NCBI lineage: Bacteria > Bacillati > Actinomycetota > Actinomycetes > Geodermatophilales > Geodermatophilaceae > Blastococcus > Blastococcus sp. SYSU D00868. The sequence goes on from NZ_JBJGZO010000014.1 coordinate 83,417, forward strand.
GCCGGCCGAGGACGCCGAGCGGCTGGGCCGGGAGCTCGCCGCCGACCTGCTGGACCGGGGAGCGGCCGAGCTCGTGGCCGCCTCCCGGTGACCCCTCCGACCCTCCCCCCGCCGGGCACCGCAGCCCGGCCCCAGACCCCAGAACGAGCCCCGGGAGGGGCTCTCAAGTGAAGTGGAACAGGAGCACGCGATGACGCGCTTCCGCAGCAAGAGCGGCGGGGCGGCCGGCACGGTCGTCTTCGTCGGCGCCGGCCCGGGCGACCCCGGGATGCTGACCGCCCGCGCCTCGGCGGCCCTCGGCGAGGCCGACGTCCTCGTCGTCGACGCCGCGGTCGCCCCGGCCGTGACCGCGGCCGTCCGGGAGGCCCGGCCCGACCTGGAGCCGACGACCGCGACCGGCGAGCCGGACGAGGTCGCCAAGGCCGCCGTGGCCGCGGCGAAGAAGGGCGAGACGGTCGTCCGGCTCGTCGCCGGTGACCCGTTCACCTCCGACGCCGTGGTCAAGGAGGTGCTCGCGGTCGGCCGCACCTCCGTGCCGTTCGACGTCGTCCCCGGCGTGGCGGCGGCCACCGCCGTCCCGGCGTTCGCGGGTGTGGCGCTGGGCGCCACGACGCTGACCGGCGACCTGCACGGCAGCGACCTGGTCGCGCTCGCCTCGGCGGCGCACGGCCTGGGCGCGCCGCTGGTGCTCACCGGCGACGCCGCCGACCTGCCCGACGCCGCCACCCGGCTGGTCGAGGGCGGTCTGCCGGGCGGCACGTCCGTCGTGGTCACCGCCGCCGGCTCGACCACCGACCAGCGCAGCGTCCCGGCCAAGCTGGCCGCGGTCGCCGAGAAGACCGCGGGCCTCGACGCGCTCAGCGGCGCCGTCGTCGTCACCGTCGGCGCCGTCGTCGACAAGCGCGGCAAGCTCTCCTGGTGGGAGAGCCGCCCGCTGTTCGGCTGGCGGGTGCTGGTGCCGCGCACCAAGGACCAGGCCGGCGACATGAGCGAGCGGCTGCGGGCCTACGGCGCGGTGCCGGTCGAGGTGCCGACCATCGCCGTCGAGCCGCCGCGCAGCCCCGCGCAGATGGACCGCGCCATCAAGGGCCTGGTCACCGGCCGCTACGGCTGGATCGTGTTCACCTCGGTGAACGCGGTGAAGGCCGTCCGCGAGAAGTTCGCCGAGCTCGGCCTCGACGCCCGCGCCTTCGCCGGCGTGAAGGTGGCCTGCGTCGGCGAGCAGACCGCCGCCGCGGTCCGCGCCTTCGGCATCGTGCCGGAGCTCGTGCCGGCCGGGGAGCAGTCCAGCGAGGGCCTGCTGGCCGACTTCCCCGAGTACGACGACGTCCTCGACCCGATCGACCGGGTGCTGCTGCCCCGCGCCGACATCGCCACCGAGACCCTCGCCGCGGGCCTCAAGGAGCGCGGCTGGGAGATCGACGACGTCACCGCCTACCGCACCGTCCGGGCGGCGCCGCCGCCGGCCGCGGTCCGCGAGGCGATCAAGGGCGGCGGCTTCGACGCGGTGTGCTTCACCTCGTCGAGCACCGTGCGCAACCTGGTCGGCATCGCCGGCAAGCCGCACGCGAAGACCGTCGTCGCCGTGATCGGCCCGCAGACGGCCGCGACGGCGCAGGAGTTCGGCCTGCGCGTCGACGTGCAGCCCGAGACCGCCGCCGTCGGCCCGCTGGTCGACGCGCTGGCGGCCTTCGCTCAGGCGCGCCGGGAGGAAGGCGACTCCAAGTGAGCGCCTCCGGCGGGGGGAACCCCGGCTTCGCGCGCGGGCGCCGGCTGCGGTCGACGCCCGCGCTGCGGCGGCTGACCGCCCAGACCCGGCTGTCCCCGGCCGACCTGGTGCTGCCGGTCTTCGTCAAGGAGGGCATCGCCGAGCCGCAGCCGATCGGCTCCATGCCCGGCGTCGTCCAGCACACCCAGGACTCGCTGCGCAAGGCCGCGCACGAGGCCGCGGAGGCCGGCATCAGCGGGCTCATCCTGTTCGGGATCCCCGCCGACAAGGACCCGGTGGGCTCGCAGGCCGACGCCGCCGACGGCGTGGTCAACGTCGCGCTGCAGCAGCTGCGCGCCGACCTCGGCGACGAGCTGGTGCTCATGGCCGACCTGTGCCTGTGCGAGTACACCGACCACGGGCACTGCGGCGTGGTCACCCCGGCCAAGGGTGGGGTCCGGGGGCAGGGCGGGGCGATGGTCGTCGACAACGACCCGACGCTGGACCGGTACGCCTCGGTGGCGCTGGCCCAGGCGCAGGCCGGGGCCCACGTCATCGCCCCCAGCGGGATGATGGACGGCCAGGTCGCCGCCATCCGCCGGGCGCTGGACGGCGGCGGGTACACCGAGCTGCCGGTGCTGGCCTACGCGGCCAAGTACGCCTCCTGCTTCTACGGCCCGTTCCGCGAGGCCGCCGAGGGCGCGCCGCAGTTCGGCGACCGCTCGACCTACCAGATGGACCCGCCCAACGCCGACGAGGCGCTGCGCGAGGTCGAGCAGGACCTCGCCGAGGGCGCCGACGCGGTCATGGTCAAGCCGGCGCTGGCCTACCTCGACGTCATCGCCCGGGTGGCCGACGAGGTGCGGGTGCCGGTGAGCGCCTACCAGGTCAGCGGCGAGTACGCGATGGTCGAGGCCGCCGCGGCCAACGGCTGGGTGGACCGCGAGCGGGCGATCCTGGAGACGCTGACGGCGATCCGGCGGGCCGGCGCGGGCTCGGTGCTGACCTACTGGGCGGTCGAGGCGGCCCGCCTGCTGCGCCGCTGACCGCGGGCGGGCGGCGGCACTGATGGACCACGTCGAGACCGGGGGCTCCTGGCGGTCGTTCTGGCTGGTCGCCGGGGCGCTGGGGGTGCTGCTCGTCATGGACGTGGCGCTGCCGGGCCCGGACGTCCCGCCGCTGCTGTGGGCGGTGGCGCTGGTCGCCGTCCTGGGCATCGTGGCCGCCGGGGTCCTGTCGGCCCGCCGCACGTGGACCGTCCGGGTCGGCCGGGGCGACGACGCGGAGGGCGGGGTCGCGGCGCTGTGGGTGGGGCGCGAACGGGTGCCGCTGGCCGAGGTCGACACCGCCCACCTGCGCGCCGTCCGCGAGGGGGAGGCCGGCGCCGACGCCGGCGCCCCGGTGCTCGGCGGCGGCTGGGCGGTGCCCCGCGGGCGCACCGGCATGCCGCTGCGGCTGACCGACGGGCGCACGGTCCTCGTGCCCACCCGCGACCCGGACGCGCTCGCCCGCGCGGTGCTGGCCGCCGCGCCGCCGGCGGAGGACCCCGGTGCGACGGGGCCCACACCCGGCACGCCCGGCGCGGAGGGGACACTGGGGCCGTGACCTCGCTGGACGGTTCCCGCTATCCCTACGAGGCCCCGGTCTCCGCCGAGCTGTTCGCCCGCGGCCGGCGGGTCACGCCGGGCGGGGTCAACAGCCCGGTCCGCGCCTTCCGTGCCGTCGGCGGCACGCCGCGCTTCATGGCCGAGGGGCGGGGCGCCTGGCTCACCGACGCCGACGGCCGCCGCTACGTCGACCTGGTGGCCTCGTGGGGGCCGCTGATCCTCGGCCACGCCCACCCCGCGGTCGTCGAGGCGGTCACCGCCGCCGCCCGCCGCGGGACCTCCTTCGGCGCCCCGACCGCCGGCGAGCTGGACCTGGCGGAGGAGATCATCGACCGCATGCCGCCGGTCGAGCGGGTGCGGCTGGTGAACTCCGGCACCGAGGCGGTGCTCTCGGCGATCCGGCTGGCCCGCGGCGCCACCGGCCGCCGGCTGGTCGTCAAGTTCGCCGGCGGCTACCACGGCCACGTCGACGCGCTGCTGGCCTCGGCCGGCTCCGGCGTGGCCACCCTCGGCCTGCCCGACACCCCCGGCGTCACCACGGGCGCGGCGGCCGACACCGTCGTCCTGCCCTACAACGACGTCGCCGCGGTCGAGGCGGTGTTCGCCGAGCGCGGCGCCGAGGTCGCCTGCGTGATCAGCGAGGCCGCGCCGGGCAACATGGGCGTCGTCCCCCCGCTGGACGGCTTCAACGCGCAGCTGCGCCGGATCACCGCCGAGCACGGCGCCCTGCTCGTCCTCGACGAGGTGATGACCGGCTTCCGGGTGTCCCGGTCGGGCTGGTACGGCCTGGACCCGGTCGACGCGGACCTGTTCACCTTCGGCAAGGTCATGGGCGGCGGGCTGCCAGCCGCGGCCTTCGGCGGCCGCGCGGACCTGATGGACCAGCTCGCGCCGGCCGGGCCGGTCTACCAGGCCGGCACCCTGTCGGGGAACCCGGTGGCCGTGGCCGCCGGGCTGACCACCCTGCGGCTGTGCACCGACGAGGTGTACGCGCGCTGCGACGAGGTGGCGGTCACCCTGCGCGGCGCCGCCAGCGCCGCCCTGTTCGCCGCGGGCGTGCCGCACCGGGTGCAGCAGGCCGGCTCGATGTTCTCGGTGTTCTTCGTGCCCGACGAGCGGCAGGTGCGCGACTTCGACGACGCGCGCAGCCAGGAGACCTTCCGCTACACCGCCTTCTTCCACGCCCTGCTCAGCCGCGGGGTGTACCTGCCGCCGTCGGCGTTCGAGGCGTGGTTCGTCAGCGCCGCGCTGGACGACGCCGCCGTCGAGCACGTCCTCGACGCGCTGCCGGCCGCCGCCCGGGCGGCCGCCGAGGCCACCCCCGACGAGGCGCCGCGCGCGACCGGCCAGGACCCCAGCGAGGTCAGCACCTGATGAGCGAGACCACCGTCGTCCACCTGCTGCGCCACGGCGAGGTGTTCAACCCGGCCAAGGTGCTCTACGGCCGGCTGCCCGGCTACCGGCTGTCCGAGGCCGGCGAGGAGATGGCCCGCAGCGCCGCGACGTGGTTCACCGGCGTGGCCGCCGACCCGGCGATCACGTACCTGGTGGCCAGCCCGCTGGAGCGCGCGCAGCAGACCGCGGCACCGATCGCCGAGGCCCTGCGCCTGCCGATCGCCACCGACGAGCGGCTGATCGAGGCCGCCAGCGACTTCGAGGGCCTGCGGGTCGCCGTCGGGGACGGCGCCCTGCGCGACCCGCGGCACTGGTGGAAGCTGCGCAACCCGTTCCGGCCGTCGTGGGGCGAGCCCTACGTCGAGATCGCCGCCCGGATGCTGCGCGCGGTCGAGGCGGCCCGCGACGCCGCCCGGGGCTCGGCGGCGGTGTGCGTCAGCCACCAGCTGCCGATCTGGACGCTGCGGCTGCACCTGGAGGGCCGCCGCTACGTGCACGACCCGCGCCGCCGCGAGTGCGCGCTGGCCAGCGTCACCTCGGTGACCTACGAGGGCGACCGGGTCGCCGGCGTCACCTACGCCGAGCCGGCCGGCGCCACCGACCCCGACGCGGTACCCGGGGCATGACCACCCCACGAAAGCGCTCCGCTGGCGCTCCACGCTTCCGCGGGGGCCCCGGGAGACGCCTCCTGCCCGCGCTCGCGGGAGCCCTCGTCCTCGCCGCCGGCTGCACCACCGGCGAGGGGTCGGCCGTCGACGTCAACAACGGCGGCGAGTTCCGCTTCGAGGCCGGCACGCCGTCGGGCGAGGTGATCCCCGAGGGGGAGCGGGCGACCGCCCCGGAGTTCACCGGCGACCTGCTCGGCGGCGGCTCGTTCGACTCGGCGGACCTGACCGGCGACGTCGCCGTCCTCAACTTCTGGGGCTCCTGGTGCCCGCCCTGCCGGGTGGAGACGCCGGAGTTCCAGGAGGTCTACGCCGAGGTGCGCGACCGCGGCGTCGAGTTCCTCGGGCTCACCGTCAAGGACGACGAGCAGCTGGCGCAGGCGTTCCTCGACTCCAACGGCATCGAGTACCCGGCGCTGTTCGACCCGCGCGGGGAGGTGGCGCTGGCCTTCCGGGACTACCCGGCCAACGCCGTCCCGTCCACGATCGTGCTCGACCGCGAGTACCGGGTCGCCGCCGTCTACACCGCCCAGGTGTCGCAGGAGGACCTGCGCGCCGTGCTCGACCGGCTGCTCGAGGAGGGCTGACGTGGGGGAGACCTTCAGCGGCCTCGTCACCGACGGCCCGCTCCTCGTGGCCGCCGCGGTCGCGGCGCTGGTCGGGCTGATCAGCTTCGCCTCGCCGTGCGTGCTGCCGCTGGTGCCCGGCTACCTCTCCTACGTCGCCGGCCTGGCCGGCAACACCCGGGGGACGGCGGACGGCGACCGGCCCGCCGCGGGCGGCGGGACCGCCACCGCGACCGCGACCGACCCGCGCACCGGCCGGCGGCAGATGGTGCTCGGCGCGCTGCTGTTCGTCCTCGGCTTCACCGCGGTGTTCGTCGCGCTCGGGACGGCGGCGGGCTCGCTGGGCCGCCTGCTGCTCGTGCACGACGACGTCATCACCCGGGTGATGGGCGTCGTGGTGATCGTCGTCGGGCTGGGCTTCCTCGGCTGGCTGCCGCTGCTGCAGCGCACCAAGCGGCTGTCGCTGCGTCCCTCGACCGGCCTGCTCGGCGCGCCGCTGCTCGGCGTCGTCTTCGGGCTGGGCTGGACCCCGTGCCTCGGCCCGACCCTGGGCGCCGTCCTCAGCCTCGCCTACACCGAGGGGACCGCCGGCCGCGGCGCCTTCCTGTCGATCGCCTACTGCCTCGGCCTCGGCGTGCCGTTCGTGCTGGTCGCGCTCGGCGCCCGGTGGGCGCTGGGGGCGACGGCCTTCCTGCGCCGGCACGCCCGCGCTGTCACCCGGGTCGGCGGCGGGCTGCTCGTGCTGGTCGGCCTCCTGCTGGTCACCGGCGCGTGGGCGGAGATGATGGGCTGGCTGCGCTCCTGGGCCGCCGCCACCGGGATCGGGACCTCGCTGTGACCGTCACCGCCCCGCCGCGCGAGGCGGCCGCGCCGCCCCCGCCCGCCCGGCCCTCGGCCGGCCGGCGCGCGTGGACCCTGCTCGTGCGGTGGTGGCGCCGGCTGACCGCCATGCGGACGGCGATCATCCTGCTGTTCCTGCTGGCGCTGGCGGCCATCCCCGGCTCGCTGCTGCCGCAGCGCTCGCTGTCGCAGACCAACGTCGCCCGCTACTTCGCCGACCACCCGACGCTGGCGCCGTGGCTGGACCGGTTCTACCTCTTCGACGTCTTCAGCTCGCCCTGGTTCGCCGCGGTCTACCTGCTGCTGTTCGTCTCGCTGATCGGCTGCGTGCTGCCGCGGGCCGTGGAGCACGCCCGCGCCCTGCGCACCCCGCCGCCGCCGGCCCCGCGCAACCTGCTGCGGCTGCCGGACGCCGCCCGGCTGGACACCCCGCTCGACGGCCCGGCCGCGCTCGACACCGTCGAGGAGGAGCTGCGGGTGCGGCGCTACCGCGTCGTCCGCCGGGCGACGACGGCCGGCCCCGAGCTGTCCGCGGAGAAGGGGTACCTCAAGGAGGCCGGCAACCTGCTGTTCCACCTCTCCCTGGTGGCGCTGCTGGTCGCGCTGGCCGGCGGGAAGCTGTGGGGCTACGAGGGCAGCATCCTGGTGACCGAGGGCCAGGGCTTCTGCAACGCCTTCCAGCAGTACGACACGTACTCCGCCGGGCCGCTGGTGGACGGCGGCGACCTCAGCCCGCTGTGCGTCGACCTCGAGGACTTCCGCGCCGAGTACGAGTCCGGCACCGCCGCCTCGTTCACCGCCGACATCACCTACGGCGGGCCGGGCGAGGAGGGCACCCCGCAGACCATCGGCGTCAACGACCCGCTGCGCGCCGACGGCGACCGCGTCTACCTCACCGGCCACGGCTTCGCGCCCCGCTTCACCGTGACGACGCCGACCGGCCAGACCTTCACCGACGTCTCCGCGCCGTTCCTGCCCAGCGACCAGACGACGATGGCCAGCGAGGGCGCGCTCAAGCTGCCCGACCTCGGCGTCGACGCGGAGTCGCAGCTGGCGATCCAGGGCTTCTTCGCCCCGACCGGCGTGGTGCAGAACGGCATCCTGACCAGCGCCGACCCCCGCCCGCTGGACCCGCAGGTGGCCGTCGTGGCCTACCAGGGCTACCTCGGCCTGGACACCGGCCGCCCGCAGTCGGTGTACTCGATCAGCGCCGAGCAGATCGAGCGCGGCGCGCTGGAGCGGGTCGGCTCGGCCAACCTGGCCATCGGGGAGACGCTGACCCTGCCCGACGGCACCGCGATCACCTTCACCGGCTACGCGGAGTTCGCCGCCCTGCAGCTGTCGCACGACCCGGGGCAGGTGTGGGTGCTGGTCGCCGCGATCGCCGTCCTCGTGGGCCTGCTGGGCATGCTGCTGCTGCGCCGCGAGCGGGTCTTCGCCCGCGTCGGCCCGGCCGCCGGCGCGCCCGGTACCGTGCTGACCGTCGGCTCGCTGACGCGGGGCGGCGGCGAGGGCTCCGAGCGCTTCGCCGGGCTGGCCGACGACCTGCGGGCGGCGCTGGCCGCCCGCGCCCCCGCACGCCCCACCCCGCCGGCCGGCGGGGTCCCCCCGGACCCGGAGGTCCCCGCCCCGTGACCGTCGACACCACCCTGGCCGACCTCTCCGACACGCTGTTCTCCGTCAGCGTCGGCCTGTACTCGCTGGCGGTCATCGCCTTCTGCGCGCAGCTCGCGTTCGGCCGGCGGCCCGCCCCGGCCCGGGAGCTGGTCGGCGCCGGCGCGCCGGCCGGGCCGGCGGCGGCCGAGGTCCCGGCCGAGCCGGCGAGCGTCCGCCGCTACGGCGTGGCGGGGATGGTCCTCACGGTGCTGGGCGCGCTCGCCCAGGCCGGGGTCCTGCTGTTCCGCGGGCTGGCCACCGACCGGCTGCCCTGGGGCAACATGTACGAGTTCGCGACCGGGGTCGTGCTCGTGGCCGTCGTCTCGTTCACGGTGCTCGCCGTGCGGCGGCCGGCGCTGCGGCACCTCGGCGTCTTCGTGCTCGCGCCGGTCGTGCTCTCGATGGTCGCCATCGGGCTGTTCCTCTACGCCGAGGCCGGGCCGCTGGTCGCGTCGCTGCGGTCGAGCTGGCTCGCCGTCCACGTGACCACCGCGATCCTGGGCTTCGGCATCTTCTTCGTCAGCGGCATCGCCAGCGTCATGTACCTGCTGCGGCTGCGCCACGACGCCCGCGTCGCCGCCGGCACCGCGACGGCCGGCGGCCTGCTCGACCGACTGCCGGCGCCGGCCGCGATCGACCGGGTGGCCCACCGCACCGCGGTGTTCGGCTTCCCGATCTGGACCTTCGCCGTGATCGCCGGCGCCATCTGGGCCGAGAGCGCCTGGGGCCGGTTCTGGGGCTGGGACCCCAAGGAGACCTGGGCGTTCATCGCCTGGGTCGTCTACGCGGCCTACCTCCACGCGCGGACGACGGCCGGCTGGCGCGGCAGGCCGGCCGCGTGGGTCAACGTGGTGGGCCTCGGCGTGATGATCTTCAACCTGCTCTACGTGAACATGGTCTCCACCGGCCTGCACAGCTACGCCGGCGTCTCCTGAGGGGCCCGGAGAGGGGTCGGACGTCGTCACCGCGGGTGACCGGCCCCCGGTCGGGCGACGTCGGCGGGTGACGGGACCGCCCGGTCCGTGCTGGGATGCAGGCATGGACAGGCACCGGGGTGGTCACCGTGGGTAGGCACGCGGCAGCAGTCGGCGCGGACGTCGACCCGGTCGTCGCGGCGGCGCTCGCCCGGCGCGGCGTCGCCGGCGGCACCCCCCGGCACACGGACGCCGGTGACGAGCGGCGCGGCGGGGAGCGGCAGGAGAACCCGGTCGGCTGGCCCGGGCGGGACGACGAGGCCCCCGGCGGGTCGCCGGTCGGCTGGCCGGGCTCGATCACGGCGGAGCCGGCCGAGCGGGCCCCGGAGCGGCCCGCGGCGACGCCGACGCCGGAGCGTCCGCGGGGCTGGCGGCGGCTGTTCGGCGGGAGCCGGGCCGCCTGAGGCGCCCGGCCACGATCAGCGTCCCTGATCGTGCGGTGTCCTCCCCCGCGGTGGACCGTGAGGGAGGACGCGTCGGGATCAGGTCACCTGATCCCGGCTGAGGCGGCGGGTCAGGCCGGCGAGCCGTCGTCGCGGCGGGCGCGGCGCTCCAGTTCGCGGAGGAACTCCGGGTCGTCGTCGGGCGCCAGCGGGCGCGCGTTGCGCGGCGGCCGCGGACGGCGCTGCGGGCGCGGCGCCCCCAGGCCGGGGCCGCCGCTCGTACCGGACTTCTCCGCGGCGCGCATGACCAGCACGACCACGGCGATCGCCACCACCAGGAACACCAGGAACACCACGCGGCGCCACCTCTCCGTCTCCCCCTGTACGACCCACAGTACGTCCGCGGCGATACTCGGGGGCGGGGTCGGGGCATCCGGTCCCGATCCGGGACGGAGGACGGTCATCGACGCGGTCGACCGCAGGCTCATCGAGCTGCTGCAGGCCAACGGCCGGGCCAGCTACGCCGAGCTGGCCCGCCAGGTGGGGCTCTCGGCGCCGGCGGTGCACGAGCGGGTCGGCAAGCTCGAGGCGGGCGGGGTCATCACCGGCTACCGCGCGGTCGTCGACCCGATGGCCGTCGGGCTGGACGTCACGGCGCTGATCAGCGTCATCGAGAGCGACTCGGTCGACGAGACCGGCGTGGAGGCGGCCCTGGCGGCGATGCCCGAGGTCGAGGACTGCTGGCGGGTCGCCGGCGCGGAGGGCTACGTCCTGAAGGTGCGGGTGACCGACATCCCGGCACTGGAGGCGGCCATCAGCGCGTTGAACCGGATCAGAGGAGTGGCACGCACCCGCACGACCGTGGTGCTCTCGACCAAGTGGGAGGGCCGGCATGGCTGACGCGACCGGACCGGCGGCGCCCGGGTCCCCGACCGGCGGCCGGGCCACGCCGCCGCGGGTGGCGCCGCCGCTGGTGCTCTACACGCTCGGCCGGCTGCTGATCACCGTCGCGCTCGTCGCCGTCATCTGGGTCGCCGGCCTGCCCGGCTTCCCCGCGCTGCTGTTCGGGCTGCTGCTGTCGATGCCGGTCTCGCACGTGCTCCTGCGCGGGGTCCGCGACCGGCTCACCGAGGCGCTCGCCGCGCGCAGCGTCGCGCGGCGCGCCGCCAAGGAGGACCTGCGCACGCGGCTGTCCGGGGACGCCGCGGACGACGCCTGAGCCCCGGTCAGCTCAGCGCGAGCCCGGCGGCGAGCAGCACGCCGGTGGCCAGGGTCAGCAGGCCGGTCGCCTGCAGGCCGGCGACGAGCGCCGGCCCGCGCGCCCCGGAGAGCACCAGCCGGGCCGGCGGCACCGCCAGCGGCGCGGCGGCCAGGCCGAGCAGCGCCCAGGGGCGGGCGACCCCGATCGCGACGACCACGGCGAACGCGACGACCAGCAGGCCGGTGTAGGCCAGCCGGGTGCCGCGCTCGCCGAGCAGCACCGCCAGCGTCCGCTTGCCGACGGCGGCGTCCCCGGCGATGTCGCGCAGGTTGTTCACCACGAGCAGCGCCACCGACAGCAGCCCGATCGGCACCGCCGCCGCGAGCGCCAGGCCCTCCACCGACCGGGTCTGCACGAACGTCGTCCCGGCGACCGCGACCAGGCCGAAGAAGACGAAGACGAACACCTCGCCCAGCGCCCGGTAGCCGTAGGGCAGCGGGCCGCCGGTGTAGGTCCAGGCCGCGGCGATGCAGACCGCGCCGACCGCGACCAGCCACCAGCTCGACAGCGCGGCCAGCGCCAGCCCGGCGACCCCCGCGACGGCGAAGGCGGCCAGCGCCGCGACGAGCACCTGCCGGGGCGTCGCCGCGCCGGAGCCGACCAGCCGCATCGGCCCGACCCGGTCGGCGTCGGTGCCGCGGCGGCCGTCGGAGTAGTCGTTGGCGTAGTTGACCGCCACCTGCAGGGCCAGTGCGACCAGCAGCGCCAGCAGCGCCGGCCCGGGCCGGAACCCGTCGAGCGCGGCCGCAACGCCGGTGCCGACCAGCACGGGGGCGACGGCGGCCGGCAGCGTCCGGGGGCGCGCGCCGGCCACCCACTGCGCGGGCGTGGCCATCAGGCGGCGCCCGTCAGGGCCGCGGCCACCGCGCGGCGGTCGGGCTTGCCGGTGTGCAGCGTCGGGACGGCGGGGATCCGGTGCAGCTCCCGCGGCGCGGCCGGCCCGCCCAGCCGCGCGGCGACCCACGGCCGCAGGGCGTCCAGGCCCGGGTCGGCGCCGGGCGCCGGGACGACGGCGGCGACCACCCGCTGCCCCCACTCGGGGTCGGGCCGGCCGAAGACGACCGCGTCGGCGACCGCCGGGTGCTCGCGCAGCACGCCCTCGACCGCCTGCGGGGCGACGTTCACCCCGCCGGTCACCACGACGTCGTCCAGCCGGCCGTGCACGGTCAGGACCCCGCCGGCCAGCTCACCGGCGTCGCGGGTGCGGAACCAGCCGCCGGCGAAGGCCTCCGCGGTGGCGGCCGGGTCGCCGCGGTAGCCCAGCGCGAGCACCGGCCCGGCGAGCTCGATCCCGCCGCCGGCGACCCGCACGGAGACGCCGTCCAGCGGGACGCCGTCGTAGACGCAGCCGCCCGCGGTCTCGGTCATCCCGTACGTCGTCACGACCCGGACGCCGTCCTCCCGCGCCCGGGCCAGCAGCGCCGGGTCGGTGGCCGCGCCGCCGACCAGCACCGCGTCGAGCGCGCGCAGCGCGTCCGGCTCGGCGTCCAGGTACCGGCGCAGCTGCGTGGGCACCAGCGAGGCGTAGCGGCGGCCGGCCGGCATCCGCGCGACCGCGGCGGCCAGCGGCTCGCCCCGGCCCGGCACGGTCGGCGTCGTCCCGGCCAGCAGGGAGCGGAGCAGCACCTGCAGCCCGGCGACCGCCGACACCGGCAGGGCGAGCAGCCACGCCCCCGGCCCGCCCAGCCGCTCGTGCGTCGCCGCGCCGGCGGCGCGCAGCGCCGCGGCCGGCAGCAGGACGCCGCGGCCGCCGCCGGTCGACCCGGAGGTGACGACGACGAGGTCGGCGCCGGCCTCGAGCGGCTCCTCGGGCCGCAGCACCGCGCGCGCGGCGGCCACCGCGGCGGGCGGCCCGGCCGGCAGCACGGCCAGCGGCGCGGCGCCGGCCAGGCAGGCGCGCAGCGGCTCCAGCAGCACCAGGGGGTCGTCGGGCGCGGGCACGAGGGTCAGGTGCCGGGCCACGGGATCCGAGAGTAGGGACCCTCCTGCCCCCCACGACTCGCGGGCTCGCCGCGGGACCCCGCAGGAGGGCCGAACTACGCTGGTCACCGTGGCGGACGCGGCGGGGATCGACGCCGTCCACGTGTACTCGGTGCCGCTGCGCACCCGGTTCCGCGGCATCGACCTCCGCGACGGCGTGCTCGTGCACGGCCCGGCCGGCTGGGGCGAGTTCAGCCCGTTCTGGGACTACGACGCCGCCGAGAGCCGCCGCTGGTGGGCCGCCGCCCGCGAGGCGGCGCTCGAGGGCTGGCCGCCGCCGCGCCGCGACGCCGTCCCGGTGAACGTGACCGTCCCGGCCGTCGGGCCGGAGCGGGCGCACGCGATCGTCGCCGCCTCCGGCTGCCGGACCGCCAAGGTCAAGGTCGCCGAGCCCGGGCAGGACGCCGCCGAGGACCTGGCCCGCGTCGAGGCGGTGCGCGACGCCCTCGGCCCGGACGGCGCGGTGCGGGTCGACGCCAACGCCGCCTGGGACGTCGACACCGCCGCCGCCCGCATCTGCGCGCTCGACGCCGCGGCCGGCCTGGAGTACGTGGAGCAGCCCTGCCCGACGCTGGCCGAGCTCGCCGCGCTGCGCCGCCGGGTCGACGTCCGCATCGCCGTCGACGAGGGCGTGCGCCGCTCGGCCGACCCGCTGCGGGTCGACCTGCGCGAGGCCGCCGACGTCGTCGTCCTCAAGGTGCAGCCGCTGGGCGGCGTCCGGGCCGCGCTGCGGGTGGCCGAGGCGCACGGCCTGCCCTGCGTGGTGTCCTCGGCGCTGGAGAGCTCGGTCGGCATCGCCGCCGGGGTGGCGCTGGCCGCCGCGCTGCCCGAGCTCCCGTTCGCCTGCGGCCTGGCCACCGTCGCGCTGTTCACCGCCGACGTCGCCGCCGACCCGCTGCTGCCGGTCGACGGCGCGCTGCCGGTGCGGGCGGTCGCCCCCGACCGGCTGGCCGCGGTCCCCGCCCCGGCCGACGTCGACGCCCGCTGGCGGGCCCGCCTCGCGGCCGTCCGGGCAGGGGCGGCGGCGTGAACCCCTCGACCGCGCTGGCCACCGTGCTGGTCGACGAGCTGCTCCGCGGCGGCGTGACCGACGCGGTGGTCGCGCCCGGCTCGCGCTCGGCGCCGGTGGCGCTCGCGCTGGCCGCCGCCGAGCGGGCCGGCCGGCTCACCCTGCACGTGCGGGTCGACGAGCGGACGGCGGCCTTCCTCGCCCTCGGCCTGGCCCGCGGCACCGGCCGCCCGGTGCCGGTCCTCACCACCTCGGGGACGGCGACCGCGCACCTGCACGCCGCGGTGCTGGAGGCCGACGCGAGCGGCGTGCCGCTGCTGCTGCTCACCGCCGACCGGCCGCCCGAGCTGCGGGCCACCGGGGCCAACCAGACGATCGACCAGCCCGGGCTGTACGGGGGCGCGGTGCGCTTCGCCGCGGACGCCGGCGTGCCCGAGGCCGGCCGCGAGGAGCCGCAGAACCGGTACTGGCGCGCGCTGGTCGCCCGGTCGCTGCTCGTCGCCCGCGGCGTCGTCTCCGGCGACCCCGGGCCGGTGCACCTGAACCTGCCGTTCCGCGAGCCGCTGCTGCCCGACGGGCCGGCCGCCACCGGGCAGCCGTGGGCCGGGCGGCCCGACGGCGCGCCGTGGACCGCCGCCGGGGCCGGCGCCCCCGGCCCGGCGCCCCTGCCGGCCGGCCCCGCCCGCACGGTGGTCGTCGTCGGGGACGCCCCGCCCGCGCTCGGCCGCGCCGCCGCCGGCCTCGCCCGGCGGGCCGGCTGGCCGGTGGTGGCCGAGCCCAGCAGCGGCGCCTGGGGGGCCGCGGTGCGCGGCGGCGCGCTGCTGCTGGGCGCCGCGGACTGGCTGGCCGCGCACCGACCGGAGCGGGTGCTCGTCGTCGGCCGCCCGACGCTGTCCCGCCCGGTGTCCGCGCTGCTGGCCGACCCCGCGGTGCGGGTGGAGGTCGTGCCGGCCGGCTCGCGGTGGGCCGACGCCGGCCGCAGCGCCGCGGCCGTCGGCGCGCTGCCGGGGACCGCGGAGACCGCCGACCCGGCCTGGGCGGCGGCCTGGAAGTCGGCCGCCGCGCGGGCCGGCGCGGCCGTCGACGCCCTGCTGGCGGGGGAGCCGGCCACCGCCGCGCGGCTGGCCCGCGACGTGGTGGCCGCCGCGCCCGCCGGGGGGCTGCTGGTGCTCGGCTCCTCGACGCCGGTGCGCGACGTCGACCGGCTGGCCGTGCCGCGCGCCGACCTGACCGTGCTGGCCAACCGCGGCGTCGCCGGCATCGACGGCACGATCTCGACCGCGGTGGGCGCCGCGCTGGCGCACCGGCGGGCCGGGGGCGGGCCGGCCGTCGCGCTGCTGGGCGACCTGACCGTGCTGCACGACCTGACCGGGCTGCTGCTCGGCGACGGCGAGCCGGCGCCGGACCTGACCGTCGTGGTGCCGGACAACGACGGCGGCGGCATCTTCGCCCAGCTCGAGCCGGGCCGCCCCGAGCACGCGGCCGCCTACCGCCGGGTGTTCGGCACACCGCACGGCCGCGACCTCGTCGCCGTCGCCCGGTCCCTGGGGTGGGCGGCCGAGGCGGTGCCGGAGACCGACGACCTGCGGGCCGCCCTGACCGCCGGCGGGCCGCGGCTGCTCGTCGCCCGCACCGACCAGCGGGCCGAGGCCGACCTCGCCGTCCGGCTGCGGGAGGCGGCCGCCGCGGCGCTGGGCTGATCCGCCGGACGGCGCAGGTTAGGCTGCCCTGACCTGTTCGCCCGGCCGCCGAGGAGGAGCCCTGCCTCCCACGGCGCGCACCCTGCTGCGGCGGGCGCTGCGGCGACACCCGCGCCGGCTGGCCGCCTCCGTCGCCCTCCTGTCGCTGCACCAGACCTGCGAGGCCCTCGTCCCCGTGGCGATCGGCCTGACCATCGACCGGGCGGTGGCGACCGGCGACGTCCCCGCCCTGGGCGTCGCGCTGCTCGGCACCGGCCTGCTGTTCGTCGTCCTCTCCCAGGCCTATCGGTTCGGCGCCCGGGCCGTCGTGGCCGCCTGGTGGGAGGAGACCCACCTGCTCCGGGTGGAGCTCACCGAGCGGGTGCTCGACCCGCGCGGGCTGGCCGACCCGCCGCCCACCGGCGAGCTGCTGTCGACCGCCACCTCCGACGCCGACCGGGTCGGCCGGGTGATCGAGGCCGCCTCGGTACTGGTCGCCGGCACCGCCGCGGTCGCGGTCGCGGCGGTCTCGCTGCTGGTCGTGCACGTGCCGCTGGGGCTGGCGGTGCTGGTCGGCGCCCCGCTGCTGGTGGGCGCGCTGCAGCTGCTCGCCCCGCTGCTGACCCGCCGCACCGCCGCGCAGCAGGAGGACGTCGCCCGCACCGCGGGGCTGGCCACCGACCTGGTGCAGGGCGTCCGGGCGCTGCGCGGCATCGGCGCCGAGGACGCGGCCACCGAGCGCTACCGGCGGACCAGCCGCACGTCGCTGGCCTCCACGCTGCACGCCGCCCGCGCGGTCGGCCTCTACCGCGGGGTCACGACGCTGGGCAGCGGCCTGTTCCTCACCGCGGTCGCCGGCGCCGCCGGGGCGCTGGCGTTCGACGGGCAGCTGAGCGTCGGCGACCTGGTCACCGTCGTCGGCCTCGCCCAGTTCCTCGCCGAGCCGGTCGGGCTGCTCGGCTTCGCCGGCCAGAGGTGGGCCGAGGCCCGGGCGTCGGCGGCCCGCGTCGCCGACGTGCTGGCCCGGCCGGTGCTCGCCGCCGGCGGCGCGGGCCGCACCCCCGCCGGCGCGGGCCGGCTGGAGCTGCGCGAGGTCACCGCCGGCTCCCTGGCGGGGCTGTCGCTGACCGCGGAGCCGGGGGAACTGCTCGGCGTCGTCGCCCCCGACCCCCGCGACGCCGAGGCGCTCGTCGCCCTCCTCGCCGGCCGGCTGCCCGCCGACCGGGTCGCGGGCGCCGTCCTGGTCGACGGCGCGGAGGTCGGCGACCTCGACCCCGCGGCCGCCCGCCGCGCCGTGCTGGTCGAGCCGCACGCGGTCGTGCTGTTCGAGGGCACCGTCCGCACCGCGGTGGACCCGGCCGGCACCGCGCCCGACGACCGGTTCCTCGCCGCGGTGCGCGCCGCGGCCGCCGACGACGTCCTCACCGGGCACCCCGACGGCGCGCAGCGGGCGGTGGCCGACCGCGGCCGCAGCCTGTCCGGCGGCCAGCGCCAGCGGGTCGCACTCGCCCGCGCGCTGCTGCAGGCACCGCCGGTGCTGGTGCTGCACGACCCGACCACCGCGGTCGACGCCGTCACCGAGGAGGCCATCGCCGCCGGGGTCGAGGACATGCGCCGCGGGCGGACGACGGTGCTGGTCACCAGCAGCCCCGCGCTGCTGGGCCGCTGCGGCCGGGTCCTGCTGCTGGACGGCGGCCGGGTCGCGGCCACCGGCACCCACGCGGAGCTGTCGGACGCCGACGCCTACCGGACGGCGGTCCTCCGGTGACCGCGGGCGGCCCCGCGCCGGACCTGCTGCCCACCGCGACCGGACGGCGGGCGGCCCGGGTGGTCGGCCGCCACGCCCGCGAGCGCCCGCTCGACGCCGCCGCGGCCGTCGTGCTCAGCGTCGCCGCGGCCGCCGCGGGGCTCGTCGCGCCCGCCGTGCTCGGCCGGCTGGTCGACGCCGTCTCCGCGGGCGGCTCGATCGGCGGGTACCTCGTGGCGCTCGCCGGCGCGGCCCTGCTCTCCGCCGTCCTGGTGGGCCTGTCGGCGGTCGCGGTCAGCCGGCTCGGGGAGTCGGTGCTGGCCCGCCTGCGCGAGGCGGTCGTGGCCCGCGTGCTGCACCTGCACACCGCCGTCCTGGACCGGGTCCGCGCCGGGGACCTGCTCTCCCGCGTCGGCGACGACGTCGCCCGGGTCAGCGAGTCGGTCACCACCGGCCTGCCCGAGGTGGTCAACGCGGGGCTGGCCGTGCTGCTCACCCTGCTCGGCCTCGGGGTGCTGGACTGGCGGCTGGCGCTGGCCGGGCTGCTCGCGCTGCCCAGCTACGGCCTGGCCCTGCGCTGGTACCTGCCGCGCTCGGCGCCGGTGTACGCCCGCGAGCGGGTCGTCGTCGCCGAGCGGGCCGACGGGCTGCTCGGCGCGGTGCACGGCGCCGACACCATCCGCGCCTACGCCCGCAGCGGCCCGCACGCCGCCGAGGTCGCCCGGCGCTCGGCGGTGGCCCGCGACGTCGGCGTCGGCGTCTTCCGGCTCTACACCGACTTCGGCTGGCGGATGAACCGCTCGGAGTACGTCGGGCTGGCCGCCGTCCTCGGCGTCGGGTTCCTGCTGGTGCGCTGGGACGTGGGCACCGTCGGCGAGGTGACGACGGCGGCGCTGCTGTTCCACCGGCTGTTCGGGCCGCTGGGCACCCTGCTGTTCTCCTTCGACGAGGTGCAGGCCGCCGGGGCCGCGCTGGTGCGGCTGGTCGGCGTCGTCGACCTGCCCGAGCCCACCGCCGCCCCGCAGCGCCCGGCCGGGCCGCACCGCCCCGCCGTCGAGCTGCGCGGCATCGGGCACCGCTACGGCGACGGCCCCGCCGTCCTCGCCGGCGTCGACCTGCGGATCGGGCCGGGGGAGCGGGTCGCCCTCGTCGGGGCCAGCGGCGCGGGCAAGACCACGCTCGCCGCCGTGCTGGCCGGCGCGCTGGAGCCCACGGCGGGGGAGGTGCTCCTCGACGGCGTCCCGGCCCGCGCGCTGCCCGGCCGCGGCCTGCGCGACCAGGTGGCGCTGGTCAGCCAGGAGGTGCACGTCTTCGCCGGGACGCTCGCCGACGACGTCCGGCTCGCCCGTCCCGACGCCCCCGACGAGCAGGTGCGCGCGGCCCTCGAGCTGGTCGGCGCCCGCTGGGCGGCCGCGCTGCCCGAGGGGATCGCGACCCGGGTCGGCGAGGGCGGCGCCGCGCTCACCCCGGCGCAGGCCCAGCAGCTGGCGCTGGCCCGGCTGGCGCTGGCCGACCCGCCGGTGGCGGTGCTCGACGAGGCGACCGCGGAGGCGGGCAGCGCCGGCGCCCGCGAGCTGGAGGAGGCGGCCTTCGCGGCCACGGCCGGCCGGACGACGCTCGTCGTCGCGCACCGGCTCACCCAGGCGGTCCGGGCCGACCGCGTCGTCGTCCTCGACGCCGGCCGGGTGGTCGAGGAGGGCACCCACGCCGACCTGGTCGCCGCCGGCGGCCGCTACGCCACGCTGTGGGCCGCCTGGCAGGGCCGCTCGACCGTGGCGGGGAACGCGGGTGGGCCCCGGATCGACGGGTAGGGCACGACCGAACGGGGCGTTCAGGGCCGCCGATCCGGTGCGGTGAGCGTCCCGCGAGGAGGTGACGTCGTCGTGACGTGGATCTGGATCGTGGCGGCCGTCGTGGTGATCGGCGGTCTCGCCGCCGCGTGGGTGGCCAACGCCGCGCGGCTGGCCCGGGCCAACGGGCAGCTGCACCGCAGGAGCCCGACCGCCGGCGATCGGGCCGAGCGGATCGCCCGCGGCGAGGACGACCGGTAGCCCCCGCCCCCGGCTCCGGCGGGCGCCGCCTCGTCGGGCCGGGGTGCTCCGGGACGTAGGTTGGCGGCGTGGGCCTGGAGATCGCGACGCGCGCGTCCGACTCGCCGTGGATCGACTCCGTCTGGACCAGCCGCAGCGACGCGGTGTCGGAGATGACGTCGGTCGCGTCGGAGACCTGGGGGCTCGTCTTCTGGGAGCAGGACGGCGTCCGGCACGCGGCGGTGACCGGGCCCGAGACCCGCTCGGGCACCGCCCCGGTGCCCGAGGGGGCGGTGTTCGTCGGCATCCAGTTCGCGGTCGGCACCGCCCTGCGGCGGACGCCCACCCCCGCCCTGGTGGACTCGGGGCTGGCGCTGCCGGACACGACGAGCCGGCACTTCACGCTGCACGGTGACCGCTGGGAGACGCCGGGGCCCGACGACGCGGAGGCCCTGGTGGAGCGGCTGGTCCGCCGGGGCGTCGTCGAGCGGGACCCCCTGGTGGCCGCGGCCCTGCGGGGGAGCGGCGTGCCCGGCTCCGACCGCACGGTCGAGCGCCGGTTCCGCGCCGCGACGGGCCTGACCCGCGGCGCGGTCGACCAGATCGCGCGCGCCCGGGCGGCGACCACGCTGCTGCTCGGCGGGGCGACCGCCGCCGGTGTCGTCGCCGAGCTCGGCTACTACGACGAGCCGCACCTGGCCCGTGCGCTGCGCCGGTACGTCGGCCGCACCGCCGGTCAGCTGCGCAGCGGGACCGGCGGTGCGCTCGCGCTCACGGCTCAGCGCACGACGTCGTAGACCGCCTTGAGGACGCCGTTGGAGTAGGACTCCGACTCCCGCAGGGACAGCTGCTGCCGGGCGCGGTCGGCGCGGCTGAACAGGCTCTTGCCCGAGCCCAGCAGCACGGGGAAGACCAGCAGGTTGTAGCGGTCGATCAGGTCGGCGTCGGCGAGGCGGCGCGCGAGCTCGGCGCTGCCGTGGACGAAGATCGCGCCCCCGTCGGTCTGCTTGAGCGCGGCGACGTCCTCGGTCGACCGCAGGAGCTGCTGGGGCCCCCAGCCGTCGACCAGCGCGTCCTCGCCCAGGGAGCCGGACACCACGTACTTGGGCAGGTCCCGGTAGGCGACGTGGTCCTCGGAGCCGGGCCAGCTGGCCGAGAACGCCTCGTAGCTGCGCCGGCCGAACATCAGCGCGCCGGTCTCCTCGAGCTCCTCGGCCTTGAGCGCGAACGACTCCGGGACGAACGGCGTGCTCAGCACCCAGCCGCCGCTCGGGTGCCCCTCGACGGCTCCGCCGGGGGAGTCGACGACGCCGTCGAGGGTCATGAAGCCGGTCCAGACGAGTTTCCGCGACATGGTCTGCCTCCGCAGGTCCTGGAGGGCGCCGACGCCCTCCGACTGCCGGGAACGCTAGGGGCTGGGGGACCGGCGGTCTTGGACGGAAACGACACCGTCCCCCGGTCGGCCGTCGCCGGGGCGGGCGGGTGGCGCGTCCCTGGTGCGCCGCGCGGTCCTGCGGAGCAAGCTGTGACCGTCGTCACGCAGCGAGCGGGAGGGGTGCCCACGATGGTGAGTCCGGAGCCGAACGGCGGGGAGTTCTGGCGCGACCTCAAGCCGCTCGAGAACGTCTTCCGCGCCGACGCCGCGCCGGAGATCTTCCTGCCCGACACGCTCGACGACGACGACCGCTACTACATCCCCCTGTCGGAGACGGTCGGCTCCCGGCCGCTGTGGATCTCGCTCACCCAGAACCGCTGGGCCGACGTCCTGATGGCGAAGCAGGCCGGGCTGGTGAACCGGCACTACCACCCGCACCAGGTCTTCGGGTACACGCTGTCGGGGAAGTGGAGCTACCTGGAGCACGACTGGGTGGCCACCCGCGGCTGCTTCGTCTACGAGACCCCCGGCGAGGCCCACACCCTCGTCGCGCACGAGTCCGACGAGCCGATGCGCGTGCACTTCAACGTGACCGGCCCGCTGATCTGGCTGGACGAGGACGGGCAGCCCAGCGGCACCTTCGACGCCTACGACTACCTCGAGCTGGCGCGCCGGCACTACGAGGAGGTCGGCCTGGGCGCGGCGGCCGTGGAGAAGTTGCTGCGCTGACCGGGGCGGCTCAGCCCTCGAGGGCGGCCTGGAACGCGGCGAACTTCGACTGCGTCTCGGCCAGCTCCGCGGCCGGGTCGGACCCGGCGACGATGCCGCACCCGGCGAACAGCCGCGCGCCGGCCGGGTCGTCGGGGGTGAGCTGGGCGCAGCGCAGCGCCAGCCCGAACTCGCCGTCCCCGCGGGTGTCCAGCCAGCCCACGGGCCCGGCGTAGCGGCCGCGGTCCATCCCCTCGAGCTCGGCGATGAGCGCGGCGGCCCGCTCCGGCGGGGTGCCGCAGACCGCGGCGGTCGGGTGGACGGCGGCGACGAGGTCCAGCAGGCTCGCCGCCCCGCGGCGCCCGGCCCCGCGCTGGGTGCCGGTCACGTCGGTGGCCAGGTGGCGGACGTTGGCCAGCGTGAGCAGCTGCGGCTCCCCGGGCGCGTGCAGCTCCCGGCAGTACGGCTCGAGCGCGCGGACCAGCGAGTCGACCGCCAGGGCGTGCTCGGCGCGGTCCTTGGGCGAGGTGAGCAGGGCGGCGGCCAGCCGCTCGTCCTCGGCCCCGGGGGGGGGGGGGGGGGGGCGGGGGGGGGGGGGGGGGGGGTGGGGGGGGGGGGGGGGGGGGGGCGGGGGGGGGGGGGGGGGGGCGCGGGGGTGGGCGG
>NZ_JBJGZO010000015.1:0-104462 GCF_054050575.1 Blastococcus sp. SYSU D00868
CCCCCGCCGCGGCGCCGCGCGCGCCGCCGACCCCCCCCCCCCCCCCCCCCGCCCCGCCCCCCCCCCCCCCCCCCCCCCCCCCCCCCCCCCCCCCCCCCCCCTCCGCTCAGGCGGGGGTCATCGAGGGCAGCGCGTGGGCGCGGGGGGCGACCCGCCACGCCGCCCAGGCCGGCAGGGCGCCGGCCCACGCCTCGCCGTCGTCGGTGCGCCGGCCGTCGCCGTGCAGCGCGGGCAGGCCGCGCACCCGCTGCAGCCCGTAGGCCGCCGCGGCCAGCTTGAGCGCCAGCCCCCGCCGCCGGTGCCGCGGCGCCACGTAGACCTGGTGGGCGAGCCCCGTCGCGGTCCACCAGCGCAGCGCGGCGACCTGCTGGTCGCCGCCGACGCCGGCCGCCCGGGCCTCGGCCTCGGTGAGCACGGTGCCCTCGGCGAACCGGCGGTCGGAGAAGGCGAGCAGGGTGGTCGCGGCCGGGCCGGCGCCGGGCTCGGGCAGCTCGACGTACCAGAGCAGCGGGACGTCGGCCAGCGCCACCTCGACGGCGTGCACCCGGCCGCCCTCGGCGTCGGCGCGGACGGCGACCAGCCAGCCCGCCGGACGGCGCCCGGCGGGGTGGTCGACGACGCTGCCGGCCGGGAACTCCCCGCCCAGCACCGCCACCCAGGACCGCTGCGGCCGCGGGCCCGGCTCCTCCTCCACGGGGAACCGGGCCCACCAGCCCACCGGGGAGGTGTCAGCCACGCTCGTCCCGGGCCCGGCGGCGCAGGATCAGCACCAGGAAGAACACCAGGCCCACGAAGAGGACGCCGAAGCCGACCAGGCCCACCTGTAGGTAGTTCGTGCTGCTCTCCGTCCGCAGGGCCGGCGTCGGAGCCGCGCCGTCGGCCGGCGTGGACGGCCGGACGGTGGCCGTCGCCCGCGTGGTGCCCGGCGCCGCGCTCGGGGTCGCCGCCGGGGTGGGCGCCGTGCTCGGTGCCGCCGCTGAGGGGACGGCCGCGGGCGCGCCGGCCGGCCGCGGGCCGGAGGTGGTGCCCCGGGTGCCGCCCGAGCCGGCGGTGACGGTGCCGCCGGAGCCGCCGGTGCCCGTGCCGCCGGTGCCCGCCGGCGGCGCCGGGGCGGTGCCGGTCGGGGGCTGCGGGACCGTCGTCGTCGGGGGCGTCGGGCTGCCGGTGCCGCCGGCCGGGCCGAGCTGCACCCTGACCTCGGCGACCTGGTCCCAGGCGGCGAGCTCCGCGTCCCACGCGGGGGCGCCGAGCTGGAGGGTCAGCGACTGCGGCTCGTAGCCCGCCGGGGCGCCGGTCGCCTCGAGCGACCACGTGCCGGCCAGCAGGCAGCCGGTGTGCACGACGACGCCGGTGTCGTCGGTGACGGCGACCGCCGGGTCCGCGGAGCCGGCCGGCTCGGCCGCCGCCGGCGGGGTCTCGCCGGCGGCCGGGTCGGCCTCGTCGGTGCCGGTGCCGGTGCTCGCGCCGGTGCCGGTGGTCGGGCCCGCCTCCGGCCCGCGCTCGGCCGGGAGCGGGAGGTCGCCGTCCGGGACGGGCAGCAGGGGCCCACCGACGGGCGGCCCGTCGGAGGACGGCTCCTCCTCGAACGGCGGCTCCTCCTCGAACGGCGGCTCCTCGACCTGGCAGTCGTCGGCGTACTCGGCGCCGGGGGCGTGCCGGTAGCCGGGACCGGTGAGGGTGTACCCGGCGCCGGCCAGCGGTGCGCCGGTGGCCGCGTCGACCACGGAGGTCACGACGGCGGTGTGGAAGAGGGAGGGGTTGGCGATGCCCTGGTACTGCCCCACCAGGCAGCCGGGGAAGTCGCGCGGGTAGACGCAGTCGTCCATCTCGAAGACCGCCACGGGGCCCTCGGCCGGGGCCAGCCCCGGCACGCCGCTGACCTGCTCGACGACGTAGGTGCCGGCGGCCAGCGAGACCAGCGGCGTGCCGTCCGCGGCGTCGGCGTTGCCGGGGTGGTCCACCTCGCAGGCACCCCAGACGTCGGTGACGCACCAGGCCGCGAGGTCGCCCGCCGCGCCGTCCCCGGCGCGCTCCGCGGCCGCGGCCTCCGCCTCCGCCGCGCCCTCGTCGCCCTCACCCGCCGGCGCGTCGACCTGCCGGAAGGCGAGGACGGCCCCGCTCATGTCCAGGTCGGCCGGCACGACGCCCTCGGGAGCCAGCCCGACGGTCAGCGGGGCGCCGTCGATCGACTTGCCCACGCCGAAGTCGGGCGTGAGGTCGGCCTGCGAGAGGTCGGCGGGCGTCCAGTCCTCCAGCGCCTCGGCGGCCGGGGTCACGCCGGTCTCGTCCCCGGCCAGCAGCGTCGCGTCGCCGGTCGCCGGGTCGTCGTCGGCGAGGGCGGCGGGGGCCGCGGCACCGGAGGCGACCAGCAGGCCCAGGCCGAGGACGGAGCCGCCGGCCAGCCTCCGGCGGGAGCGGTGGCGCAGGCGGGGTGCGGTGCGCGTGGGCGCCGACATCGGGACTCCTCGGACGGTCTCCCGCCGACCGTCGTCGGGAGCCGCGCGGAGCCTGTCGGCGTCCGCCCACCCGGACCCCGCACCGGCACCGGACACGCCGGGCCCACCTGGGCCGACGCCCCGCCGTCCCCGGCCGTCACAGTGGTCGGACGTGACCGTCCGGTACGGCGGAGTCGCCGGGTGACGGTCCCCGTTCCCCGGCGACTCCGCTCAGACGCCGACGCCGAGATCGCGGGCGATGAGCATCCGCTGCACCTCGCTGGTGCCCTCGCCGATCTCCAGGATCTTGGCGTCGCGGTAGAAGCGGCCGACCGGGAACTCGTTCATGAACCCGTAGCCGCCGTGCACCTGGGCGGCGTAGCGGGCGTTCTCCATCGCCACCTCGGAGCTGTACAGCTTGGCGATCGAGGCCTCGCGCTTGAACGGCTCGCCGCGCAGCATCCGCTCGGCGGCGCGGTAGTAGGCCAGCCGCGCGGTGGAGGCCCGCACCTCCATGTCGGCGATCATGAACTGGATGGCCTGGTTGCGGCCGATCGGCTGCCCGAAGGCCTCCCGCTCCCGCGCGTAGCGCACCGACTCGTCGACGCAGCCCTGCGCCAGCCCGACCGACAGCGCGGCGATCGCCACCCGGCCCTCGTCGAGGATGGACAGGAACTGCGCGTAGCCGCGGCCGCGCTCCCCCACCAGGTTCGCCGCGGGCACGTGGACGTCGCTGAACGACAGCTCCCGGGTGTCGGAGGCGTTCCAGCCGACCTTGGAGTACCGCTTCCCCACCGCGAAGCCGGGCGTGCCGGCGGGGACGGCGATCGCGGAGATCTCCTTGCTCCCGTCGGCGCGGGTGCCGGTCACCGCCGTCACGGTGACGACCTCGGTGAGCTCCGTGCCGGCGTTGGTGATGAACGCCTTGCTGCCGTTGAGCACCCACTCGTCGCCGTCGAGCCGGGCGGTGGTGCGGGTGGCGCCGGCGTCGGACCCGCCGCCGGGCTCGGTCAGCCCGAAGGCGGCCAGCGCCTGACCGGAGCACAGCCGCGGCAGCCAGCGCTGCTTCTGCTCCTCGGTGCCGAACCGGTGGATGGGCATCGCGCCGAGCGAGACGCCGGCCTCCAGGGTGATGGCCACCGAGCTGTCGACGCGGGCGAGCTCCTCCAGGGCGACGCACAGGTCGAAGTAGGTGCCGCCGCCCCCGCCGTACTCCTCGGGGAAGGGCAGCCCGAACAGCCCGAGCTCGCCCATCTGCCGCACGATCGCGGTGGGGAACTCGTCGCGCTCGTAGAACTCCCCGATCTGGGGCGCCACGACCTCGCGGGCGAACTCGCGGACCGTCGTCCGCAGCGCTTCCGTCTCCTCGTCGAGCCGGTAGTCCAGCACCGTTCTCACTCCCCCTCGCCGGGCGCCGGGGTGGCCGGGGTCTCCGGCGTCACCACGGCCACCCGCTCGTCCAGCCGGACCGGTCGGCCCGCCGTCACCGCGAGCTCGGTGACCGTCCCCGCGACCGGGGCGGTCAGCACGTGCTCCATCTTCATCGCCTCCACGACCAGCAGCGGGGCGCCGGCCTCGACCACGTCGCCCACCGCGGCGCGGACGACGGTGACCGTGCCGGGCATCGGGGCGGTCACCTCGCCGCCCCCGCCGCCGCCCTCGGCCGCGGCGTGCAGCCGCTCGTGCTCGCGCAGCGCCACGGTGTGCCCGCCGCCGGCCAGCCAGACCGTGCCGCCGTCGTGGGCGACCAGCCAGCGGGTCGTCCTCCCGTCCAGGGACACGGTCAGCTCGTCCCCCTCGCGGGCGGCCCGGGCCGGCATCGGGTCGGCGCCGCCCACCCGCACCTGCGCGTCGGCCGCCCGGCCGCGGACCCGCACCTCGACCGGCTCGCCGCCGGCGGCCTGCAGCCGGCGCAGCGTCCAGGCGGGGTCGCCGAGGCGCCAGCCGTCGGGCACGTCCCAGGGGTCGACGACGGCGCCGGCCGGCTCGGTCTCCAGCAGCAGTGCGAGCCCGGCGGCGGCGTACACCTCGGGCGGCAGCTCGCCGGCCGCGGTCAGCGCCTCGCCGCGGCGCTCGATCAGCCCGGTGTCCAGCCGGCCGGCCGCGACGTCGGGGTCGGTGAGCAGCGCCCGCAGGAACGCGGTGTTGGTGGGCACGCCGAGCACCTGCGTGCCGCCCAGCGCGGCGAGCAGCCGGGTGCGGGCGGTGTCCCGGTCCGGCGCCCAGGCGACGACCTTGGCCAGCATCGGGTCGTAGTCGGTGCCGACGACGGAGCCGGGCGCCAGCGAGCTGTCCACCCGGACGCCGGGGCCGGCGGGCTCGCGCAGGCCGAGCACGGTGCCGCTCTGCGGGAGGAACCCGCGGGCCGGGTCCTCGGCGTAGACCCGCGCCTCAATCGCGTGCCCGGCCAGCCGGACGTCGTCCTGGCCGAACGGCAGCGGCTCCCCCGCGGCGACCCGCAGCTGCAGCTCGACGAGGTCCAGGCCGGTGACGGCCTCGGTGACCGGGTGCTCGACCTGCAACCGGGTGTTCATCTCCAGGAAGAAGAAGTCCTCCGGGCGGTTGGCGTCCACGATGAACTCGACCGTGCCCGCCCCGGTGTAGCCGACCGCGCGGGCGGCCTCCACCGCGGCGGAGCCCATCCGGGCCCGCATCGCCTCGTCCAGCAGCGGGGACGGCGCCTCCTCGACCACCTTCTGGTGCCGACGCTGCAGGCTGCACTCGCGCTCGCCGAGGTGGACGACGGTGCCGTGGGTGTCGCCGAGCACCTGCACCTCGACGTGCCGGGCCGCGCCCACGTACCGCTCGACGAGCAGGGTGTCGTCGCCGAAGGAGCCGCGGGCCTCGCGCCGGGCGGCGGCGATCTGCTCGGCGAGCTCGGCCTCGGCCCGGACCACCCGCATGCCCTTGCCGCCGCCGCCGGCCGAGGGCTTGAGCAGCACGGGGAAGCCGATCTCGACCGCGGCGGCGGCGACCGCGGCGTCGTCCATGCCGGGCTCGGTGCGGCCGGGCACCACCGGGACGCCGGCGGCCATGACGGTCTGCTTGGCGCGGATCTTGTCGGCCATCGCCTCGACCGCGCCGACCGGCGGGCCGACGAAGACGAGGCCGGCCGCCGCGCAGGCCTTCGCGAACTCGACGTTCTCCGACAGGAAGCCGTAGCCGGGGTGGACCGCCCGGGCGCCGGTGCGCAGCGCGGCCTCGACGACCCGCTCGATCGACAGGTAGCTCTCGGCGGCCGGCGCGGGCCCCAGCCGGACGGCGACGTCGGCGACCCGGGTGTGCAGCGCGCCGGCGTCGGCGTCGCTGTACACGGCGACCGAGCGGACGCCCATCGCCCGCAGCGTCCGGATCACGCGGACGGCGATCTCGCCCCGGTTGGCGACGAGGACGGTCTCGAACATGCGGCTCACATCCGGAATACGCCGTAGCCGAGCTCGCCCAGCGGCGCGTTGGCGCACGCCGACAGGGCCAGCCCGAGCAGGGTGCGGGTCTGGGCGGGGTCGATCACGCCGTCGTCCCAGAGGCGGGCGGTGGCGTGGTACGGGTGGCCCTCGCGCTCGTACTGGTCACGGATCGGGGCCTTGAAGGCCTCCTCGGCCTCGGCCGGCCACTCCTCGCCGCGGGCCTCGAACCCCTCGCGCCGCACGGTCGCCAGCACCGAGGCCGCCTGCTCCCCGCCCATCACCGAGATGCGGGCGTTGGGCCAGGTGAACAGGAAGCGGGGCGAGTACGCCCGGCCGCACATCGAGTAGTTGCCGGCGCCGAACGAGCCGCCGATGACCACGGTCAGCTTCGGCACCCGCGCGCAGGCGACGGCGGTGACCATCTTGGCGCCGTGCTTGGCGATGCCGGCCGCCTCGTAGTCGCGGCCGACCATGAAGCCGGTGATGTTCTGCAGGAACAGCAGCGGGATCGACCGGCGGTCGCACAGCTCGATGAAGTGCGCGCCCTTGAGCGCCGACTCCCCGAACAGGACGCCGTTGTTGGCCACGATCCCGACCGGGTGGCCGTGCAGCCGGGCGAAGCCGGTGACCAGCGTCGCCCCGTAGAGCGGCTTGAACTCGGCGAACCGGCTGCCGTCGACCAGCCGGGCGATGACCTCACGCACGTCGTAGGGCGTGCGCGGGTCGACCGGCACCACCTCGTACAGCGACTCCGGCGGGTGCAGCGGCTCCTCGACCGGCTCGACGTCCCACGGCCGCGGCGCGCGCGGGCCCAGCGTGCCGACGATCTGGCGCAGCAGCTGCAGCGCGTGGGCGTCGTCCTCGGCCAGGTGGTCGGTGACGCCGGAGACCCGGCTGTGCAGGTCCCCGCCGCCGAGCTCCTCGGCGGTCACGACCTCGCCGGTCGCGGCCCGCACCAGCGGCGGCCCGCCGAGGAAGATCGTGCCCTGCTCGCGGACGATCACCGCCTCGTCGCTCATCGCCGGCACGTAGGCGCCGCCGGCGGTGCACGACCCGAGGACGGCGGCCAGCTGCGGGATGCCGGCCTTCGACATGGTCGCCTGGTTGTAGAAGATCCGGCCGAAGTGCTCGCGGTCGGGGAACACCTCGTCCTGCAGCGGCAGGAACGCCCCGCCGGAGTCGACCAGGTACAGGCAGGGCAGCCGGTTGTGCAGCGCCACCTCCTGGGCGCGCAGGTGCTTCTTGACCGTCATCGGGTAGTAGGTGCCGCCCTTGACGGTGGCGTCGTTGGCGACGACGACGCACTCGCGGCCGGCGACCCGGCCGACGCCGGTGACGATCCCCGCGCCGGGGGCGTCGCCGTCGTAGAGGTCGTGCGCGGCCAGCGGGGAGAGCTCGAGGAACCGGCTGCCGCGGTCGAGCAGGGCGTCGACCCGCTCCCGCGGCAGCAGCTTGCCCCGCTCGACGTGCCGCTGCCGCGCCCGCTCGCCGCCGCCCTCGGCGACCCGGGCCAGCTGCGCCCGCAGGTCGGCGACGAGTGCGGCGTGCGCCGCGGCGTTGCGGCCCGCGGCGTCGGGGTCGGGCGGTGCGGTGCGGCTCAGCACGGGGGCGTCCACGACCCGGGATGTTAACGACGGTTCACGCGGAGGGTCAACGGCGGTTAACATCTGCGCCGTGCCCGAGGCCGACACCGCGCTGCACGACGACGCCGCCCGGCCGTCCCGCCGGGAGCAGATCCTGCGGGCGGCGGCGCAGCTGTTCGCCGAGCGCGGCTCCCGAGCCGTGGGGGTGGACGACGTGGGCGCCGCGGTGGGCGTGACCGGCCCGGCCATCTACCGGCACTTCGCGAGCAAGGACGCGATGCTGGCCGAGATGCTGCTGCGGATCAGCGAGCGGCTGCTGGCCGGCGGCACCGCCGAGGTCGCCGCGGCCGGGCCCGACCCGCGGGCGCAGCTGCGGGCGCTCATCGCCTTCCAGGTCGACTTCGCGCTGGACAACCCGGCGCTGATCACCGTGCAGGACCGCGACCTGCCCAACCTCGCCGAGGCCGACGCGCACGAGGTGCGGCGGCTGCAGCGGCGCTACGTGGAGGTGTGGGTGGCGGTGCTGACCGCGCTGCACCCGGCCGCGGGCGTGCAGGCCTGCCGGGCGCGGGCGCACGCGGTCTTCGGGCTGGTCAACTCCACGCCGCACAGCGGGGGGCGGCTGCCGCGGGCGCGGATGGCCGCGCTGCTCACCGCGATGGCCGAGGCCGCCGCGACGTCCCCGCCCCCCGAGGCATAGGTCAGGCCGCGGGGTCGGGCATCGGGAGGGACAGCGCGGTGCCGGCCACCACGTCGAGGTCGGACGTCGACCCGCGCCCCGGCCCCGCCCACGCCGTCTCCACGATCGTGACGACGGTGCCGTCCACGGCGCTGGCGTACTCGGCGCGCGACAGCTCCGCCGGGCCACCCGGGTAGCGCACGCCCTCGCGCAGCAGGTCGCTGACGTTGCCGCTGCCATTGGTGTCGGCCAGGACCCGCAGCGCGTCGGCGCCGGCCTCGTCGCCCATGTCCACGGTCGAGATCGCGACGACGACCGCGTTGCCGTCGACCTCGGTGGAGTACAGCGCCCGGGCGAGGCCCGCGCAGTCGGTGTCGGCGAAGAAGTCCGCCACCGCGCCGTAGGCGTGCGCGGCGCAGCTGCCGTCCTCCTCGAGGCGCTGCAGGGTGAAGGTCAGCCCGTCGCGCTGCGCGGTGTCGCCGGTCTGCAGCCCCTGCTCCTGCGTCGGGGCGGACGTCGTCGGCGCCGGGCCGGCGGTGGTGCCGCGGTCGGCGTCGTCGTCCCCGCCGCCGAGGACGGCCACCAGGCCGACCACGACGACGGCGATCACCAGGACCAGCGCGCCGGCCAGCAGGAGGAGCCGCCGGGTCCGGTCCGGGCGCCGGCGGGCCACCACCAGCGGCGTGCCCGCCGGGCGCTCGGCCGAGCGCCACTCGCTCTGCGGCCACTCGCTCTGCGGCCGCTCCAGCAGCGGCCGCCCCGGCTCGGGGGCGGGGACGGCGGGAGCCGAGACGGCGGGAGCCGAGACGGCGGGCGCGACCAGCGTCGCGGGCAGCGCCCGGGAACCGGGGTCGGTGGTCTCCGGCCGGCCGAACAGCCCGCCGATGCCGTCGGTCTCGTCGGCCGCGGGCTCCGCCGGGGCCGGCGCGGGCTGCGGCGCGTCCCAGGTGGGGGCCGGCGCGGCCCAGGCCTGCTGGCCCCACGCCGACGCGGCGGTCGCCCCGCGCGCGGAGACCGGCTGCGGCGGGGCCGCGGGGGCGAGAGGCTGCGGCGCTTCCCAGGCCGAGGCCACCGCCTGCGGCGCCGGGGTGACGGGCTGCGGCGCCGGGGCGAGGGCCTGCGGCGCGGCGGGCACCGCGGCCTGCTGCGCGGCGGCGGCGACCGACGCCCGGTGCGCGGCGGCCGCCTCGTCGGCCCGGATCGCGGCGGCGGCGACCGCGGCCGCGGCGGCCGGGTCGACCCGCGGGCCGCCCGGGGTGGGCGCGACGAACCCGCCGGTCACCGGCGGGACGTGCGGCGCGGCCGCCGGCGCCGCGGCGGGAGGCGGCGCCATCGCCGCCGAGGCGTGCATCGCGGCCGGCGCGAGCAGCTCCCGCCGGCGCAGCACGTAGGGCGAGTAGGGGAAGCCCTCCCCGTTCAGCTCCTCCACCGAGGGGCCGCGGCCGGGCAGCCCGAGCACCTCCAGCGCCGACCGGACGTCGGCCGTCGTCCACAGCCGGGGGTTGTCGATGCCGGCGTAGCGGGCCGAGCGGGCGATGCCGAGCAGCAGCGACCGGGACTCCAGCAGGGCGACCTGGTCGCCCTCGCCGAGGTCGCCGTCGGCCGGGACCAGCCCGGTCAGGTCCCCGACGAGCACGGTCAGCCGGGCGATCCGGCCGGGCTCGAGCCCGGCCTGCCGCAGCCGGACGGCGGCCTCCATGCCCGAGCGCATCAGGCCGTCCAGCGGCGAGGAACCGCCGCCGGCGATCTGCAGCACCTCGCCTGGGCGGGCGTCGGGGGCGATGCTCCAGGCGCCCTCGGGCACCGCGGTCACCACACCGGTCTGCTTGGGGACCTCCGCGATCCGGACGACCGCCAGGCCCTCCGGCACGAACAGCACCGCGTCGGAGATGCGGCGGCCCATCGGCCCGTCGACCATCGGGAGAGAGGCGACGACGGCCGCGCGGACCGCCCCGCCGGTGTCCCACCGGGCCAGCTCGGCGAACACGGCACGCTCCCCCGCCGTCTGCAGCGGCTCGGGGGTGAGGGCCAGCACGTCGTCGTCCTCCGGCGGGTCTCGAGTGTGGGGGTGCGCGCGGCGCAGCAGCAGGGGGCCGGGCCGGTGCCCGGCCGGGCGTCGTCCGTCCGACGCTACGTCATGTGACGGTTCGGTCCGCCCCTCAGCGCAGCGACGCGCCGCCGACCGCAGCGGGGACCTCGACGGCGGCGCCGCCGGGCTCGGCCGGCTGGCGCCAGGCGGCGAACCAGGCGCTGCGGGCGACCCAGTCGACCGCCGTCCACAGCGCGGTGAAGCAGGCGATCACCAGCGCGATGGACCACCAGGACCAGTTCCACGGCGGCAGCAGGTCGGCCGCGTCCTGCAGCCAGCCGGCGCCGTAGACCGCCGCGGCCGTGACCGGCGCGGCGCTCCAGCCGGGCAGCCCGCGGGTGACCGCCAGGTCGATGCAGACCGCCCCGACGAGCATGACCAGCGGCAGCACCGACGCCGGGAAGCCCATGCCCACCAGCGCCAGCCACATCACGGCGCGGTAGGCCAGGTAGACGCCCACGACCGCGGTCGCCGTGAACCGCAGGCCGACCACCTTGCGGGCGACGACGAGGGAGAGCAGGCCGGCGCAGATGATCCACGCCGGGTGCACCCAGGAGGGCACCGGCAGCATGAACATCGTCGGCGTCTGCCCCTGCGAGGCGGCGAAGTCGAGCAGCTGCTGCTCCGCCGTCGTCTCGCCCGCCTCGTAGGCCCGCAGCGACAGGACGCCGTACTCCTGGTGCTGGTTGGGGAAGACGACGTTCTCCACGAAGAACAGCCACAGGCCCAGCGACACCAGGTCGCGCACCCGCCCGGGCGCGGCGTACAGCCACCAGCCGCGGATCGCGCCGGCCAGCATGATCGCCGTCCCGATGTAGAGCAGCGCGTGGCTGGGGCTCCAGCTGGTGATGTCCAGGCCGTTGATGCGGTGGTTGAGGATGTCGATCGGGATCGCGACCAGGAAGGTCGCGATGCCCACCTGCATGAGCCGCAGCGCCCGCCGGTCGACGCCGTAGCCGCTGTAGCTGTGGAACACCACCAGCGCGATGACCACGGCGGTGCCCGCGGAGTTCAGCAGGTGCGGCGGCGCCAGGTCGTCGCGCAGCCACTTGAAGTGCCACGACACGTCCCACGACGAGCCGAGCATCTTCAGCAGGAACGCACCGAGCCAGGCGGTGTAGATCCACCGCAGCTCCTGCTCGGTGGTCGGGCGGCCCGGGCGCCCGGGGGTCATGTAGGCCAGCCACAGCCACCGCAGGGTCGCGATCGGGTGGCGCATCGCCGCGGGCAGCGAGCCGGGGGCCGCGGGGACGGCGCGGTCGGTGGTCGGGCTGGGCACGGGGGTGCTCCCTGCAGATCGGGGTGGGGGCGCGCAGAGCCTAACCGCGGCGGCGCCCGGATCCGAGCCTCGGAGTGGACCGGGAGCGGCGCCTGCGGTAGGGGCGGGCAGGCGAGGCGGGCGGGACGGACGGTGCGTAGGGTCCTCCTCCGTGGCGGAGAGCGCGGGACACCTGGTCTGGATCGACTGCGAGATGACCGGGCTGGACCTCGGCAGGGACAAGCTCATCGAGGTCGCCGTCCTGGTCACCGACTCCGAGCTCAACGTGCTGCACCCCGGGCTGGACCTGGTCATCCACGCCGACGACGAGGCCCTGGAGGGGATGGCCGACGTCGTCACCGAGATGCACGCCAAGTCGGGTCTGACCGAGGCGGTCCGCGCCTCGACGCTGACGGTGGCCGAGGCGGAGCAGCAGGTGCTGGCCTACGTGAAGCAGTTCGTGCCGGAGCGCCGCACCGCACCGCTGTGCGGCAACTCGATCGGCACCGACCGCGGCTTCCTCGCCCGCGACATGCCCGAGCTCGACGACCACCTGCACTACCGGATGGTCGACGTCTCCTCGGTCAAGGAGCTGGCCCGCCGCTGGTTCCCGCGGGTCTACTTCGCCCAGCCGCCCAAGGGCCTGGCCCACCGCGCGCTGGCCGACATCGTCGAGTCGGTGCGGGAGCTGGCCTACTACCGCCAGACGCTGTTCGTCGACAGCTCCGGCCCGTCCTCGTCCCAGGCCCAGGCCGCCTCCCGGCGGGTCACCGAGACGTTCGCCGCCGTCCTGGCCGCCGCCGACGCGTCGGCACCCCCGGCCGCGTCGGAGGGCTGACCCTCTCGGGTATCGTTGCCCCGGTTCCCGGGACGTCCGCGTCGCGGGAGCGCGCGGTGGGTGTAGCTCAGCTGGTAGAGCACCAGGTTGTGATCCTGGGTGTCGCGGGTTCGAGCCCCGTCACTCACCCCACGGAGGAGGCCCTGGTCGGTGCGCCGACCAGGGCCTTCCCCTTCCCACGGCCCACCCCTGCGGCCCTACAGTCCCGCCATGCCGCAGCCGCCCCGCCGCACCCGGCTGGCCGACGCCGCGGCGGCCTTCACGAGCAACGTCCGCAACCCCGACCTGCGCCGCGCCCAGCTCAGCTTCCTGGGCGCGTGGACCGCCGAGTGGGCGTTCACCGTGGCCCTCGGGATCGTCGCCTACCGGGACGGCGGCGCGACGGCGCTCGGGCTGGTGGGGCTGCTCCGCATGGTCCCGTCCGCCCTGCTGGCCCCGCTGCTCTCGCCGCTGGCCGACCGCGGGCGGCGCGAGCGCGTCCTGGTCGTCGTCTCCACCCTCCGCGGGATCGCGACCGCCGCGGCCGCCGGCGTCGCCGCCGTGGACGGGCCGGCCGCCGCCGTCTACGCCCTGGCCGTCGTGTCGACGATCGCAGCCACCCTGTACCGGCCGGCGCACTCCGCGCTCCTGCCCTCGCTGTGCTCCACCGGGCACGAGCTGGCCAGCGCCAACGTCGTCCGCGGGCTGCTCGACTCCGCCGCCACGCTGGTGGGGCCGCTGCTGGCGGCGGTGCTGCTCGGGGTCACCGACGTGGCGGTCGTGTTCGCCGTCGCGGCCGGGGCCTCCCTCTGGGCGGCCGCGCTCCTGCTGAGGCTGCGCTACGAGGCGCCGCCCCGGCCCGCCGCCCCCGCGCGGCCGCGGCTGGTCCGGGAGGCGGCCGAGGGGGTCCGCGCCGTCGTCCGCGACCGCGACCTGGCGCTGATCCTCGGGCTGGCCGCCGCGCAGTCGTTCACCCGGGGCGCGCTGACCGTGTTCTCGGTGGTGGTCGCGATCGAGGTGCTCGGCACCGGCGAGCCCGGGGTGGGCGCCCTCATGACCGCCGTCGGGGTCGGCGCCGTGCTCGGCTCCCTCGCGGCGTCGCTGCTCGTGGGCACCGCCCGGCTCGGGGGGTGGTTCGCCGTCGGGGTCGCGCTGTGGGGGCTGCCGATCGCGCTGGTCGGCGTGGTCCCCGCGGAGGTCCCGGCGCTCGCGCTGGTCGCCTTCGTCGGCGTGGGCAACGCGCTCATCGACGTCGCGGGGTTCACCCTGCTCGGCCGGCTGGCCCCCGACGAGGTGCTGGCCCGGGTCTTCGGGTTGTTGGAGAGCCTGGTCGCGGTGTCCATCGGGATCGGGGCGGTCGCCGCGTCGTGGGCGGTCGCCGCGTCCTCGCCGCGGACCGCCCTGGTCGTCATCGGGCTGGTGTGCCCGGTCCTGGCGGGAGCCTCCTGGTGGCGGCTGCGCCGGCTGGACCGCACCGTGGGTGCCCACGACGCCGACGTCGACCTGCTCCGCGGGGTGCCGATGCTGCGCACGCTGCCGCTGCCGTCGCTCGAGCAGCTCGCCCGGGGGCTGGAGCCGGTCGCCGTCCCGGTGGGCGCGGTCGTGTTCGAGCAGGGCGACCCCGGCGACCGGTACTACGTGATCGAGTCCGGCGAGGCCGAGGTGGTCGGGGACGGCCGCCTGGTCACGACGCTCGGGCCCGGCGAGGGGTTCGGGGAGATCGCCCTGCTGCGCAGCGGCCCCCGGACGGCCACGGTGGTGGCCCGCACCGACCTCCGGCTGCGCGCGCTGCGCCCGGACCGGTTCCTGCCCGTCGTCCTCGGCTTCACGCCGAGCGCGCGCGAGGCCGCGACCGGCGTCGACCGCCTGCTGGACCGGTTCACCCCGGGGATCCCGGTCCGCGAACGGCCCCCGGACGCTGCGCCGGGCCCTTGATGCCCCCGCGCCCGCCTGCCACGGTGGTCCATGCCGACCAGCCGGGGCCTGCTGCTCATCGCGGACATGGGCGGCTACACCGACTACATGCGGACCCACCGGATGAGCCTCGCGCACGCCGAGGTGAACACCGGCCGGCTGCTCGAGCGCGTGATCGACGCCGCGCCCGGCCTGGAGCTCGTCGAGATCGAGGGCGACGCGGCCTTCCTCTACCGCCGGGTCGATCCCGGTACCCCGGACGCGCTCGCCGAGGAGGTGACGCGGCTGGCCGTCGCGATGCACCGCGCCTTCCACGTCGAGCGTGAGCACATCGCCCGGAACCTGTGCCCCTGCGCCGGCTGCAAGGAGGCCGCGGCCCTCACGCTCAAGTTCGTGGCGCACGTCGGTGACATCGCCACCCAGACCATCCGCAAGCGGCTCAAGCTGGTCGGGATCGACGTCATCCTCGTCCACCGGCTGCTGAAGAACCCGGTGACCGTCCCCGAGTACGTGCTGCTCACCGAGGAGCTGTACGGCAGCGGTCCGTCCGCGCTGGGCGACGAGGCGCAGGAGATCACCACCGACCTCGAGGGGATCGGCCCGGTGCGAGCCTTCTACGTCGACGTCGCCGACCTCGGCGGATCGGCTGCCCCCGCCGTCGCCCCGAGCTGGCGGGGGCGGCTGGGCAGGACGGCGTACGCGGCGGGTGCCGGCCTGCCCTACATGCTCGGCCTGCGCCGACGCCGGCGGGAGGCGGTGGCGTCCTGACCCGCGCGCCGCGGCCGGGCTCCCCCGCCGCGGCGGCACGGTCCCGACGTCAGGGACCATCGACCGGTGAGCACCACCGCGACCACCGACGGCACCCGCGCCCCCTCCCCCACCGACGTCGCCGCCGAGGCCGCCCGGCGGCGCACCTTCGCCGTCATCAGCCACCCCGACGCGGGCAAGTCGACGCTCACCGAGGCCCTGGCCCTGCACGCCCGGGTGATCGGCTCCGCGGGCGCGGTGCACGGCAAGGCCGGCCGCCGCGGCACGGTGAGCGACTGGATGGACATGGAGCGCGACCGCGGCATCTCCATCACCTCCGCGGCCCTGCAGTTCGCCTACCGCGACGCCGTGGTGAACCTGCTGGACACCCCCGGCCACGCCGACTTCTCCGAGGACACCTACCGGGTGCTCACCGCGGTGGACGCCGCCGTGATGCTCATCGACGCCGCCAAGGGCCTCGAGACCCAGACGATGAAGCTGTTCGCCGTCTGCAAGCACCGCGGCATCCCGATCATCACCGTGGTCAACAAGTGGGACCGGCCGGGCATGGACGCGCTCGCGCTGATGGACGAGATCACCGAGCGCACCGGCCTCACCCCGACGCCGCTGACCTGGCCGGTGGGCATCGCCGGGGACTTCCGCGGCGTGCTCGACCGCCGCGACGGCACCTACCGGCACTTCACCCGCACCGCCGGCGGCGCCACCATCGCCCCCGAGCAGGTGCTGGACGCCGACCGGGCGCTCGCCCAGGAGGGCGACGCGTGGGTGCAGGCGGTCGAGGAGTCGGAGCTGCTGGCCGAGACCGGCGCCCAGCACGACCAGGAGCTCTTCCTGGCCGGCGCGACCACGCCGGTGCTGTTCGCCTCGGCGGTCTCCAACTTCGGTGTCGGCCAACTGCTGGACGTGCTGGTCGACCTCGCCCCGGCGCCCGTCGACCGGCCCGACGCCGAGGGCCGGCCGCACCCGCTGGACGCGCCGTTCAGCGCGTTCGTGTTCAAGGTGCAGGCCGGGATGGACGCCGGGCACCGCGACCGGCTGGCCTACATCCGGGTCTGCTCGGGGGTCTTCGAGCGCGGCATGGTGGTCACCAACGCCTCGACCGGCCGGCCGTTCGCGACCAAGTACGCCCAACAGGTCTTCGGCCGCGACCGGGAGACCATCGAGACCGCCTGGCCCGGCGACGTCGTCGGCCTGGTCAACGCCGCGGCGCTCGGCGTCGGCGACACGCTGTACGTCGACCGGCCGGTGCGCTACCCCCCGGTCACCACCTTCGCGCCCGAGCACTTCGCGGTGGCGCGGGTGGCCGACACGAGCAAGTACAAGCAGTTCCGCAAGGGCATCGAGACCCTCGCCGGGGAGGGCGTGGTGCAGGTGCTCACCTCCGAGCGCCGGGGGGACGGCGCACCGGTGTTCGCCGTCGTCGGGCCGATGCAGTTCGAGGTCGCCGGCCACCGGATGGAGCACGAGTTCGGCGCCCGGGTCACCCTCGAGTCGCTGCCCTACTCGCTGGCCATGCGCACCGACGAGGCCTCGGTGCCCGCCATCACCGCCAGCAGCGGCACCGAGGTGATGCAGCGGGCCGACGGGGAGCTGCTCGCCCTGTTCACCACCAAGTGGGTGATGGGCATGGTCCGGCAGAAGGACGGCGTCACCCTCGAGCCGCTCGTCGCGGCGCAGCTGGGCTGAGTCGGCGCGGCCGACCGGTGCCGGCCGTCAGCCGATCCGCACCGACGTCCGGCCGCGCAGCACCCAGCGCCCGCCGCGGCGCTCGACGGCCGGCGGCGGCGTGTCCGAGGGCAGGCCGAGGCCGGTCACCCGGGAGAACGGGCGGGTGGCCTCGGTGGCGAGCAGGTCGCGGCCGCGCGCGCTGAGCGCGAAGGTCTCGGTGACCTGCCCGGGCTCGCGGGGTAGCGACTCGAGGTAGCCGGCCTCGTGGGCCCGGGTGAAGCAGGACAGCAGCTCGACCTGGCGCTGCCGCCACGCCGCGGCGTCGCCCGCGGCCGGGCGGGGGTTGAGCCGCTCCAGGAGCGCGAACATCGTCGCCGGCTGGTCCTCGGCGCTGAGGGCCTCGAGGACGGGACGGAGATCGGCGCTGGTCTGCATGGGAGCGACGCTAGGCCGACCGGCCGGGCGTCCCGCGGCCCTGACCTGCCGAAAGTCGCGGCGATCGGTGGGGAGAGCTGCCAGGCGCCCGCCCGGGCCGCGGCCGCCGGCGGCGGGCCGCCGTGCCGGCTGGGACGCGTGGGGCGGGTGCAACCGACACGCCCCCGCGGGTGCTGGCCCGGCTCCCCGAGGGCTCGGACCCTGGCGACATGACGACGGCCTACGCCTACGGGACCGCCCACGCGGTCGTGATGGTCGGCGCGGTCGGCACCGCCGACGGCCTGCAGCCCCGGCAGATCGGCCCGGCGCACGCCACGATCGGCAAGGTGCACGGCCGCAGCCGCAAGTCGCTGTGCGGCGCCTACGTCGCGGTGGACGAGCAGACGCCGTGGCCGCCGGAGGGCTACACCGACGAGCAGCTGTGCCCGGAGTGCGCGGAGCTGGCCACCCTCTGAGCGGTCAGCCGCCGGCCACCGACGGCAGCACCTGGACGACGGCGCCGTCCGCGACCGGCGTGGCCAGGCCCTGCCCGAAGCGGACGTCGTCCCCGTCGACGTAGACGTTGACGAACCGGCGCACCGCTCCGGTCTCGTCGCGGATCCGCTGCCCGAGCAGCGGGTGCCGGGCGGCCAGCCGGTCCAGCAGGTCGGCCAGCGTGCCGCCGCCGTCCACGGTCAGGTGCTTGGCGCCGCCGGCCAGGTCGGCCAGCACCCCGGGCAGCACCACCTCCGCGCTCATGGCAGCCGGGCCGCGCGGACGACCAGCACGTCCGGCAGGTGCGCGGCGACGAGGGTGAAGGAGTCGCCCTCGTCGGCCGAGGCGTAGACGCAGCCGTCGCGGGTGCCCACGTACACGCCGGTCGGGTCGCCGTCGTCGACGCACAGGGCGTCGCGCATGACCGCGGCCCAGCTGGCGTCGGGCAGCCCCCCGCCGAGCTCGGTCCAGGAGCCGCCGCCGTCCCGGGTGCGGTGCACGCGCAGCCGGCCACCGGGCGGCAGCCGCTCCATGTCGGCGACCAGCGGCACCACCCACGCCGTGCCGGGGGTGCGCGGCGAGGAGGCGACCGGGAAGCCGAAGTCCGCCGGCAGCCCCGCCGCGATCGAGCGCCAGGAGATCCCGGCGTCGTCGCTGGCGAAGACGCCGAAGTGGTTCTGCGCGTACAGCCGGTCGGGGCCGGCGGCGTCGACGGCGACCTTGTGCACGCACTGGCCGTACTCGGGCAGCTCGTCGGGGAGGAACACCGCGGTGATGCCCTTGTTGCGGGGCTCCCACGAGCCGCCGCCGTCCTCGCTGACGTAGACCCCGCCGGTGCTCATCGCCACGAGCACCCGCTCGGACGCGGGGTCGGGCAGCACGGTGTGCACCGCTCCCCCGCCGCCGCCGGGCTCCCACGTGGGCCGGTGCGGGTGCTCCCACAGGCCGCGGACCAGGTCGAAGGTGCAGCCGCCGTCCTCGCTGCGCCACAGCGAGTGCGGCTCGCAGCCGGCCCACACGACGCCGGGCCGGTCGGCGGAGTCCGGGCGCAGCTGCCACACCCGGGCCAGCGCCGCTCCGGTGTCCTCGGGGAAGCGGATGGCGCCGGACCCGGTCTCCTGCCAGCTCCGGCCGAGGTCGTCCGAGCGCATCACGGTCGGGCCCCAGTGTCCGTACTGGATGCCGGCGAGGACGCGGGGCGCCGGGCCGCGGGTGTCGACCGACACCGCGGCGACCTCCTGGGCCAGCAGGTACGGCCCGTCGAGGGTCCAGCTGCGTCGGTCGTCGTCGCTGCGTGCGAGCCACAGGCCCTTGCGCGTGCCGATGGCGAGCAGGTCGGTCATGGCGCCTCCCGGGGTCGGGGGCGCGGCCGCGCCCCTCGCCAGGACAGACCGGCGAGGGGCGCGGAACTGAGCGCGGAACCGAGCGCGGAACTGAGCGCGGAACCGAGCGCCGGGCTCAGCGGCGGGTGGCGCCCCCGTCGGGGTGCGTGGGCCGGTCGGTGGTCAGGTCGGGAGCGAGCTTCTCGGCCCGCGCCCGCAGCTCCTCGGCGGCGGTGGCGTGCTCGTGCGCGGCGGCGGCGCGCTGGGCGGCCTCCTGCTCGGCCAGCCGGGTCCGCTCCTCCACCTCGGCGCGCTCGCGCCGGGCGCGGGCGGCCTGCTCCTCGGCCAGCGCCTGCTCCTTCTCCGCCTGCACGCCGCGCAGCTGCGCCTCCTGCAGGTGCTCGCGCGCCTGCTCCCGCTTCCGGGCGGCTCCGATGCGGTTGCGCTTGGCCATCGCCAGGGCGAGTGCCACCAGCAGCACGACGGCGACCACGACGATCAGCACGATCAACCAGGTGTCCACGGGGTCCTCCTCGGGGGGCAGCGTCCCCCGAGGAGTGCCCGCGCCGGACCGCGGAAAACCAGGGCGCTACTGCAGCGCGCTGCCGGCCTTCCACTCCTCCCAGGACAGCGTCCAGTCGTAGATGTCGCCGTCGGCCGGGCCCAGCGGCGGGCCGACGGAGTTCTTGATCTCCACGACGTCGCCGGGCACGGAGAAGTCGTAGAACCACGCCGCCCGCTCGGTCGACATGTTGATGCAGCCGTGCGAGACGTTGCTGTTGCCCTGCTGGGCGACCGACCACGGCGCCGCGTGCACGAACTCGCCGTTGTTGGAGATCCGCACGGCGTACTCGACCGGCGTCCGGTAGCCGCCGGGGCTGTCGACGGGGACCCCGTAGGTGCTGGAGTCCATGACCCGGTTGCGGTTGAGCTCGGTGACCACGTGGACGCCGTTGTGGCTGGGGTTGTCGTCGCTGCCGGCGCTGATCGGGTAGGTCTGCACCAGCTGGTCGTTCTCCCAGACCTCCATCACGTGCGAGCCGGCGTCGGCGATCGACACGTGCTTGTCGCCGACGCGGAAGGAGATCGTGCGGTCCTTCTCGCCCCAGACGCCGTCGCCGAAGGGGACGCCGTACAGGTCGGCGTGCAGCGTGACGTCGGTGTTGGCCGGCCAGTAGGTGGAGGGGCGGAAGTGCACCTCGGTGTCGCTCAGCCAGCTCCAGACCCCGTCGGTCGGGGTGGAGCTGGTCACGAGCAGGTGGCTCTCCACGGCGGCCTGGTCGGTGACCGGCTCGTCGAAGTACACCCGGATCGGCATGCCGACGCCGACGGTCTGCCCGTCGAGCGGGCCGATGTCGGGCGTCGAGACGCCGGCGGGGGTGACCGTGGTGAACGTGGACGACGCCTCGACCGTCTCCTCGTCGGCGCCCTCGGCGCTGGCGGTGAGGGTGTACGTCGTGCCGTAGGCGAGGTCGGCGTCCGGCGTCCAGACGTCGACGGCGGGGTCGCGCGGCGAGTCGGCGACGGTGCCGGCCACCGGCGTCCCGGCCGCGTCGGTCACCGTGACCTCGCCGAGCTCGCCGTCGGTGACGGTGATCTCCAGCGGGACGACGGGCGAGACGTCGGCGCTGCCGTCGGCCACGCTCAGCGCCACCTCGGCGGGCGCGGTCTCCTCCGGCGGCGAGGAGGACGCGGCGGAGGAGCTCCCGGAGCCTCCGTCGTCCTGGCACCCCGCGAGCAGGAGCAGCGCCCCCGCCACGGCCACAGCGGTTGTCCGTCGCACTCGGTCCGACACCCCTTCCGTCCCCCGCGGCCCCGGTTCCCCGGGGACCGCCGATCCAGAGTCCCACGCGAAG
Organism: Blastococcus sp. SYSU D00868; assembly: GCF_054050575.1. Classification (NCBI taxonomy): domain Bacteria; kingdom Bacillati; phylum Actinomycetota; class Actinomycetes; order Geodermatophilales; family Geodermatophilaceae; genus Blastococcus; species Blastococcus sp. SYSU D00868. The sequence goes on from NZ_JBJGZO010000015.1 coordinate 20,706, forward strand.
GCGATACGGCGGCGTCCGTCGGCCGCGGCTCCGGGGGCACCCGGCGGGGGTCGTTCCGGCGCTGGTATCGTTTCCCCTCGTTGCCCGGTGCTCCGGTCGACACGCGCCATTAGCTCAATTGGCAGAGCAGCTGACTCTTAATCAGCGGGTTCGGGGTTCGAGTCCCTGATGGCGCACCCACCCCCTCCCCCGCCGGCGGCGCACGACGGGCGCGCCGGCGCCCCCCGCTCCTGACTACGTCGGGTGGCTCGGCAGGTGCGTCCGGGCCCAGAGGGCCGCCGAGGTCCGGTCGGAGACCCCGATGCGCTGGAAGGCGTGGCTGAGGTGCGCCTTGACCGTGCCCTCGCGGATGCCGAGGCGGGTCGCGATCTGCTTGTTCGCCAGCCCCTGGGCGACCAGGCGCAGGACCGCCCGCTCCCGGTCGGTGAGCTCGGGCCGGGTGGTGAGTGCCGGACCGCCGCGGAGGACCTCCCGGGCGACACGGGGGTCGAGCGGGGACTCCCCGCGGGCCGCGGCCCGCAGCCCCTTGAGCAGGTCCTCGGGTTCGCTGTCCTTGAGCATGTAGCCGACGGCACCGGCCTGGAAGGCGTCGACGATGCGTTCGCGGTCCGAGAAGGACGTGAGCACGAGGACGTGGGACTCCGGGCTCAGCTCGCGGACCCGCCGGGTCGCCACGACGCCGTCGACCCGGGGCATGGACAGGTCCATCAGGACGACGTCCGGCCGCGTGCGCGCGACCAGGTCCGCGGCGAGGTCCCCGTCCGAGGCCACCCCGACGACCTGCATGTCCTCGGCGGCGTCGATCACCCGGGCCAGCCCGGCGAGGACGACCCGGTGGTCGTCCACGACCAGCACCCGGATCACCGGGGCAGCACCAGCCGCAGCTCCGTCCCCCGGCCGATCGCCGAGGTCACCTCCAGCACGCCGCCGAGCACCTCGGCCTCGTCGGCGAGTCCCCGCAGGCCCAGGTGCCCCTCCGCCACGGGCGCGGCGGGATCGAAGCCGTCCCCGTCGTCGCGGACGGCCAGGGACACCTCCTCGTCGGCGAGGCGGACGGTCACCCAGATCTCGCCCGCGTGGCCGTCGCGGACCGCGTTGCGCACCGCCTCGCGGGCGGTCCGGTACAGCGCCGCCTCCAGGTGGTCGGGCAGCTCCGGGTCGTCCGGCAGGTCGAGGTGGACCCGCACGCCGCGGGCCCGGACGGGGTCGATCAGGTCGAGCAGCGCGGCGCGCAGCCCGGAGCTGCGCAGGTTCGCCGGGTAGAGGTCGATGAGCAGGGACCGCAGGCTGCGCACGCTCGTGCGGATGCTCGCCTCGGCCGCGCGCAGGTCCTCGGCGGCGTCGGGCCGGCCCGCGGCCCGGAGCGGTCCCGTGCCGGCACTGACCAGGAGGGTGGCGCCGATCAGGTCCTGGACGACGCCGTCGTGCAGGTCCCGGGCCATCTGACGGCGCTGCTCCTCCACCGCCTCCGCGGTCCGCCTGGCCATGCGGCTGCGCTCGCGCTGCAGCCGCCGCAGGGTGGCCGAGGCCAGCCAGAACTGGAGCACCGCGAGGAGCCCGAGAGCCACCAGCCCGATGCCCGCGAACGAGGCCAGGACGTCCCGCTGGCGCTGCTCCAGGACGTCGTAGCGGACGTAGGCCTCGAACAGCAGGTTCTCCCCGCTGTCGGTGTGGACCGCCGTGTACACCTCCAGCAGCCTGGTGTCGCCGCCGGTCCGCTCGAGCCGGTTCTCCTCGGCGCTCAGGTCCTTGACCGTCGTGCTCGACCCCTCCGACCGGAGCACGTCGAGCAGCTCCTCGGCCAGCGGGAACGTGTCGCCGATCAGCTCGGCCTCGTCGCTGTAGACGATCCGCCCGTCGTCCGTCCACAGCTTGACCCGCTCGATCGGCGTCTCCGGCAGCAGGTGCTCACGGACCGCGTCGTCGAGGGCCGCCAGCGCCGCCGGGTCCCCGGCCCGCAGTTCGTCACTGGTCGGCTCGACGAGGGCGTGGGTGATCGCCTCGTTCAGCGTGCGGATGTTCTCGAGGACCTCGTGCCGGGCCAGGCGGGCGCTCGCGAAGTACCCGCCGACGGCGATCACGACGAGGATGACCACCGTCCCGACGGACATCCGGACCAGCACGCGGCGCGTGGTCCCGTCCTCGCGGCCGGACGTCCCGCGGCCGTCCGCGAGCACGACCGTGCGCGGCGTGCTGACGTCGACGTGTGAGCTCACAGGGTCCTCGGGGGCGGCCCCACGGGAGGTGCCGGGGCAGGGACGCAGTGTGCGGTGCGTCACCCCGGTTGTCGAGGGACGTCGTCCTGACAGGTGTCGCCCGCACGGCGGAGGCTCCTCCCGGCACACGAGGAGCCTCCGTGCGGTCCCGCGCAGCCTCCCGGACCGAGGGGTCGGCGCGGGCGTCGCGTCAAGGCGCAGAACCGCACCGCGGCGCCGCGGGCTGCGCGGCATAGGCCGTTCGCTTACGGGAGCCGTGGACGTCCCGGTGCTTGACTCGTGCCGTGACGACCGGTGTCCGGGGCCGGTCCGAGCGGAGGAGCGCAGGGTGCTGACTGTCCGGCTGGTCTGGGTGGAGCCACCGCAGGACCTCGCGGGGGTCGTGGCCGAGGTCCCCGAGAGCGTCGTCGCGCAGCGGGCGATCGAGCCGAGCCCCGGCACGGGCTTCCCTGGGCCGCCCGGGCGGTACGGGCTCCTGCACGAGGAGCTGTGGCGGACCATGGACCCCGAGGACCCGGCGCCGGTCTTCCTGCACGAGGCCTATGAGGCCGGCCTGGAGAGGTGGGTGAACGTGCTGCCCGACGCCAGCGCCGAGGTGGCGGTCGTCGCCCGCGTGCGGGACGCGGTGATGCAGCTGGTCGAGACGCGTCTGGCGGCCGATCCCGAGGCGTTCTCGGCGAGCCCGACGGTGACCACGACCGAACCCTCCAGCCGGGGCATGGTCGTCGTCGGCCGGTCCGTCGTCCTCCACCCGTCCCGCCGCCGGCGCCCGTCGGCGTCGGCCGACGCCCGGCAACGGGACGTGGGCCGGCGCAGGCCGTAGCGGCGACTCACGCCGCCGGCGCGGAGGCCGTGCCCGCCTCGCGTCCGGCGGCTCGTCACTCGAAGAGGACGACGCCCCGGATGTTGCGGCCGGCCTTCATGTCGTCGAAGCCCTCGGCCACCTGCTCCAGGGTGTAGGTCCGCGTGACGAGCTCGTCCAGCTTGAGCGTCCCGGCCACGTACTGGGCCAGCAGGCTGGGCACGTCCCACTGCGGGTTGCAGCCGCCGAACAGCGCGCCCTGGATCCGCTTCTGGAAGACCGTCAGCAGCGTGTTGCTGACGGGGATGCCGCGCTGGCGCATGCTGCCGGTGCCGGTGACGACGACCGTGCCGGCCTTGCGGACCGCGTCCACCGCCTCGGCGACGAGGTCGCCGGTAACGACGCCCGCAGCGACCACCGCGGCGTCGGCACCCTGCCCGCCGGTCAGGGACCGGGCGATCTCGGTGCCCTCGGCCATGGTGGCCACGGCGTGCGTGGCGCCGAACTGCTTCGCGCTCTCCCGCTTGAACTCGACCGGGTCGACGGCGATCACGGCCCGGGCGCCGATGGCCCGCGCGGCCTGCACGCTGTTCATCCCGACCCCGCCGACGCCCATGACGACGACCACGTCACCGGCCCGGGCGTCGGACATGTTGGTCACCGACCCCCACCCGGTGGGGACGCCGCACGCGACCAGCGCCGCCTTGTCCAGCGGCAGGTCGCGGTCGATCCGGACCGCCGACCGGGCGTCGACGACGGTGTGCTCGCTGAACGCCGAGACGCCGTAGGCCTGCGCCACCGGCCGGCCCTCGTAGGACATCCGGAAGCTGCTGGGGTCGTCCAGCCGGGCGCCGGTGAAGATGCGGGCGCCGAGGTCGCAGAGGTTCTGCCGGCCGGTCGAGCACATCCGGCACCGGCCGCAGACGGCGACGAAGCTCAGCACCACGTGGTCGCCCTCGGCCCACCCGGGGGTGTGCGGGCCGACGCCGACGACGACGCCCGCGCCCTCGTGTCCGCCGGCCAGCGGGAGGCGCAGCGGCGGGGCGGACCCGGGCGGGACGTCGTGGTCGTCGGTGTGGCAGAGCCCGACGGCGGCCATCCGGACGAGCAGCTCGCCCTCGCGGGGTTCGTCGAGGTCGACCTCGGTCACCTCGTACCGGCCGGGCTGCGTGTGGAGGACTGCGCTACGGGTCTTCACGGCTGCGTCTCCTGGGCTCGGAGGTGAGCGGCCGGCCGTGGTGCTCGAGGTCGCCGCCCGGTGGCGAGGGGATCCGGCGGAGGGGGTTCGAGGACGCTGGAGAGCCGGATGCTAGCGGGGTCCCCGCCCGCCCGGGACCCCTCTCGCCGCCCCGGCGGTCGGGCGGGACGGCCGTCGGGCGGGACGGCCCGCCCGACCGCGCCACGGCTACCAGAGGCGGTAGAGCTCCGCCGCGTTGCCGCCCATCACCGCGACCTGGGTGTCCGGGCGGAGCCTGCCGACCTGCTCCTTGACCATGTCCAGCGGGTTGGGGTGCAGCGACGTCGGGTGCGGGAAGTCGGTCTCGAACATGACGTTGCCCTGGCCGACCGTGTCGATCAGGTGCTGCAGGTCGCCGCGACCCTTCTCGAACCAGAAGGTGGCGTACCAGTTGTCGCGGAAGTACTCCGAGGGCAGCTTCTGCAACGTGTCGAACCACTCGGGGGCGTTCTCCTCGAGCTCGTAGTCCATCGCCTCGAGCATGAACGGCACCCAGCCGATGCCGCTCTCGACGGAGACCATCTTCAGCTCGGGGTGCCGGTCGAACATGCCCGAGTAGGCGCTGTTGAGCAGCACCTGGGAGTTGTTCAGGAACAGCGAGGCGCCGCCGATCGCGGGCTTGACGTAGTCGTCCTGGCTCGGCCAGTAGGTGGTGCCGAAGTAGGACAGCGAGGTCTGGCTGGCGCCGATGTGGAAGTGCACCGGCAGCTTCATCCCGGCGCAGACCTCCCAGAACGGGTCCCAGGCGGGGTCGCCGAGGTCGGCCGAGCCGGCGTCCTGCGGGTGCGCGGTCATGTTCACGCCGCGCATGCCCAGCCCCGCGCAGCGCTGCGCCTCGCGCACGCAGGCGTCGATGTCCCACGCCGGCATGATCGGCATGGGCAGCAGCCGGTTGCCCGACTCGGCCTGCACCTCGGCCATGTGGTCGTTGTAGATCTCGACGACCAGCCGCAGCAGCGCCGGGTCGGAGCCGGAGTTGGCGAAGTTCTGGCCGCCGAGGCCGATCGCGTTCGGGTAGACGACCTGCGCGTGGATGCCGAGCTCGTCCATGAGCTCGATCCGCGCCTTCGGGTCCCAGGCGGCCACGTGCACGTCCTGGATGCCCCACGAGCCGCCCTGGGAGTCCCGCCAGGGGTGCTTCTTCCCCTCGAGGTCGATGGTCCCGCCCGAGCCGGCCCGGCCGAACGTCCTGCCCTCGATCACCCACATGTCCACGCCGTCGATGCGCTCGACGTGCGGCACGCGGTCCTCGTAGCCCCGCGGGGCCCGCCGGGTGAACAGGTCGTGGCGTTCGGTCATGTGGGCGTCGGCGTCGACCACCCGCAGGCCCTCGACCAGTGCGGTCACCGCTGCCTCCTCGTCCGCCGGGCGCCGCGGCACCGGCTGCTCGTCCGTTCCGGGATGAGCACGCCTCCACCGTCGGGGGCGGGCGTGCCGGCGGGGCCCCGCCCGCCGTGGGGCCGACGCTACGGACGCCGGGCTTGGATTACAACAGTTGATTTAAACCGCGCCGCATGCCGCCGCGGCCCACCTCAGGGCCCGGGCGGCGACACCGGCGCACGCCAGAGCCCGACGAGCGCGTCGACGATGCCGGTCGCCGCGTCGTGCCAGCTGGCCCGCGCCGTGGGGCGGCCGTCGGCCAGCGCGCGCTCCCGGTCGGCGCAGCCGTGCACGAGCAGCTGGACCTCCATCTCGCGGCGCTCGCGGTAGACGGCGTCGGGCAGGTCGGCGACGCACTCCCGCAGTCCCTCGACCACCCGGCGCAGCGCCGCGGACCGGGCACTGTCCTCGAGCGCCAGCTCGCGCAGCGCCGGGTCGGTGACCACCTGCGCGCGGAACCGGGCGAACCACGTCGGGTCGCCGAGCTCCGCGAGGTGGTCGGTGGACGGGCGCACCAGGCAGGCGACCCAGTCGCGCAGCCCGGGCTCTGCCCCCAGGGCGCCGACCATCTCCTCGCGCCGCCGCTCGATCGGCTCGGAGTGGCGGCGCAGGATCGCGCGGACCAGGTCGGCCCGGGTGCCGAAGTGGTAGCCGACCGCGGCGCTGTTGCGCTGCCCGGCCGCCTCGCCGATGTGCCGGCTGGACACCGCGGCCACGCCGCGCTCGGCGAAGAGCCGCTCGGCCGTGGCGAGGATCAGCTGCCGGGAGGCGTCGCCGCGCTCCATCCGGGCCCGCGGGCGCGGCCGCGGACCGCCACCGGTCCCCTGCGCGTCGGCCACCGGCGCGACAGTAGTTCGCGGACGGCGCCGGTCCCCCGGCGACCGCCCGCGGGTCACCCGGCCGTGTCCGCGCCGGCCGGCGCGCGCTCGGCCGCCAGCCGGGTCCGGTTGATCTTCCCGGCGCTGGTGCGCGGCAGCTCCTCGACGAACTCGAACGACTTGGGCACCTTCGGCCCGGAGAGCCGCTCCTTGCACCAGGCCCGCAGGTCCTCCGCCGCCGGCGGGTCGGGCCACACACGGGGCTGGACGACGGCGTGCACCGCCCGCTGCCACTCCGGGTCGGGGACGCCGATCACCGCGACGTCGGCGACCTCCGGGTGTTCGGACAGGGCGGCCTCGACCTCGGCGGGGAAGACGTTCACCCCGCCGGTGACGATCATGTCCTGGCGCCGGTCGGCGATGTAGAGGAAGCCCTCGTCGTCCAGCCGCCCCATGTCGCCGAAGGTGCGCCACCCGCCCTCCAGCGGGGCCGGCGTCTCGGCGCCGACGTAGCGGAACGGCGCCTCGGTGGCGCCCGACAGCGGTCGCAGCCAGATCTCGCCGACCTCGCCGGCCGGCAGGCGGCGGCCGGCGGCGCCCAGGATCGCGACCTCGCAGTCCGTGCCGCGGCCGGTCGTCCCCGGGTGGGCGAGCCACTCGACGCCGGTGCACGCCACGATGCCCAGCGCCTCGCTGCCGCCGTAGGTGAACATGAACCGCTCGGGCGGCACGAGCTCCAGCCAGATCCGGGTGACCCACTCGGGCAGCACCGCGGCGCCGTAGACCACCCGCTGCAGGCTGGAGAGGTCCCGCTCCCGCACGCCCTCGAGCCGGGCGATCCGCTGCAGCATCGTCGGGACCATGATCGCGGCGGAGACCCGATGCCGCTCGATCAGGTCGACCACCCGGGCCGCGTCGAACCTCTCGACCAGCACCACCGGGTCGCCGCCGAGCAGCGTCGGGAAGCACGAGGCGAACCCGTTGGTGTGGTACAGCGGGCACACCGCGAGCACCGACTGGCCGGCGTCGATCACCGTCGGCGCGGGCACGTACCGGCCGGGCGAGGGCGCCACGATGACCTTCGGCGTCCCGGTGGAGCCCGAGGTGGCGATCAGCCGCGCGTAGGGCGGCACGGGGTCGCCCGGCGGCGGGGTGTCGTCCTCGCCGGCCGTCGCGCGGACGTCGGCGGTGGTCAGCGTGCCGGCCGGGGCGTCGGGCCAGTCCCCGATCAGCAGCCGCGGGCCGGCCAGGGCGAGCAGCCGGTCACGCTCCCAGCCGGGCAGCTCCGGGCGCAGCGGGAGGACGACGGCGCCGAGCTTCCACGCCGCGAAGGTCGCGACCACGTGCTCGGCGGTGCTCGGCAGGCCCAGGGCGACCAGGTCACCCTCCCCCACGCCCGCCCGCGCCAGCCTGTGCGCGACCTGGTTGGCCCGCCGCTCGAGGTCGGCCCAGCCGTGCCGCTGCTCCGTCCCGTCGGCCGCGGCGGCGATCAGCGCCGTGGCGTCGCCGCGCGCGCGGGCCAGCTCGGTCAGCCTGCGGCCGTACGGGATCCCCTCGTCGGTCCCCACGACACCCCCTCGCCTGGCGCGACAGCGTGTCGACCCTCACACGGGAAGGCTTTCGGCGTCCATCACGGACGGTGCGCGGATCGTGCGACCATCGGTCGTCGTACGCGACGGCCGGCTCCGCCGGCTGCACGAGGGAGAGGGCCGGGTGCACGCTTCCGAGTCCGGGTCCCCCGCGCGCCGGTGGGTCCCGGCCGCGCTCCTGCTGGGGCTGTTCACCACGGCGTTCCCGTCGACGATCCTGACGATCGCGGTGCAGCCGATCGCCGAGGACCTCGACGCGCTGCCCTCCACGGTCGTGTGGGTGACCACGGCGCCGCTGCTGGCCGCGGCGGTCACCACGCCGCTGTTCGGCCGGCTCGGCGACCTCCACGGCCACCGCCGGGTCTACCTGGCGGGCGTGGTCGCGGCCACCCTGTTCGCCGCGGCCAGCGCCCTGGCCTGGGACGCGACCAGCCTGATCGCCGCGCGCACCCTGTCCCAGGCCGGCGCCGCGGCCACGGTGCCGACCGCGGTCGCGCTGCTGTTCCGGGTGGCCCCGCCCGGCGAGCGGATGCGCGCCAGCGCCCGGGTCGGCGCGGTCACCTCGGCCGCGGCGGTCATCGGCGTGGTCGTCGGCGGGCCGCTGGTGGACCTCGTCGGCTGGCGGGCGATCTTCCTCGGCCAGGTCGTGTTCTGCGTGCTCGCGCTGGTGCTGTCGCTGCTGGTCGTGCCGGCCGACGACGAGCGGACCCCCGGCTCGCTGGACGTGCCCGGCGCCCTCGCGCTGGCCGGGACGACGCTCGCGCTGACCTTCGGCGTCAACCGGCTGGCCGTCTGGGGCTGGTCGCCGCTGCCCGTCGTCTGCCTCGCCCTCGTCCCGCTCGGCGTGTGGCTGCTGGTCCGGGTCGAGCGGCGGGCCGCGTCGCCGCTGCTTCCGGTCCGGGTACTGGCCTCGCGGAACGTCCGGGTCATCACCGGCGCCAGCCTGCTGCTCGGCGCCGGGTACATGGGCAACTTCGTGGTGACCCCGCTGTTCCTGCAGGGCGTGCTCGGGCTGACCGCGGCGGTGACCTCGCTGCTCACCGTCCCGCGGGCGCTGTCGATCCTCATCGCGTCGCCCACGGCCGGGCGGTGGGGCACGCGCTTCGGCGAGCGGCGGGTGGTCCTGGTCGCCTGCGTCGCGTTCACCGTCGTCCTCGCGTCGATGGCGGCCGGGGCGTGGGCGCAGTCGCTGGTCGCCCTCGCGATCGCCATCCCGCTCAGCGGCTACGCCCACGGCCACGCGGCGCCCGGGATGCTCGCCGCGCAGGGCGCCGCGGTCGACGCCCGCGACGTCGGGCTGGCCGCCTCGCTGCAGCAGACCGGCTTCCAGGTCGGCGCGGTCATCGGCATCGGCCTGTTCACCGCGCTCGCCGGCGACGCGACGACGCCCGGCCCGTTCGCCGTGGTGTTCCTGCTGACCGCGGCCTGCGCGCTGGCCGCCACACTGGTGCTGGTCCGCATGCAGGACACCCGTCAGCCGGCGCCGGAGCTGCCCGCGGTGCCCGACCGGATACCGGACGGCATCGACGCCTGAGCCGGCCCCGGGCCGGTGGTGCACCATGCCAGCCGTGCCCGACACCCCAGCCGCCCTGCCGCACGAGGTCGTCGTGGAGGGGACGCCGATCCGGTACGGCGTCACCGGCCGGGACGACGACGCCCGCGCCGGCGACCTCGTGCTCGTGCACGGGCACGCCGCCCACCACGTGTGGTGGCACGGCGTCGTCCCGCTGCTGGCCGACCGCTGGCGGGTGGTCGTGCTCGACCTCAGCGGGCACGGGGACAGCGGCCACCGCACCGGGTACTCCGGGCAGCAGTGGGCGCGCGAGGTGCTCGCGGTCGCCGAGGCCGCCGGTGCACGGCGGCCCGTCGTCGTCGGGCACAGCCTGGGCGGCCGGGTGGCACTGCTCGCCGGCGGCCTGCACCCCGACCGGGTCGCCGGCCTTGTACTGCTGGACTGCGGGATCCTGCTGCCGGACACGCTGCGCGGGCGCACGCTGCCCCCGCCGCGGCCGCCACGGGTCCACCCGACCCGCGAGGCCGCGGTCGCCGCCTTCCGCCTCGCGCCGCCACAGCCTCCCCCGCCCGCCGAGCTGTTCGACCCGGTGGCGGAGTACTCCGTGCGCCCGGTGGAGGGCGGCTGGACGTGGAAGCACGGGAGCCAGCAGTTCCCGACCCTCTACGACGAGCACGTGATGCACGCCGCGACCACGCTCACCGTGCCGGTCGCGTACGTCTCCGGCGGGGAGAGCCCCGTGGTCGACGAGGCGAAGGCCGCCGAGGTCGCCCGGATGCTGCCCGGCGTCCGCGCCGTGCGGGTGCCCGGCCTGCACCACCACCTGGTCCTCGAGGACCCGGTCACGGTCGCCCGGCTGATCGACGACCTGGCGCGGACGCCCGCCTGACCTGCTCTTTGCCACAACCGGGGCGTTCCCGCCACGGGAACGCGACGTGACGTACCTCCCCGTGTCGGCGCTCGTGGCAGCTCCTGCCTTTCTTGTATGGTTCAAGAAAAGCAGGTTGTCCACCCCAACGAGCGGAGGCAGTTCCCAGTGGCCCTCATCAACACCGAGATCAAGCCGTTCTCGGCCACCGCGTTCCACAACGGTGCGTTCGTCGACGTCTCGGACGCCGACCTGCGCGGTCGCTGGTCCGTCGTCTTCTTCTACCCGGCCGACTTCACCTTCGTCTGCCCGACGGAGCTCGGTGACCTGGCCGACCTGTACGAGGACTTCAAGGCCCTCGGCGTCGAGATCTACTCGGTGTCCACGGACACCCACTTCACGCACAAGGCCTGGCACGAGACCTCGGACACGATCGCCAAGGTCCAGTACCCGATGGTCGGCGACCCGACCGGGACCATCACGAACAACTTCGAGGTCATGCGGCCCGGCCAGGGCCTGGCCGACCGCGCCACCTTCCTGATCGACCCGGACGGCGTCATCCAGTTCCTGGAGATCTCCTCCGAGGGCGTCGGCCGCAACGCCGCCGAGCTGCTGCGCAAGGTCAAGGCCGCGCAGTACGTCCGCGAGCACCCCAACGAGGTCTGCCCGGCCAAGTGGGAGGAGGGCGACACCACCCTCGCCCCGAGCCTGGACCTCGTCGGCAAGATCTGACGGTCCTCCGTCGCACCCGGCGCGGGGCGGGCTCCCGCCCGCCCCGCGCCGGTCCCGTCTCACCACCCCTCTCGCACCCCGGAGGCCCCGACGTGCCCGTGCTCGACCCCGCCCTCGCGAAGCAGCTCGCCCAGCACCTGACCCTGCTCAAGCGGCCGATCGAGCTGGTCGCCTCCCTCGACGACGGCGCGAAGTCCGCCCAGACGGAGGAGCTGCTCACCGAGGTCGCGGCCCTGTCCGACCAGGTCACCTACGTCCGGCGGGACGACGACGAGCGCCGCCCCTCCTTCGCGATCGAGCGCAGCGGCACCGACGTCTCGGTCCGCTTCGCCGGCCTGCCGCTGGGCCACGAGTTCACCTCGTTCGTGCTCGCGCTGCTGCACGTCGGCGGCCACACCCCCAACATCTCCCCGGAGCTGGTCGAGCAGATCCAGTCGCTGGAGGGCGAGTACACCTTCGAGACCGTCTTCTCGCTGACCTGCCAGAACTGCCCCGACGTGGTGCAGGCGCTCAACGTGATGAGCGTGCTGAACCCGCGGATCCGGCACACCGCGATCGACGGCGGCGTGTTCCGCGAGGAGGTCGAGGAGCGCGGCGTGCTCGCCGTCCCGACCGTCTTCGTCGACGGCGAGGTGTTCGACCAGGGCCGGATGACCCTCGAGCAGATCCTCGCCAAGCTGGACACCAGCGCCACCGAGCGCGCCGCCGAGGCCATCGAGGGCAAGGAGCCCTTCGACGTCCTCGTCGTCGGCGCCGGCCCGGCCGGCTTCTCCGCCGGCATCTACGCCGCCCGCAAGGGCATCCGCACCGGGGTGATCGGCGAGCGGCTCGGCGGCCAGGTGCTCGACACCATGGCCATCGAGAACCTGATCTCCGTCCCCTACACCGAGGGCCCGAAGCTCGCCGCCGCGCTGGAGCAGCACGCCGCCGAGTACGAGATCGACGTCATGGGCCTGCAGCGGGCGGCCAAGCTCGTGCCGGCCGACACCGAGGACGGGCTGCACACGGTGGAGCTGGCCAGCGGCGCCCACGTGCAGGGCCGGTCGGTGGTGCTGGCCACCGGCGCCCGCTGGCGGCACATCGGCGTCCCGGGCGAGCAGGAGTACCGCAACAAGGGCGTCACCTACTGCCCGCACTGCGACGGCCCGCTGTTCAAGGGCAAGCGCGTGGCGGTCGTCGGCGGCGGCAACTCCGGCGTCGAGGCCGCCATCGACCTGGCCGGCGTCGTCGCGCACGTGACGCTCGTCGAGTTCGACGACCGGCTGCGGGCCGACGAGGTGCTGCAGCGCAAGCTGCACAGCCTGCCCAACGTCGACGTCGTCCGCTCCGCCGCCACCACCGAGGTGCTCGGCGACGGCAGCCGGGTGACCGGGCTGACCTACACCGACCGGCCCTCCGGCGAGACCCGGCGGCTGGAGCTGTCCGGCGTGTTCGTGCAGATCGGGCTGCTGCCCAACACCGAGTGGCTGGAGGGGAGCATCGAGCTCACCGCGCGCGGCGAGATCGTCGTCGACGAGCGCGGCGCCACCTCGGTGCCCGGCGTCTTCGCCGCCGGGGACTGCACGACCGAGCCGTACAAGCAGATCGTGACGGCGATGGGCGCGGGCTCCACCGCCGCGCTCAGCGCCTTCGACCACCTCATCCGGGTCACCGCCCCCACCGGGGAGCCCGTGACCGCCTGACCCGGGACACGACGACGAGGGGCCGGTGCGGAGTTCTCCGCACCGGCCCCTCTCGTTCCCCCGTCGACGGGCGCTGCGTCCCCCCGTGCAGCGCAGTGCCCGCCCGACCGGAGCTGCGTCCCCCCGTGCGTCGCAGTCCCGGCCGTGCTCCCCGCCCCCCGCGGCGCCCGGTTCCCCCCGACCAGCGGCTCCGTCCCCCCGTGCCGCGGAGACGCTGGTCGACCCGGGCCCCGTGAGGGGCCGGTCGTCTATCGCGCGGCGCCGTCCCGCTGGACCGCCGTGAAGGTGAAGTCCAGGGCGCTGGAGGCGCCGGCCACCGACTCGTCCTCGGCCGTGGCCGGCAGCGCCGCGGTGAGCAGCAGGTGGTCCACCCCACCGGGCGCGAGGCTGCCCAGGCCCGGCAGCGACTCGTCGAGCAGGATCCGGCCGGAGTAGAGCGTCGCCTCGGTGCCCGGGCAGCTCCACGCCCCGCCGACCTGGGCCCAGTCCACCGAGCAGTCGCGCACCGTGAGCTGCAGGCCGTCGACCGGGTCGGCGTCCAGCGCGCTGGAGGTCGTCGCCGCCGAGGCCAGCGAGATCCGCGACAGCGGCGTCGTGCCGTCGTTCACCAGGTCGATCGGGCTGCTCTCCGAGTCGCCGGCCAGGAAGCCGCCGTGCGGGAACAGCGAGAGCGTCGCGGCGCCGGAGGCCTTCGCCAGGTCGATGGACAGCACGCCGGTCGCGGTGGTGGTGACCACCGGGCTGGTGCTGTCGGTGAAGGTGCCGTAGGTGGCGAGGCCGGCCACGGCGCCGGAGACGCCCAGGACGGCGACCGACGCCACCACGCGGGCCCGGTTCCGGCGCCGGCGGGCGGTCGACGCGGTCTGGCTGCTCACTGCTGGTCTCCCTCGGGTCTCGGTGTCGGCGGGTGTTCCCGGCGACAGGACAGACTCTGGAGGGCCATCCGCAGGGCACCCGCCCGGCAACCGCAAGGTCACCGCAAGAAGCGCCGACCTGCGGAGACGGCTTGCCGGCGCCCCTACCGTCGCCTGCGTGAGCGCACCCCTGCACCGGTCCTCCCCGGCGGACGGGTGGCAGCCGGTGACCCTCGTCGAGGCGCGGCCGGACGCGGTGGCCTCCCGGCCCCGGCCCCGGCCCCGACCCCGCCACGCCGCTGGTGACGGCCTCCGGCGCCGGCCTGGCGGCCCTGGCCCGCACCCCGCCGGGGGTGAGGAAGCGGTGCGCCCGCCCCGGCGTTCTGCCTGCGTGACCAGCACCCGGGACGTCGACGTCGTCGTGGTCGGCGCCGGCCAGGGCGGGCTGAGCACCGCCTACCACCTGGCCCGGCTCGGCTTCGCCCGCGGGGACGGGTTCGTCGTCCTCGACGGCGACGACGGGCCCGGCGGCGCCTGGCGGCACCGCTGGCCGTCGCTGACCGTGGGCACCACCCACCGGGTGCACGACCTGCCCGGCCTGCCCTTCCCGGGGCGCGGCGAGCAGCCGGCGGCCGAGGCGGTGCCGGCGTACTTCGCCGACCACGAGCGGCGGTTCGCCCTGCCGGTGCACCGCCCGGTGCGGGTGACCGCCGTGCGCCGGGCCGGGGAGGGCTTCCTCGTCGAGAGCTCGGCCGGCGACTGGTCGGCTCGGGCGGTGGTCAACGCCACCGGCACCTGGACCCGCCCGTTCGTGCCCCGCTACCCCGGCCAGGAGTCCTTCCGCGGCCGGCAGCTGCACACCGTCGACTACCGCTCGGCCGCGGAGTTCGCCGGGCAGTCGGTGGTCGTGGTCGGCGGCGGGGCGTCGGCCGTGCAGCTGCTCGGCGAGATCAGCGAGGTCGCCGACGCCACCTGGGTCACCCGCCGGCCGCCGGTCTGGCGGGAGGAGCCGTTCGACGACGCCGCCGGCCGCGAGGCGGTGGCCCGGGTCGCCGCGGCGGTGCGGGAGGGCCGCGCCCCCGGCAGCGTCGTGGGCAGCACCGGGCTGGTGGTCACGCCGTGGATCCGGGCGGCGCGGGAGCGCGGCGTCCTCGAGCGGCTGCCGGTGTTCGACCGGATCACGCCCGACGGGGTGGCCTGGGACGACGGCCGGTCCGTCCGCGCCGACGCGATCCTGTGGGCCACCGGCTTCCGCGCCGCCGTCGCGCACCTGGCCCCGCTGCACCTGCGCGCGCCGGGCGGCGCCATCCCGGTGGAGGGCACCCGCGTGGTCGGCGAGCCGCTGCTGCACCTGGTCGGCTACGGCCCCACCGCCAGCACGATCGGCGCCAACCGGGGCGGCCGCGCCGCGGCGGTCGACCTGGCCGCCCGGCTGCGGCCGCGCCGCGCCGCCGCCTGACCCCGTCCCGGCGCGAACCCGCCCCGCCCGCCCTGGATGCCGCCCCGGAGAGGACGACGTGACCGCCCAGCTGGTGTTCCTGCACGGGGGCATCGCCTCCGGCAAGCTGACGACCGGCCGCGCCCTGGCCGCGCTGACCGGCCTGCCGCTGTTCCACAACCACCTGGTCGTGGACGCGCTGCTGGCCGTCTTCCCGTTCGGCAGCCCCGAGTTCGTGCGCCTGCGCGAGGAGTTCTGGCTGAGCACCTTCGCCGCGGCCGCCGGGGCGGGCCGGTCGCTGGTGTTCACCTTCGCGCCCGAGCCGACCGTCCCGGCCGGGTTCCCCGACCGCACCCGCGCGGCGGTGGAGGCCGCCGGCGGCCGGGTCCGCTTCGTCGGGCTGCGCGTCTCCCCCGCCGTCCAGGAGGCCCGGCTCACCGGCGCCGATCGCTCGGCGTACGGAAAGCTCACCGACGTCGCCGTCCTCCGCTCGCTGCGCGGGCAGCCGGTCGCCGAGCCGCCGGCCGAGCTCGTCGTCGACACCGACGACAGCCCGCCGCCGGCCTCGGCGCGCCGCATCGCCGAGGCGCTGGGCCTGCCCCTGCGCGGCTGACCCGGGCTCTCCCCTGGGGGACGGATGGGGGTCCGGTCAGGGCGCTCCCGGATGTCCTCGGACGGCGCCGGCCGACAGCCTCGACGCCATGACCGCTGCTGCGCTCCGGGGGACGTCGTGATCGTCGCCCGGGACCTCACCAAGACCTACGGCCCGCGGACCGCCGTCGACGGCGTCTCGTTCACCGTCGAGCCCGGCCGGGTGACCGGCTTCCTCGGCCCCAACGGCGCCGGCAAGTCCACGACCATGCGGATGCTGCTCGGGCTGGACCGGCCCACCAGCGGCAGCATCACGGTCAACGGGCGCCGCTACGCCGACTCCCCCGCCCCGCTGCGGGAGGTCGGCGCGCTGCTGGAGGCCCGCGCCGTGCACCCGGGCCGGACCGCCCGCAACCACCTGCGGTGGCTGGCCGCCAGCAACGCGCTGCCCGCCGCCCGGGTCGACGAGGTGCTGGCCCTGGTCGGGCTGGAGGCCGTCGCCGACCAGCGCGTCGGCCGGTTCTCCCTGGGCATGGGCCAGCGACTGGGCATCGCCGTGGCGCTGCTCGGCGACCCGGCCGTCGTCGTCCTCGACGAGCCGGTCAACGGCCTGGACCCCGAGGGCATCCGCTGGGTGCGCACGCTGGCCCGGCAGCTGGCCGGCGAGGGCCGCACCGTCTTCGTCTCCAGCCACCTCATGGCCGAGATGGCGCTGACCGCCGACCACCTCGTGGTCATCGGCCGCGGCCGGGTGCTGGCCGACTGCCCGACGACGGACTTCATCGCCCGCCACGCCGCCTCGCACGTGCGGGTCCGCAGTCCGCAGGCCGGCGAGCTGGCCGGGGTGCTCCGCCGGTCCGGCGCCGACGTGACCGCCGACGGCGGCGCGCTGCGGGTGCAGGGCGTCGACGCCGCCGGGGTGGGCGACCTCGCCGGCGCGCACGGCCTCGTGCTGCACGAGCTCACCCTCGTCACGTCGTCCCTGGAGGACGCCTTCATGACCCTGACCGCCGACAGCGTCGAGTACGGCGCGGTCCCCGCGGCGGTGGCCCGGTGACCGCCGCCGTGGCGACCCGCGCCCTGCCCCGCGCCGCCCGCCCCGGGTTCGGGTCGGCGCTGCGGGCCGAGTGGGTCAAGTTCTGGTCGGTGCGCTCCACCGGCTGGTCGGTCGCGGCGCTGTTCGTCCTCGGCGCCGGCCTGACCGTGCTGGTGTGCGCGACGAGCGCAGAGTGGCTGGCCAGCTCGGAGGCCGACGAGTCGCCGGCGTCCTTCGTCACCTGGGGGCTGATGATCGCCCAGGTCACCGCCGTCGTCCTGGGCACGCTGGTCGCCACCAGCGAGTACGGCACCGGGATGATCCGCGCGACGCTGGCCGCCGTCCCCCGGCGCGGGTCGGTGCTGGCCGCCAAGGCGATCGTGCTCACCGGCACCCTGCTGGTCGCCGGCACCGCCACCGCGCTGGTCGGCTACCTGGGCGGCAACGCCTTCCTGTCGGCCGAGGGCATCGGCCTGTCCCTGGACGACGACGGGGTGCTGCGCGCGCTGCTCGGCAGCGGCCTGTACCTGGCTGGGCTGGGGTTGCTGTCGATGGCGGTCGGACTGCTGGTGCGGCACACCGCCGCGGCGCTGTCGACGGTGCTCGCGGTCGTGTTCGTGCTGGGCAACATGGCCTTCCTGCTCCCCGGGACCTGGGGCGAGTGGGTGGCGAAGCTGCTGCCGGGCAACGCCGGCTCCGCGGTCACGACCCCGGTGTCGTTCAACCCCGACGCGCTCGGGCCGTGGACGGGGTTCGCCGTGTTCGCCGCCGAGGTCGCGGTGCTGCTTCTCGTGGCCGCCGTGGCCTTCCGCCGCCGGGACGCCTGAGGTGCCGGCCGGCCGGCGGTGGGACAGTGGGCGGGTGACCGCCCCCGATGACCTCACCGCCGGCCGGGCCCGCGCCGACGAACTGCTCCGCCTGCTGGCCGCCGACGAGGACGCCGCTGAGGCCCTGCTCGAGGAGCTCACCGAGGTCCGCGACCTGGCCTTCCTCGGCGCCGGGCTGACCGTCCTCGCCCGCGCCGAGGGCCGCCGCCTGCCCCCCGCCCAGCGCGCGCAGGCCGCCACCCGGCAGGTGCACCTCGGCGTGCTCCGCGACCGCAACCGCACCGACCCGGCCGGGCTGCGGACGTGGCTGCGCAGCGCGGCCGAGGAGGTGCTGCTGCTGCGCCGGCTGGGCGCGGCGGCCGACCGCGTCGCCGGCTGACCCCCGCCGCCGGCCCACCTCTGAGGCATGGGAAGCAATACGCACGTCCTGCGCGCCGGGACGTGCGTCTTGCTTCCTATGCCTGGGACGGCGACGCGGCGTAGGGGCGGGTGGCCGCGACGGCGAGCGGCCCGGTCGCGGCGACCACCGCGGCGACCAGCACGTAGGTCCAGGACAGGCCGAGCCCGGCGGCGACCCAGCCCAGCGCGAGCGCGCCGATCGCCGTCCCCGCGTCGAACGAGGCGTTCCACATCGCGCTGGCCGCGGGGGCGCCGCCGGCGCCGGCCCGGGCGAACGCGGTGAGCAGCGTCAGGTTCTGCACCGACCCGTAGCAGACGCCGAACAGCGCGACGGCGGCGATGATCCAGCCGTCGCCGAGGTCCAGCCCGGCGCCGAGAAGCGCCATGCCCACGGTGCCGACCGCCAGCCCGGCGGGCAGCAGCAGCCGGGTGCCCAGCCGGTCGGCCAGCACCCCGACCCGCCAGCGGGCCAGCGCGGTGGTGACCCCCATGACGAGCAGCGCCACCGTGGCCAGCGAGCCGTCGGGCCGCTCGATCGGCAGGAACGTGACGACGCCGCCGCCGGCGAGCGTGACCACCAGCAGCACCGCCGCCGGCGCCAGCGACGCCGCGACCGCCCGCCGGCCCGCCCCGCCGCCCGCCGAGGGGGCGATCGGCGCCGCGGTGCGCATCAGCGCCGGCAGGAACGGCAGCCCGAGCAGCGGGGCGGCCGCCAGCCACGCCAGCCAGCCGGCGTGCCCGGCCAGCACCAGCGCCACCCCGGCGGGGACGGCGACCAGGTTGGGCACCGCGATCGCCAGCCCGTACAGGCCGATCGACTCGCCGCGGCGCTCCGGCGGGGCCACCGCGGCGGCCAGCAGCGCACCGAGCACGGTGATGATCCCGAACCCGATCCCGCGGACCGCCGACAGCCAGGAGAGCCAGACCAGCCCGTCGCCCAGCGCGTACAGCGGGCTGGGCAGCCCGATCGCGACCAGCCCGGCGGCGAGCACCGGCCCGGCGCCGAAGCGGGACGTCAGCGCCGGCACCGCGGCCTGGGAGACGATGGTCACGACGAGGAAGACCGCGGTCACCACGCCGGCGGTGCTCTCGCTCGCCCCGCCGCCGACGGCGTAGGTCGGCAGCGACGCCAGGGTCAGGCAGTAGCTGGCGAAGCCGAGGGCGGTCACCGCGAGCAGCGCCTGCATGGCCGGCCGCCGCAGCAGCGAGCCCCCGCCCGTCGTCGTCCCGCCGCGCATCGTCCGTCCCTCCCCCACGGGCGCCGTCGCCCGGCGAGCAGCATGACCGGCGCGTCGGCGGCGCCGTCGGCGGGGTGGGCCCCGGCGGACAGGTCCGCCGGCCCCGAGGGGTGCGGGAGTGCAGGAGACCTGCTCTCCCGCACCCCACTAACCCATGTGCGGGTACCGGTGGTCGGTGGGCGGCACGAACGTCTCCTTGACCACGCGGGTGCTGGTCCAGCGGAGCAGGTTCTGAGCGGCGCCGGCCTTGTCGTTGGTGCCCGACGCCCGGCCGCCGCCGAACGGCTGCTGCCCGACGACGGCGCCGGTCGGCTTGTCGTTGACGTAGAAGTTGCCGGCGGCGAACCGCAGGAACCGCTCGGCGTGCGCGATCGCCGCCCGGTCCTGCGCGATCACCGCCCCGGTCAGCGCGTACGGCGCCACGCACTCCATCTGCGCGAGCACCGTGTCGTAGTCCGCGTCGTCGTAGACGTGGACGGCGAGCACCGGCCCGAAGTACTCGGTGGTGAACACCTCGTGGGCCGGGTCGGTGCCCTCGACGATCGTCGGCCGCACGAAGAAGCCCTCCTCGTCGTCGACGGTGCCGCCCGCCACGACGGTGAGCGCGTCGTCGGACCGGGCCCGCTCCAGCACCCCGGCCAGCCGGTCGAACGATCGGCGGTCGATGACGGCGCCGAGGAAGTTCGACAGGTCGGTGACGTCGCCCATCGGCAGCGCCTCGGTGGTGCCGACCAGGTCGTCGCGCAGCCGCGCCCAGACGCTGCGCGGCACGTAGGCCCGCGAGGCCGCGGAGCACTTCTGGCCCTGGTACTCGAAGGCGCCGCGGATCAGCGCCGTGCGCAGCACGTCGAGGTCGGCCGAGGGGTGGGCGACGACGAAGTCCTTGCCGCCGGTCTCCCCCACCACCCGCGGGTAGCCGCGGTAGCCGGCGATGTTCTCCCCGACCGTGCGCCACAGGTGCTGGAACACCCGCGTCGACCCGGTGAAGTGGATGCCCGCCAGGCCGGGGTCGGCCAGCACGACCTCGGAGACGGCGGTCCCGTCGCCGGTCACCAGGTTGATCACGCCCGGCGGCAGGCCGGCCGCCTCGAGCAGCCGCATCACGTAGTGGGCGGCGAACTGCTGGGTGGGCGCCGGCTTCCACACCACCGTGTTGCCCATCAGCGCCGGCGCGGTCGGCAGGTTGCCGGCGATCGCGGTGAAGTTGAACGGGGTGACCGCGTAGACGAACCCCTCCAGCGGCCGGTGGTCGATCCGGTTCCAGGCCCCCGGCGCCGACTCCGGCTGCTCGGCCAGCAGCTGCCGGGCGAAGTGCACGTTGTAGCGCCAGAAGTCGATCAGCTCGCACGCGCTGTCGATCTCGGCCTGCTGCACGGTCTTGCTCTGGCCGAGCATCGTCGCGGCGTTGAGCGTCTGCCGCCACGGGCCGGCCAGCAGGTCGGCGGCCTTGAGGAAGACGGCGGCGCGGTCGTCGGCCGACAGCTCCCGCCAGGCCGGCGCCGCCTCCGTCGCGCAGCGGACGGCCTCGGCTGCGTCGGCGTGCGTGGCGTGCGCCGACGTCCCGAGGACGGCGGCGTGGCGGTGCGGCTGGACGACGTCGAAGCGCTCGCCGCCGGCCATCCGCTGCTCGCCGCCGAGGGTGCTGGTCAGCTCCAGCGGGTCGGCGGCGAGCTCGGCCAGCCGCTTCTCCAGCTCCGCGCGCTCGGCCGACCCGGGCGCGTAGGTCAGCACCGGCTCGTTGCGCGGTGGGGGAACGCGGGTGGTGCCGTCCATGGCGGCCTCCTTCAGCGGGTGGTGACCAGCGAGCGCAAGAAGAAGCGGAGGTTGGCCGGCCGCTCGGCCAGCCGGCGGACGAGGTAGCCGTACCAGTCGGCGCCGTAGGGGACGTAGGCGCGCACGCGGACCCCGCCGGCGGCCAGCCGGGCCTGCTCGGCGCCGCGGATGCCGTAGAGCATCTGCACCTCCCAGGAGTCCGGCGCGCGCCCGTACTCGCCGGCCAGCCGGCAGGCCAGGGCCACCATCCGCGGGTCGTGGCTGCCGACCATCGGGTAGCCCCCGCCGCGCATGAGGACGCCGAGGCAGCGGGCGTAGGCGGCGTCGACGTCGGCCCGGTCGACGTGCGCGACGGTCGGCGGCTCGTCGTAGGCGCCCTTGACCAGGCGCACCCGCGAGCCGGGCACCGCGAGCGCGGCGACGTCGTCCGCGGTGCGGAACAGCGCCGCCTGCAGCACCGCGCCCGTGTCCGGGTGGTCGCGGCGCAGCTCGGCGAGGACCCGCAGGGTGGCGTCGACGGTCGCCGACTCCTCCATGTCGAGGGTGACGGTCGTGCCGATCGCCGTCGCCGCCGCGGCCACCGGCGCGACGAGCTCCAGCGCCAGGTCCTCGCCGCCGGGCAGCCCCGCGCCGAACGCGGACAGCTTCACCGACACCTCCGCGGCCGGGCCCAGGCCCAGCGGGGCGAGCCCGTCCAGCGCGGCCAGGTAGGCCTCCTGCGAGCGGCGGGCCAGGCCCGGGTCGGTGACGGCCTCGCCGAGGTGGTCGAGGGTGACCGCGATGCCCTGCCCGGTGAGCCGCCGGACGGCGGCCAGCGCGTCGTCGAGGGTCTCGCCGGCGACGAAGCGGTCGACCACGCGGCGGGTGGCCGGCACGCCGACCAGCGCCCGGCGCAACGCCGGCCGGCGCGAGGCGGCCAGCAGCACGGCCCTCGAGCTGAGCACGGCACCTCCGGCGGGCGGGACGCGGGCCTCGATGCAATACCGCCGGCGCACGGGGGGCAACCGGGCCCGGCGCGGGCATCCGGTGGGGTTCTGCAACCACCGTCGCGCCCCCCGGCCCCCGGTGACCTACCCTCGGGGCACGAGAAGTCCGGGAGGAGAGGCGTTGCCTCGAGACACGGGGGGCGACGCCGACGTCCTCACGGTGCTGCGGTCAGCCACGGCCGCCGAGCACGAGCGGGTCGAGCAGACCCTCGGCCTGATGGACCCGGGACTGACGCGGGAGCGGCTGGCCGACGTCCTCACCCTGATGCACGGGTTCTGGCTGGCCGCCGAGGAGGGCCTGGACGCCTGGGCCGGCCGCGAGCCGGCCGACGCGACCACGCTCGCCTGGGACCGGCGCCGCCGCGCCGGCCTGTTCGCCGCCGACCTGGCCACCCTCGGCTCCCGCGCGGACGCGCCGGCCCGCCCGGAGCTGCCCGAGGTCGGCGGCACCGGGGAGGCGCTGGGCCGGCTGTACGTGCTGGAGGGCTCCACGCTGGGCGGCACCTTCATCGACCGGCACCTGGCCACGCTGCCGGAGCTGTCCGGCGGGGTCCGGCTGCGCGCCTTCAGCCCCTACGGGGAGGGCACCGGCCGCATGTGGCGGGACTTCCGGCGGGCGGCCCGCGACCACGTGGGCGCCGGCGGCGACGCCGGCCGGGTGGTCTGCGCCGCGCGGACGACGTTCACCGTGCTGGCCGACTGGTGCGAGCCGGTGCGGGTGGGCGCGTGAACGGGGAGGTGGAGCTCCTCCCGCCCGGGACGCCCATCGACCTGAGCAACTGCGAGCGCGAGCCCATCCACGTGCCCGGCAGCATCCAGCCCCGCGGCGTCCTGCTCACCGTCGACGAGCCCGGGCAGGTCGTGCGGCAGGCCTCGCGCAACCTCGCCGACCTCATCGGCGTCGCCTGGGACGCCGCCCTGGGCCGGCCGCTGTCCGAGGTGATCGGCGTGCCCGCCGCCGAGGCCGTCGCCCGCTCGGCGAGCGCCTTCGGCGACCTGCGCGAGCGCAACCCGGTGGAGCTGACCCTGGACGTCGCCGGCGCCCCCGTGCCGGTCGACGCGATCCTGCACCGGGCCCTGCTGCGGCGGGCGGAGGACGAGTCCGGCCGGGACCTGCCGGCGGCGACCGCCCTCGTCGTCGAGCTGGAGCCGGCCCGCGGGCCGCGCCCGTTCTCGTTCCCCAACACCTACCAGGCCGTGCGCGGCACGGTCGGCGAGCTGAACCGGGCCTCGACGCTGCAGGAGCTCTACGACATCACCGCCCGGGCGGTGCGCTCGCTGACCGGCTTCGACCGGGTGATGGTCTACCGCTACGACGCCGACTACAACGGCGAGGTCGTGGCCGAGGCGCGATCGGAACTCGTGCCCAACTCCTTCGTGGGGCTGCACTACCCGGCCTCGGACATCCCGGCGCAGGCCCGGGCGCTGTACGAGAAGAACTGGATCCGGCTGATCTCCGACGTCGGCTACGTGCCGGCGCCGATCGAGCCGGTCGCGCACCCCGAGACCGGCGAGCCGCTGGACCTCACCTACTCCACGCTGCGCAGCGTCTCCCCCATCCACGTCGAGTACCTGCAGAACATGGGCGTGCGCGCGTCCATGTCGATCTCGCTGCTGCGCGACGACCGGCTGTGGGGGCTCATCGCCTGCCACCACTACAGCGGGCCGCACGCACCGCCGTTCGCCACCCGCGCGGCCGCGGAGTTCCTCGGGTCGACGCTGTCGCTGCGCCTGGTGGACCGGGCGTCGGAGGAGGAGGTGCACCGCGCCCTGCAGGTGCGCTCCACGCTGGCCTGGCTGACCGCGGCCACCCTCGACGAGGACCGGGCGCTGACCGACACCCTGCTCGGCGCGCCGGACCTGCTGGACCTGCTCCCCGCCGACGGGGTCAGCGTGTGCCTGCAGCGCACCGCCGGCACGCGGGGCGCGGACCTGCCCGACGGCCTGGCCGCCCGCATCGCCGCCTGGGCCGCCGAGCGCGGCGAGGACGTCGTCGCCACCGACAACCTCCGCCGGCTGGCCCCGGAGCTCGACCTGCCGGACGACGTGGTCGGCGTCCTCGTCGTCCCGCTGCCGGAGAGCCAGTACCTCCTGTGGCACCGGGCGGAGACCGTCCGGCACATCGACTGGGGCGGCGACCCGCACAACAAGGCGATCGCCGAGCGCGAGGGCGACGAGGTGCGGCTGAGCCCGCGCAAGTCGTTCGAGCGGTGGCGGGAGACCGTCCGCGACCGGTCCGAGGCCTGGACGCCGCAGCAGGTCGCCGAGGTCACCGAGCTGCGCACGCACCTGCTGGAGGCGCTCTACGCGCGGCAGCGCAGCATCGTGCGCGCCGCCGAGATCCTGCAGCGCAGCCACCTGACCGCTCCGCCGCGGCTGCCCGACCTGCAGGTGGCGGTCCGCTACGTGCCCGCCACGCGCGAGGCCCAGGTGGGCGGCGACTGGTACGACGTCTTCACCCAGCCCGACGGCTCCACGGTGCTGGTGATCGGGGACGTCGCCGGCCACGACATCGACGCCGCCGCGACCATGGCGCAGCTGCGCGGGCTGCTGCGCGGCATCGCCTACGACAACGCCGACGGCCCGGCCGCCGTGCTGACCCGGCTGGACGCCGCCGTCGAGGGCCTCGGGCTGGGGGCGCTGGCCACGGTGCTGGTGGCCCGGCTGACCCCCACCGGCGACGGGCGGGTCGAGGTGCGCTGGTCCAGCGCCGGCCACCTGCCGCCGGTGGTCGTCGGCCGCGACTCCGCCGCCCGGGCGCTGGACGGCGGCCGGCCCGAGCTGCTGCTCGGCGTGCACCCCGGGACGCCCCGCACCGACGCCACGGTCGTGCTCGACGACGGGTCGACGCTGCTGCTCTACACCGACGGCCTGGTGGAGCGCCGCGACCAGGTCTTCGACACCGGCGTGACGCGGCTGACCGCGGCGCTGGCCGAGCTGCGCGAGCACCCGGTCGAGACCGTCTGCGACGGCGTCCTCGCCCGGCTGGTGCCCGACGGCGCGGAGGACGACGTCGCGCTGGTCGCCGTCCGGCTGGCGGCCGTCACTGCCCCTCGCTGAACTCCGCCTCCAGGCCGTCCTGCTGCGCGCCGCCCTCGGCGGGCAGCGGCACCTCGTCCTCGGCGGCGCGCAGCTGGGCCTCGGTGTCCGGCGGGTCGGTGTCGTCGACGCCGCGCCGCAGCTCGGCGAGCAGCCGCTCCTCGTCGGGGCGCAGGTCCCCGCCGCCGAGGCGCTCGCCGGGCTCGCCGGCGTCGGACCCGCTGGCCATGCCGGAGTCGGGCAGGTCGGGCCCCGTCGTCTCTGGTCCGGTCACGACGGCCTCCTCAGCGGGGGAAGTTCGGCTCGAGCCGCGGGACGATCTGCATCTCCGGCACGAACGCCGACGGGTGCAGGGTCACCAGGTAGCGGACCATCTCGGCGACCGCGGACGGCGGCATCATCAGGTGGGACGGGATGCCCCACTGCTCCATCATCGGGGTGTCCATCGCCGCCGGGATCACGGCCTGCACCCGGCACGGGAACGGCCGCTCGGTGCCGTCCTCGGCCCGCGTCGCCTTCTCCCGCAGCTCGCGCTGGATGCACCGGGTGGCGTTGAGGAAGCCGGCCTTCGAGCCGTTGTAGGCGATCGCGCCGCTGCCGGAGGTGATCGCCGAGAGGCTGACGACGTGGACGACGTCGGCCGTGCGCCCCTCCGGCAGGTGCTGCACCCGCTTCATGAACTCGCTGGTGAGGAAGATCGGCCCCTCGCAGTTGACCGCCTGCACCCGCTGGTAGTCGGCCAGGTCGATGTCGGTGACGTACCCCGGGCGGTCGATGCCGGCGACGTTGGCCAGGACGTCGAAGGCGTCGCCGTGCTGCTCGAACAGCTGCGCGACCACCGCCCTGCGGCTGGCGTCGTCGGTCACGTCCAGGGCGACGACGTCGGCCTTGCCGCCGGCCTCGCCGACCAGCTCCGCCGTCCGCTCGCTGCCCGCGGCGTCGATGTCGGCGACGGCCACGTGCGCACCGGCCTCGGCCAGCGCGAGGCAGGTGGCCCGCCCCAGCCCGCTGGCTCCCCCGGTGACGAGCGCGACCCGCCCGTCCAACGACCCACTGCCGGCCATCCACGCCTCCGTCTCGTCGAGCGCGCCGCGATGATCTCGGCGCCCCCGCCAGCCTCGCCGATGACGGGCCGGGCCGCAGGTCGAGTCAGGCGGGGTGGGCCCAGACGTCGGCGAGGGTCACCGTCTCCAGCTCCCGCTCCTCGATCAGCTCGACGAGCTCGTCGAAGACGGTGGTGACGGTGTCGTGGTTGGCGTGGCCGATCACGATCGACTGGGCGGCGAACCACTGCCGGGCGGCGGCCATGAGCTCGTCGGCGGTCAGCAGCCGGTGGTCGGCGAGCGTCCCCTCCCACATCGCGACCGTCGGATGCCCGCAGTCGGCGGCGATCCGGTCGACCCGCTCGTCGTGGCTGCCGTAGGGCGGCCGGAAGAACGGCGTCTCGCCGGCGCCGAACGTGTCGGCGAGGAAGCGCCGGTTGCGGGTGATCGCCTCGGCGACCGCGGCGTCGCTCAGCGTCATCAGGTCCGGGTGGTCCCAGGTGTGGTTGCCGAGCGCCACCTGCCCGGACTCCACCATCGGCCGCAGCGCCCGGGCGTGGTCGGTCCAGGAGCGGTAGCACCCGTTGGGGAAGAACGTCAGCCGCAGGCCGGTCTCGGCGGCCAGCTCGGTGAACGCGCCCACGACGTCGGAGCTGGTGCCGTCGTCGATGGTGAGCGCGATCCGGTTGCTCTCGCCGGGCAGCCGGTCGACCACGCCGGTCGGTGGCGGCAGGGTGCCGGCCCGCTGGGCGGCCGGCCGCACCGCGGGCTTGGCGGCCGTGGTCGGCCCGGTGGGTTCCTCGACGAAGGAAGCGGTGCCGCGGCCGACCGCGGCTCCGAGCACACCGGCGGCGAGGAGGACGACGAAGCGGCGGCGGTCCACGCGGCCGGACGCTAGGAGGGCGTGTCCGCGCGTCCCGGACAGCGACACCCCGGCGCCCGCGTGCCCGCCACGCGCCGTCGTCCCACGGCTACGCGCCCCGCCCCAGGCGCCCCGCCGTCCCGGGCTCCCGCCCGGGCAGGAGTGCCCTTTCGCCCCGGCTAGAAGTGCCCTTCTGCCCCGGACGTCGGGGTCAGGCGGCGGGCGCCAGCCCCGCGGCCTCGATCAGCCGCGCCTGCTCCCGGCACCACGGCGACCAGGCGTCGCCCTCGGTCTCCTGCCGGCGCCGGAAGGCCGCCCAGTCCAGCAGCTCCCAGTCGCCGACCTCGGTCGGGTCGGGTGCCGGGCTGCCGGTGAACCGGCCGAGGTACACCGGGCACACCTCGTTCTCGACGACGCCGCGGAACTCCGCGCGGTAGCGGTAGCCGGGCACCGCCGGGCGCAGGTCGGCCACCCCCAGCCCGAGCTCGAAGGCGGCGCGCCGACTGATCGCGGCGGCGTCGTCCTCCCCCGGGCCCGGGTGCCCGCACACGGTGTTGGTCCACATGCCGGGGAAGGTCTGCTTGTCCGCGGCGCGCCGGGTGACCAGCAGCCGGCCGTCGTCGGCGAACAGGTAGGCGGAGAAGGCGCGGTGCAGCGGCGTCTCGCCGTGGTGCACCAGCGGCTTGGGCAGCGTGCCGATCGCCTCCCCGTCGTCGTCGACCAGGACGATCAGCTCCTCGCTCACGCCGCCCATGATCCCCGAGGACGGCCCGGCGTGCCGGGGCCCCCGCGGTCGGGCACTGTTCGGGCATGGACAGCTTCCGTCGCGAGGGCATGGAGTTCGACGTCCGGGACGCCGGCCCGGCGGACGGCGAGCCGGTCGTGCTGCTGCACGGCTTCCCGCAGGACCGCACCGCCTTCGACCGGCTGGCGCCGGTGCTGCACGGCGCCGGGCTGCGCACGCTCGCCCCCGACCAGCGCGGCTACTCCCCCGGCGCCCGCCCCGCGGGGCGCGCCGCCTACCGGCTGCGGGAGACGGTGCAGGACGTGCTCGCGCTGCTCGACGCGGCGGGCCTGGGGTCGGCGCACGTGGTCGGGCACGACTGGGGCGGGATCGTCGGCTGGGCGATGGCCGGCTGGCACCCCGAGCGGGTCCGGACGCTGACCGCCCTGTCGGTGCCGCACCCGGCGGCGATGGCCCGGGCGCTGGTGGTCAGCGACCAGGCGCTGCGGTCGTACTACGTGGCGCTGTTCCAGCTGCCCGTCGTCCCGGAGCGGATCATCCTCTCCGGCGGCGGGGCCGCCCTGCGCCGGATGCTGCGGCACGGCGGCCTGCCCCGCGACGCCGTCGACCGCTACGTGCAGCGGATGCGCGAGCCCGGCGCGCTGACGGCGGCGCTGAACTGGTACCGGGCGCTGCCGTTCGGCGTCCGGGACGCGGTCGGCCGGATCGGCGTGCCGACGCTGCACGTCTGGAGCACCGGGGACGCCTTCCTGGGGCGCGCGGCCACCGAGGCCACCGGGCAGTACGTGACCGGCCCCTACCGGCTGGAGGTCCTCGAGGGCGTGACGCACTGGATCCCCGAGCTCGCCGCCGAGCGCACCGGCGAGCTGGTCGTCGCGCACGTCCGCACCCAGCGCTGAGCGGAGTCGCCCGAGCGCGGGAATCGCGCTTGGGCCACTCCGACAGAATCGGCGCCGTGACCTATCCGGCCAGCCCCCGCACCGTGCCCACCCGCATCCGCGAGCGCGTCGGCTACGACCGGGCCACCGTCCACGCCGTGCTCGACGAGGCGGTCGTGTGCCACGTCGGGTTCGTCGTCGACGACCGGCCGGTCGTCCTGCCGCAGCTGCACGCCCGGGTCGGCGACCGGCTGTACCTGCACGGGTCCACCGGCGCCCGGGCCCTGCGCCGGGCCGCCGACGGCGGCCTCGACGTCTGCGTGACCGTCACGCTGGTGGACGGGCTGGTGCTCGCCCGGTCGGCGTTCCACCACTCGGTCAACTACCGCTCGGTCGTCGCCCTGGGGACGGCGACGGTCGTGACCGACCCGGCGGAGAAGTCCGCGGCCCTGGCGGCGCTGGTCGACGGCATCGTGCCCGGCCGCACCGCGGGCAGCCGGGCGCCCGACCGGCGGGAGCTGGCGGCCACGACCGTGCTGGTCCTGCCGCTGGAGGAGGTGTCGGTCAAGGTCCGCACCGGTCCGCCGGTGGACGACGACGAGGACCTCGGCCTGCCGCACTGGTCGGGCGTGCTGCCGCTGCGCACGGTGCCCGGGGCGCCGCAGCCGGCCCCCGACCTGGCCGCCGGCATCGACGTCCCGGCGCACGTGACCGACTGGCGGCGCTGAGCGCGACCCCGGGGTGCCCGGGGGGTCAGGCCACGTGGTGGGCGGCGGCCGGCCCCTCGACGATGCCGACCGACGCGCCGTGCGACCGGGAGACGGCCGCGGTGACCCGGAGCGGCACGGTGCAGCCGCAGCAGTGCACCGACTCGCCGGGCAGCGCCTCGGTCTCCG
Organism: Blastococcus sp. SYSU D00868; assembly: GCF_054050575.1. Classification (NCBI taxonomy): domain Bacteria; kingdom Bacillati; phylum Actinomycetota; class Actinomycetes; order Geodermatophilales; family Geodermatophilaceae; genus Blastococcus; species Blastococcus sp. SYSU D00868. The sequence continues at coordinate 50,148 of NZ_JBJGZO010000015.1, forward strand.
TCGTGGCCGTGCAGTGCGGGCACCACACCCGGCGCGGCTCCCGGCCGGTGAGCGCGGTCCGGACCTCGTCGCCGAGCAGGCCCAGCCGCAGGGCGACCTCGCGGGCGGCGCGGACGTCGGCCTCGGGGCCGGCCAGCATCAGCCGCCAGCCCGGCCGCGCGCCCGTCACCAGGCGCTCCAGCTCGGCCAGGCTGACCGCGTCGGCGCGCTGCGCCGCCGCCCAGGTCACGGGCGTGCCCGCGGGCACCTGCTCGATCCAGCGCCGGACCACCCGCATCCCGGTGGGGCCGAAGCCGAGCATCGCGATCGCGCGGGCGGACGGGTCGATGGCGACCACGTCGCGCGGTGCGGCTGCCGGGGAGGCGACCGGGGGGACGCGGTGTGACATGGGGGCTCCGGGGCTGGAAGCGGGACGGCGTGGGGCACACGCTAGGGACCAATGGCCCTCCCGGAGGTTACCGGACCGTTACATCCGGTCAACAAGCCCGCACGCGCCAGACGTGGCGCGCGCATGCCCCGGGCCGTGTCCGGGCATGTCCGTCGTGTCCCGTCGCCCGATCCCCGGAGGACCTCCGTGACCCGCACCCATACCGCCTCCCGCCGCTGGCGCACCGCCGCGGCCGGCCTCGCCATCGCCGCCTCCGCGTTCACCGTCGCCGCGTGCGGCGAGGACGTCGTCGACGACGACGTCCAGCAGGACGTCGAGGAGGGCGTCGACGACGTCGAGCAGGGTGTCGAGGACGCCACGGACGGCGAGGACGGGGACGGCTGACCCCCCGGCAGGACACGGGGGTGCGGGGGGCGCCGTGACCACGCACGCGCCGAGCACGACGCCGACCCGGTCGCAGCGGCTGGACCGGCTCCCGTTCACCCGGGAGCACGGCCGGCTCGTCGGCGGCTCGGGGATCGGCTGGGCCCTGGACGCCATGGACGTGGGGCTCATCTCCTTCGTGATGGCCGCGCTGCGCGAGCAGTGGTCGCTGAGCTCCACCGAGCTGTCCTGGATCGGCTCGATCGGCTTCGTCGGGATGGCGCTGGGCGCCACGCTCGGCGGCCTGCTCGCCGACCGCTTCGGCCGGCGGCAGGTGTTCGCGCTGACCCTGCTCGTCTTCGGCGTGGCCACCGGCGCGGCCGCGCTGTCCTGGTCGGTGGGGGCACTGCTGGTCTTCCGGTTCCTCATCGGTCTGGGCCTGGGCGCCGAGCTGCCGGTGGCGTCGACCCTGGTCAGCGAGTACGCCCCGGCCCGGCTGCGGGGGCGCGTCGTCGTCGCGCTCGAGGCGTTCTGGGCGGTCGGCTGGCTGCTCGCGGCGGTCATCGGCTACGTCGTCGTCCCGCGCGGGGACGACGGCTGGCGCTGGGCGCTGCTGCTCGGCGCGGTGCCGGCGCTCTACGCGGTGGTGGTCCGCCGCGGGCTGCCCGAGTCGGTGCGGTTCCTCGAGCTGCGCGGCCGCACGGCCGAGGCCGAGGCCGCCGTCCGGCGGTTCGAGCGGGCGGCCGGGGTGGAGCCGGGGACGGCGTCCGCCCCCGAGCCCGCCCCCGCGGCGGCGCCGCCGGCCGGGACCGCCGGCCGGCCGCGGCTGTGGGACCGCGCCCACCGCGGCCACACCGCCGCCCTGTGGACCGTGTGGTTCGGCATCAACTTCGCCTACTACGGCGCCTTCATCTGGCTGCCGACCCTGCTCGTGGCCTCGGGGCTGTCGCTGGTGCAGTCCTTCGGCTACACGCTGGTCATCACCCTGGCGCAGCTGCCGGGGTACGCGGTCGCGGCGGTGCTCGTCGAGGTGTGGGGACGCCGGCCCACGCTGGCGCTGTTCCTCGCCGGCTCGGCCGCGAGCGCCGGGCTGTTCGCCGTCGCGGACACGCCCGCCACCGTGCTGGCCTCGGGGATGGCGCTGTCGTTCTGCAACCTGGGCGCCTGGGGCGCGGTCTACGCCGTGACGCCGGAGGTCTACCCGACCGCGCTGCGCGGCACCGGGGCGGGCGCGGCGGCGGGCTTCGGCCGGATCGCCTCGATCGCGGCGCCGCTGTGCGTGCCGCCCCTGCTGGGCGCCGGCGGGGAGGGCCTGGTGTTCGGCGTGTTCGCCGGCTTCTTCCTGCTCGCCGCGGTCGGCGCGCTGGGCCTGCCCGAGCAGCGCGGCCGGACGCTGGAGGAGACCGCCTGACCGCAAAGACTCCTCTGCAAAGGGATCTTTGCAAAGTCGCCTTTGCGGTCTACGGTCGGCGGCATGGCCGACGACCGTCCCGACGTGCCCACCCCCGAGCCGGCCGTCGACGTCTCCGATCCCCGGGTGCTGCGGGCGCTGTCCCACCCGCTGCGTTCCGGGCTGCTGTCGCTGCTGCGCCTCGAGGGGCCGTCCACGGCGACCCGGCTGGGCCGGCGGCTCGGGGAGAGCAGCGGGGCCACCAGCTACCACCTGCGCCAGCTGGCCGCGTTCGGCCTCGTCGAGGAGGTCCTCGGCGGTGACGGGCGGGAGCGCTGGTGGCGCGCGGTGCACCGCAGCACACGCTGGTCGTCGGAGGGGCTGGCCGACGCCGGTGGCGCGGAGGTCGTCGGCGAGCTGACCCAGCACCTCCTGCGCCAGCAGACCCGCGTGCTGGCCGCCCTCGCCGGCGAGCACGACGACCTCTCCGAGGAGGAGCGGGCCACCGTCTCGCTCAACGACTGGGCGCTGCGGCTCTCCCCCGCCCGGGCCCGCGAGCTGACCGAGGAGCTCAACGGCGTCCTCGCCCGGTGGCGCGCCGAGGAGGAGGACCCGGAGGAGCCGGTGGTGCACGTGCTGCTCGACGTCTTCCCGCTGCACGAGTACCCGCTGTGACCGCCGCCCCCTCCCCCGCGTCGGCCGCCCGCCGCTACGTGCTGCTCACGGCGCTGCGGTGGCTGCCCACCGGCATCTCGCTGCCGGGGATGGCGCTGCTGGCAGCCTCCCGCGGGCTGTCCCCGGCCGACGTCGGCCTGGTCTTCGCCGCCTACTCGGTGGTCGCGCTGGTGCTCGAGCTGCCCACCGGCGGGCTCGCCGACGCGCTCGGCACCCGCCCCGTGCTCGTCGCCGCGGCGGTGCTGCAGGGCGCCGGCGCGCTGGGGTTCGCCGTGGCCGGGTCGGTGGCCGGGTTCGCGCTCGCCATGGGGCTGCTCGGCGCCGGCCGGGCGCTGGACTCCGGCCCGCTGGAGTCCTGGTACGTCGACACGGTGGCCCGCGCCGATCCCGCGGCCGACCCGACGCCGGGCCTGGCGCGGGCGTCGTCGGCCAACGCGATCGGCCTGACCGTCGGCGCCGTCCTGGGCGGGCTGACCCCGGCGGCCGCCGAGCGGTGGGGGCGCGACGGCGACGTGCTCGCCCTCCCCTTCGTGCTGGCCGCGGGGCTGGTCGCCGTCTACCTGGTCGCGGTCCTGCTGCTCGTCGCGCCGCTCCCCCGCCCGGCCGGCACCGGCGCCTCCCCGAGCGGCGGCGTGCGGTCGGTGCCCGCGCTCGTCCGGGACACCGTGGCCGGCACACTGCGGGACGCCGCCCTGCGGCGGCTGGCCGGCATCACGCTGCTCACCGGGGTGGTCCTCGCGACGCTGGAGTCGATCGGGCCGCTGCACTTCGGCGCGCTCGCCGGCGACGCGGAGGCGGGCACGGCGGTCTTCGGCACGGTCATGGCGGTGTCCTTCGCCGCGGCGGCGGCCGGGGCGGCGCTCGCCCCGGCCGTCGGCCGGCTGGCGCGCGGCTCGGTGGCGGCGGCGAGCACGATGCTGGCGCTCGTCTGCGCCGCCGCCGTGGCCGGCGTCGGCGCCGGGAGCACGGTCGTCGTCGCGGGCCTGGCCTGCGCCGCCTTCTACCTGGCCAACGCCGCCGGGTGGCCGCTGCGCCAGCGGCTGCTGCACGCCCGGGTCGACGCGGGGCACCGGTCGACGACGGTCTCGGCGATGTCGGTCGCGCTCATGGTCGGCGGGATCGCCGGGAACCTCGTGGTGCCCCGGCTCGCCGGGGTGGTCGGCCTGCCGTGGTGCCTGGCGCTGACCGCCGTCCCGCTGCTCGCCGTCGCGGTGCTCTCCCTCCGGCTGCCCCGGCCGGCGGACGTCCCCGACGGCGCCGGCGAGGCGGTACCCGTGGCCGGCGCCGCGGCCTAGCGTGCCCGGCGTGACCGATCCCGACGGAACCGAGACCGACCTCCCGCGCGGCATCGGCCGCCCGGCCACCGGGGCGCTGCTGCACGCCGGCTACACCCGGCTCGACCAGCTGGCCGGGCTGCCGGAGCGGGACCTGCTCGCGCTGCACGGGGTGGGGCCCAAGGCCGTCCGGCTGCTCCGGGAGGCGCTCGCCGAGCGCGGGCTCGAGCTGAGCTGACGTCGCGGGGTCAGGCGTCGAAGGCGGTGGCGTGGCGGGCCTCGTAGACCCCGACCGTGCCGCCGCCGGGCAGCCGCACGGTGATCAGCCGGCCCCAGCCCTGGTCGCTGATGCCGCCCTCCACGGCGACGCCCCGCCCGGTGAGGTCGGCGAGCGTCGCCTCGACGTCGTCGCACACCAGGTAGAGCTCGGCCGCGCCGGAGGCCTCGGCCGGGTGGACGGCGACCTCGGCGGGCGGCAGCCGGAAGACCAGCCAGCCCCCGCCGGCGTCCACGCCGGAGAGCCCGAGCACGTTCCGCAGGAACGCGCGGTCGGCCTCGGCGTCGCTGCTGTACAGGATCACGTGCGTGCCGAGGATCACCGGTCGAGCGTAGGGGTGGCCCGCGGCCGGGCCGGGTAGCGGCGAGAGCATGGCCGACCTCTCCCCCGGACACCTGCAGGGCCTGCGGGTCGCCGTCACCGGCGCCAGCGGCAACGTCGGGACGGCGCTGCTGCGGCGCCTGGCCGACCCCGCGTCGGGCGTCGCCGAGGTGCGCGGCCTGGCCCGCCGCCGGCCGCCGGACGTCGCGCCCTACACCGGGGTCACCTGGCACCTGACCGACCTCGGCGAGCAGGCCAGCGAGGACGACCTGCCCGCGGCGCTCGAGGGCGTGGACGCGGTGGTGCACCTGGCGTGGGCGCTGCAGCCCGGCCGGCACCCCGACCGGCTGCACGCGGTCAACGTCGACGGCACCTACCGGGTGGCCCGGGCCGCGGCCCGGGCGGGGGTCGCCCAGTTCGTGCACATGTCCTCGCTCGGCGCCTACGCCGCCGGCGCCCGCGACCAGCAGGTCAGCGAGGACTGGCCGACCACCGGCATCCCCAGCTCGCAGTACAGCCGGGACAAGAGCTCCGCCGAGCGGGTCGTGCGCCAGATGCTCGGCCACCGCGGCGACACCACGCTGACCGTCGTCCGCCCGACCTTGGTGATGCAGCCCCAGGCCGCCAGCGAGATCGGCCGCTACTTCCTCGGCCCGCTGCTCTACGGCGCCGCGCGGGCACTGCCCAGCGCGGTGGCGCAGGTGCTGCCGCTGCCGCTGCCCGCGCTGCGGGTCGGCTTCGTGCACGCCGACGACGTCGCCGACGCCCTGGTGCGGATGCTCGACCGGCGGGCGTCCGGGCCGTTCAACCTGGCCGCCGAGCCGACCCTGGACGCCGACGGCCTGGCCGCGGCGCTCGGCACCCGGCGCATCCCGGTGCCCGCCTTCGTGCTGCGCGCGGCGCTCACCGCCGCGCACGCCGCCTACCTCGTGCCCACCGAGCCCGGCTGGCTGGACCTCGGCCTGGGCGCGCCGGCGCTGGACACCACCCGCGCCCGCACCCTGCTGGACTGGACGCCAGAGCACGCCGGCGACGACGTGCTGCGCCAGTTCGTCGCCGCGCTCGGCCGCGGCGAGGGCGCCCCGGGCCCGCTGCTGGAGCCGGCGGGCGGCGCCGAGCGGGACCCCGCCGGCGACCCGGCCAACACCCCGGGCTGACGCCTGCCGCCTCAGGGCGCGACGTCGGCGGGCTCCGTGGCGGGCCGGTAGGACGTCGCAGCAGCAGGCCGGCGGCGGCCAGCCCGAGGATGGCCCCGAACACCTCGTTCCAGCCGTGCACGATCAGCATGGGCCCCAGGGCCAGCCGGATCAGCAGCATGCTCAGGTCGATCGCGGTGGACGCCTGCGGTGCTCCTTCCCGTGCTGACCCGCGTCCGCCGCCGGTCAGCGACCGTCGTGGCCGGGCTCCGCGGCCGTCGAGCGACCGGCCGGGGGTTCCCCCGATCGTCGCCGGCCGGGTCAGGCGAGGACGTCGTCGCGGGCGGCGACGATCGCCCCCAGCCGGGCGGCCACCTCGTCGGTCGAGTGGTCGTCGGTGAAGACGTAGGCGCGGCGGCGCCGGATGCCGTCGACCACGTTGGCCGCCACCTGCTCGGCGGTCACCGTGCCGTGGGGGTTCATCCCCGTCCTGATGGCGCCGGGCATCACCAGGCTGACGCCCACCGGCGCGCCGATCCCCTCCAGCTCCGCGCGCAGGACGTCGGCCAGCCCCAGCAGCCCGTGCTTGGCCACCGAGTAGGGGCCGAGCTTCGCCAGCGGCGCGACGGTCGCCATCGAGCCGGTGAACACGACGTGCCCCTCCTCGCCGGTGGCGAGGATCCGCGGCACGAACGCCCGCACCCCGTGGACGGCGCCCCACAGGTCCACGTCGAGCACCCGGTGCCACTCCTCCAGCGGCAGCTCCCACGAGCGGCCGCGGTTGACGATCCCGGCGTTGTTCACCGCGACGTGCAGGCCGCCGAACCGGGCGACCGCCTCGTCGGCGACCCGCTCGACGTCCGCCGGGTCGCGGACGTCGACCGCGGTCGCGTGCACCCGCGCCCCGCCGGCCGCGAGCCGGTCGGCCTGCTCCCCGACGGCGTCCGCGTCCAGGTCGGTCATCAGCACGCGCACGCCCTCGGCCGCGAGCGCCGCGCTCACCGCCAGGCCGATGCCGCTCGCCGCGCCGGTCACGACCGCCGTCCGTCCGTCCAGCCGTTCCATCAGGTCCTCCTCACGGGATGCCACCGTCGACCCGCAGGGTCGCGCCGGTGGTGTAGCTGGAGGCGTCGGAGGCCAGGTAGAGCACCGCGCCGACGACCTCGCTGGGCCTGCCGGCCCGCTGCAGCGCGTGCGAGGGGAAGATCCCGTCGCCGGTGCCCGTGTGCTCGGCCCACTCGGGATGGGCGTCGGTGGCGTGCGGGCCGGCCATCAGCGTGTTGACCCGCACCGTGGGCCCGAGCGCCAGGGCGAAGGACTCGGTGAGCGAGTTCAGCCCGGCCTTCGCCGCCGCGTACGGGGCGATCGAGGGGTTCGTCCGGATCGAGCCGGTGGAGCTGACGTTGACGATCGACCCGCGGCCGGCGGCGACCATCCGCTCGCCGACCAGCGCCGTCAGCCGGAACGGCCCCTTGAGGTTGAGGTTGACCACGACGTCGAACAGCTTCTCGGTGACGTCGGTGAGCGAGTCGAACACCGGGGACATGCCGGCGTTGTTGACCAGGACGTCGATCCGGCCGAACCGCTCGTGGGCGGCGTCGACCAGGCCGGGCAGCTGGTCCCAGCGGCCGGCGTGCACCGAGTACGGCAGCGCCGACTGGCCGGTGGTCTCCTCGACCTCCTCCGCCACCTGCCGGCAGGCCTCGAGGTCGCGGCTGGCGATCACGACGTCGGCGCCGCAGCGCGCCAGGCCGAGCACCATCTCCCGGCCCAGCCCCCGGCTGCCGCCGGTCACCAGCGCCACGCGCCCCGTCAGGTCGAACAGCTCGTCGGCGTAGCCCATCGCTCAGCCGCGGTAGTCGCTGCTCGCGGCGAGCTCCGCGGCGTCGGCCATCATCGACAGCGCGATGGGACCGAACGCCGCCCGCGTGGACCCCGGCGTCGACCGCTGGAACCCCTGCTCGAGGACGATGGCGTGCTTGAACTTGATCAGCACGTCGTAGTAGTCCATGTCCTCGACCTGGCGGCCGGCCGCGCGGGAGAAGTGCTCGAGCAACTGGTCACGGGTGGGCATCCCCCGCAGGTCGACGTAGCCCTGCCCCTTCTCCGTGGGCGCGTCCGGGTCGTCCGGCCAGCCGCCGGTCACCAGGGCCAGGTCGAGCTTGGGGTCGCCGATCGTCCCCATCTCCCAGTCGATGATCGCCGCCAGCCGGGCCGGGGCCCCGTGCCGGAACATGACGTTGGCGAACTGGTAGTCGCCGTGCATCAGGCCGGGCACGTAGTCCAGCGGCTTGTGCGCGCGCAGCCAGGCGGCGGTCTCCTCGAAGCCCGGCAGCTGCCGGGCTCCCTCGATGCGCTGGAGGAAGGTGGTCCACCGGTCGACCTGGCGCTCGTGGAACCCGTCCGGCCGGCCCAGGCCCTCGAGCCCGGCGGCCCGCCAGTCCAGCTTCGACATGAGGGCGATGCCCTCGACCAGTTGCAGGGCCAGTCCGCGCCGGGCGGCCAGGTCGCTGCCGAACGGTTCCGGCCACTTCCGGTCGGCCATGGTCATCGGCGACCAGCCGTCGACGAACCCCATGACGTAGAACGGCCGGCCCAGGACCGAGGGGTCGTCGCACAGCGCGATGGCCGGGGTGTGCGGGACCTCCGTGCCGTCGAGGGCCTCGATGATCCGCCACTCGCGCAGGATCCCGTCGTCCCGCTGCGGGGGCGCGGTCGGCGGGGGCATGCGCAACGCCCCGTGGACGTCGCCGCGGCGGATCTCGTAGATCTCGTTCTGCGCGCCGCCGGAGACGAACCGGTGCTCCAGCGGCGCGCCGGCGCCGAGCCCCCGGGAGTCCAGCCAGGCGGTCAGGCTGTCGACGTCGAGGGACGTGACGTCCTCCTCCACCGTGCTCACGGCTGCACCGCCACCAGCTCGGCATCGGGCTGCACGGCATCGACGCGGCCGCCCGGCCACGGGTAGTCGGCCTGCACGGACGGGACGGTCCCGGGGAACGGCTCGGTCGGCTGGGGTTCCGGTGCGCTCATCCCGTACTTCGCCAGAGCGGCGGCCGTCTTCCTCGGCAGGAACTCGCTGGGGACGCCGTCGGTCGCCGGGGTGTAGTCGCGCAGGACCTGCCGGGCGACGGTGACCTGGTGCACCTCGGTCGGCCCGTCGACGACGGCCATGACCTCGGCGCCGAACATCATGCGGGCCAGCGGCATGTCGGCGCTGACGCCCAGCGCCCCGTGCAGGTGCAGGGCCCGCTGGGTGATGTCGTGGTAGATCCTCGGCATCACGGCCTTGCAGGCGGCGATGTCCTTGCGGACCTTCAGGTAGTCCCTGTATCGGTCGATCTTCCAGGCCGTCTGCAGCACCATCAGCCGGAACATCTGCAGCTGCGCCCACGAGTCGGCGATGTAGCCCTGCACGAACTGCTTGTCGGCCAGCAGCGTGCCCTGGGTGCGCCGGCTGATCGCCCGCTCGCACAGCATGTCCAGCGCCCGCTGCGCCTGGCCGATGGTGCGCATCGCGTGGTGGATGCGGCCGCCGCCGAGCCGGGTCTGGGAGATCGCGAACGCCTGGCCCTCGCCGCCGAGGACGGCGTCGGCGGGCAGCCGGACCCCGGTGAACCGCAGGTCGGCGTGCAGCGCCTCGTCCTCGGTGTCGAACGCCAGCGCGACGTTGCGCTCGATGCGGATGCCGGGGGTGTCGGCCGGCACGAGGAACATCGTCATGCTCCGGTACGGGTCGGCGTCCAGATCCGTCTTGGCCATGACGATGAAGAACGTCGCCGTCTTGGCGTTGGACGCGTAGTACTTCGCGCCGTCGAGCACCCAGCCGTCGCCGTCCCGGACGGCCTTGGTGGTGAACTGCTTGGGGTCGGACCCGCCCTCGGGCTCGGTCATCGCGTAGCAGGAGAAGATCTCGCCGTCCAGCAGCGGCTGCAGGTAGCGCCGTTTCTGCTCCGGGGTGCCGTAGTGGGCCAGGATCTCGGCGTTCCCGGTGTCCGGGGCCTGCGTGCCGAACACGATCGGCGCCCAGGCGGAGCGCCCGAGGATCTCGTCGAGCAGCGCCAGCTTCAGCTGGCCGAAGCCCTGCCCACCCAGGTCCGGGGTCAGGTGCGTGGCCCACAGCCCCTGGGCGCGGACCTGGTCCTTCAGCGGGTCGACGATCTCGCGGACCCTCCCGCGCAGCGGGTTGAACATGCCCATGGGGAAGGCCAGGTCGAGCGGCTCCACCTCCTCCCGGACGAAGCGGGCGGCCCAGTCCAGCTTCTCCTGGTACTCGGGCTCGGTCTCGAAGTCCCACGACATCGGTGTCGCCCCTCTCAGCGGTCGGACGATGCGGACCGACAGTGACAGCACGATGTTCTTGCCGTCAAGAACGGGATTCTGAGAGGCTGCGGCATGGACGACGGGACCCGCGCCGGCCGCCGGCCGGCTGCCTCCGCGGTTCCGAGTGGGCGCCGTGCACCCCGGCCTGCCGCGCTGTGCCGTCCGTACGATCACCAGACCGTCCGGTGCCGGAGGGCGGCGCACCGTCCGCGGGAGGCAGCGTGAGCGAGGACGTCCTGGGGCGGGTGGTCCAGCGGGCCCTGGCCCAGCGCGGCGTGACCTACGAGGAGGAGGTCCGCCGGCTGATGCGGGCCGGGCTCGAGGTGATGGTGCGGTGCGGGACGTCGGCCAGCCCGCGCGTCTCCGACATCGTCGCCGCCGCCGGGCTGTCCAACGACGCGTTCTACCGGTACTTCCCGTCCAAGGGCGCGCTGGTCGGCGCCCTGCTGGAGGACGGCGCGGCCCGGCTGCGCAGCTACCTCGAGCACCAGATGGCCAAGGAGACGACGCCCGGGGGCCAGGTCCGCCGCTGGGTCGAGGGCGTGCTCACCCAGGCTCGCGGCGACGTCGCCGCCACCACCAAGGCGGTCATGTGGAACGCGCCGACCGCCGGCAGCGGGGCCCCCTACGGCCGGCACTTCGCCAGCGAGGCCCTGGCCGGGCTGCTGCGCGACCCGTTCGGCCAGCTGGGCAGCGCCGACCCGGAGCTCGACGCGCGGCTGGCCGCGCACGCCGTCCTCGGGCTGCTGTCGGACCACGTGTGGGCCGAGACCGAGCCGACGGACGACGAGCGGGAGCGGATCGTCGCCTTCTGCCTCGCGGCGGCCTCGGTCCGGGGCTGACCTCGGTCGGTCAGTCGCCGCCCTCCCGCGCGGTCCAGGCGCCGATCGAGCGGCCGGTCGGGCCGAACACCGCCGCCGCGGACTCCGCGCGCAGCGAGACGAACAGGCCCTCGGCCTCGGCGAGGACGGTCTCCGGGTCCTGCTCGGCGACCACCCGTCCCCGCGCCGTGGTGCGCCGCCCGTCCGCTTCCTCGACCCGCGCGGTGAGCAGCAGCGGGGTGCCGAGCCGAACCGGGCGGCGGTAGCGCACCGTGAGGGTCGCGGTCATGCCGCCGCGGCCGGCCGCCCGGACCGACCGGGCCAGCACGTGGTCCAGCAGCGTGGCGACGACGCCGCCGTGGACCAGCCCGGGCGGGCCCTCGTGCGGCTTGCCCAGCGTCACCCGGCCGGTCGCCGTCCCGTCCGGGCGGTCGGTGGCGACCAGTGGCGGGGCCACGGGGCTGCCTGGCCCGTAGACCGGGCTGTACCAGCGCTCGCCGGTCTCCGGGTCGTCGACCCGGGCGACCTCGTACACCTCCCGCGCGTCGGCGCGCAGCCGCCCGGCCAGCCGGCGCGCCTCCTCGGCCGCGGCGGCCAGCTCGGCCTCCGGCACCTCCGTGCGGACGGCGGCGTCGACCAGCTCGCGCAGCGCGGCCCCGAGGTCGGCGACGGCGTCCCGGCGGACGGCGCGCTCGGCCGGCGGGAGCGCCGGCCGCTCAGCCACGCGCCATGCCCGCCTCGCGCAGCAGACCGCCGCCGATGATCACCCGCTGCACCTCGCTGGTGCCCTCGTACAGCCGGTAGAGGCGGGCGTCGCGGTAGAAGCGCTCGACCGGGGTGCTGCGCAGGTAGCCCAGGCCGCCGTGGACCTGCACGGCGCGGTCGGTGGCCCGGCCGACCATCTCGGAGCAGAAGAGCTTGGCCGAGGAGGGGCCGATGGAGGTGTCCTCGCCGGTGTCGTAGCGGGCGGCGACGTCGCGGACCAGCGCCCGGCCGGCCACGAGCTCGGTGTGCATGTCGGCGATCAGCGCCTGCACGAGCTGGAAGCGGCCGATCGGGGCGCCGCCCTGCTTGGCGGTCGCGGCGTAGGCCACCGACTCGTCGAGCACCCGCTGCGCCATGCCGACGCACATGGCCGCGATGTGCAGCCGCCCGCGGGAGAGCACGGTCAGCGCCTTGGAGTAGCCGCGCCCCAACTCCCCCACCAGCGCGTCGGCCGGCACCCGGACGTCGTCGAAGAACACCTCCGACGTCCAGGCGCCGGACTGGCCCATCTTCTGGTCCTTCGCGCCGAGCGAGACCCCCGGCGCCTTCGCGTCCACGACGAAGCTGGAGATGCCGCGGCCGCCGCGCTCGTCGGGGTTGCTGCGGGCGAAGACGACGAACAGGTCGGCGATCGGCGCGTTGGTGATGTACCGCTTGCTGCCGCTGATCACCCAGTCGTCGCCGTCCCGGCGGGCGGTGGTGCGCAGGCCGGCGGGGTCCGAGCCCGCCTCGGCCTCGGTGAGGGCGAAGGAGCCGATCAGCTCGCCGGCCGCGAGCCGCGGCAGGTACCGCTCCTTCTGCGCGTCGCTGCCGAACCGGGCGATGACCTGGCCGGCGATGCCGTTGTTGGTGCCGAACAGCGAGCGGAACGCCGGGGTGGTGTAGCCGAACTCGAAGGCGAGCTCGACGTCCTCCTTCATGTTCACGCCCAGGCCGCCGTACGCCTCGGGCAGCGCGTAGCCGAACAGGCCCATGTCGGCGATGGCGCCGCGCAGCTCCTCGGGGATGCGGTCGTCGCGGTCGATCTCCTCCTCGCGCGGGAGGACCACCTCCCGGACCAGCTGCCGCACCGCGTCCCTGATCTGGCTGAAGTCCTCGGCGTCCACGAGGACATCGTCGCCCTACCGGGCGACACCGCGGCCAACGGGGTGGTCCGGCTGCGTGGAGCCCGACGGTGCCACCGCGGCGAGAGCCCTCCGGGCCCCGCACCGCGGCGGCACAGCGGACTGCGTCCGCCTGCCCTACGCCAGGGCGTCCAGCCGGGCCATGTCCTCGTCGGAGAGGGTGAGCCTCGCGGCGCCCAGGTTCTCGGTCAGGTGGTCGACCGACTTGGTGCCGGGGATGGGCAGCACGACCGGGGACTTCTGCAGCAGCCAGGCCAGCGCGACCTGGGACGGCGTGGCGTCCAGCTCGCGGGCGATGTCGGCGACCGGGCTGTCCGGGGCGGCCAGGTCGCCGGTGGCGATCGGGAACCACGGGATGAACCCGATGCCCTCGGCCGTGGCGTGGTCGAGCACGTCCTGGGACTGCCGGTTGGTCAGGTTGTAGAGGTTCTGCACGCTGACGATCTCGACGATCTCGCGCGCCGCCCGCAGCTGCTCGACCGACACCTCGGAGACGCCGATGTGCCGGACCTTGCCCTCCTCCTGCAGCTCCTTGAAGACGCCGAGCTGGTCGGCCAACGGGACGTCGGGGTCGATGCGGTGCAGCTGGATGAGGTCGATCCGCTCCAGCCGCAGGTGCCGCAGCGAGAGCTCGACCTGCTGGCGCAGGTAGGCGGGGCGGCCGACCGGCGTCCAGATGCCGGGGCCCTGGCGGGTGAGCCCGGCCTTGGTCGCGACGACCAGGCCCTCGGGGTAGGGGTGCAGCGCCTCGGCGATGATCTGCTCGCTGACGAAGGGGCCGTAGGAGTCGGCGGTGTCGATGAAGTCGACGCCCTGCTCGACGGCGGCGCGGACGACGCGCAGCGCGCCCGCGCGGTCGGCCGGCTCGCCCCACACACCGGGGCCGGGCAGCTGCATGGCGCCGTAGCCGAGCCGGTGGACGGGCAGGTCCCCGCCGATCGAGAAGGTGTCGCTGAGCTGTGCGGTGGTCATGCCACCTGCCAAGAGGCCAGCCCGCGCGGCTGTTCCCACCTGCGTGTTCGATGGGACACGTGGCCGAGGAGCGCGTGGGCGAGATCGTGGTGCTGCGGCACGGGCAGACGGAGTGGAGCCGCAGCGGCCAGCACACCGGCGTCACCGACCTGCCGCTGCTGCCCGAGGGCGAGGACAAGGCCCGGGCGCTGGCGCCCCGGCTGGCGGAGCGGCGGTTCGCCGAGGTCTGGACCAGCCCCCGGCAGCGCGCCCGCCGGACGGCGGAGCTGGCCGGCCTGACCGCCACCGGCGTCGACGAGGACCTGGTCGAGCTCGACTACGGCGGCTACGAGGGCCGCACGACCGCCGAGATCAGCGAGGAGCTCGGCCGGCAGTGGTCGGTGTGGCGCGACCCCGTCGTCCCCGGCGACACCCCCGGCGAGACGCTCGCGCAGGTCGCGCAGCGGGTGGACCGGGTGCTCGACCGCGCCCGCGCGCGGCTCGCGGACGGCGACGTCGCGCTGGTCGCCCACGGGCACGTGCTGCGGATCCTGACCGCCCGCTGGCTGGGCCTCGGCCCGGAGGCCGGCGCCCTGCTCGCGCTCCCGGCCGGCGCCTACGGCGTCCTCGGCCACGAGCACGCCCGGCCGGTGCTCACCGGCTGGGGGCTGTGACGTCCTCGGGCTCGGGCTCCAGCACCGCGGGCCGGCCGAAGAACCAGCCCTGACCGAGGTCGGCGCCCAGCGCGGTGACCTCCTCCGCGGACGCCTCGTCCTCCACGCCCTCGGCGACGACCAGGGCGCCGACGCGGTGTGCGGCCTCGACCACCCAACGGACCATCGTGCGGGCGCCCTCGTCGGGCAGGGCCTGCACCAACGGCCGGCCGAGCTTGACGACGTCGGGGCGCACCGTGCTCAGCAGCTCGCGGCTGGCCCAGCCGGCGGCGACGTCGTCCAGCGCCACCCGCCAGCCCAGGGCCCGGTAGCGCTCGAGCACCGACAGCAGGTGCCCGTGCTCGGTCACGGCGGAGGGCTCGGCCACCTCGATGACCAGCCTTTCCGGGGCGAGGCCGGCCTGCTCCATCAGCTCCTGCGTGCTGGCCAGGTCGGCCTCGGGGCGGTGCACCGAGGTCGGGTGGGTGTTGACGAACAGGTCGGCGTCGCCGAGCCAGGGTGCGGCGCCGGCGACCGCGCACTCGCGCCCGATGCGGTCCAGCCGCGGCAGCCAGTCGGCCGACTGGGCGACGAAGAACAGGTCGCCGCCGCCGACCTCGCGGCCGTCGACCAGGCCGCGCAGCAGCGCCTCGTGCGCGACGACCGCGCCGTCGTCCAGCGCGACGATCGGCTGGTAGACGCTCCACAGCTCGGCCTCGGCGAGGACGCCGACCTCTGCGGTGATCCCCCGCCGCGCCAGCTCCACGGCCAGGCTGGGCGCGGTGAGCAGGCGGGTGACCAGCGCCGTGTACTCCCCGGGCGGGTCGGTGGCCACGCGCACCACCTCGGCCTCGGCCGTGGTCAGCTCCCGGGAGAGCCGGTCGAACAGCCGCTCCACCCCCAGGCCGTCACGCTCGTCGGTCAGGTCCAGCAGCCCCTCCGCCCGGTAGACCGACAGCCCGACCGCGCGGGCGATCCCGGCGACCACCGGCAGCACACTCTCGACCGGGCTGGCAATCAGCAGCCGGGTCGCCACCTCGGGGAGCGGCCAGGTCTCCCGCCGCCGGCGCGTGCTGATGGTGCTGGGCACCCCAGCAGGATGACCGAGCGTGCACCCGGGTCCCGGCAGGCGCGCGGAACCACCCGGCCGGGCGACTCGTGCCACCCGGGAGCGCCGAGATCCGGAACTTCGCAGCTTTAGTGTCTAAGGTCAGCCGCATGGCAGTCCTGACGAGCACCGAGACAGCCCGCACCAGCCGTGGGGGGCGGCCGCGGGACCCCAGCCGGGACGGCGTCATCCGCGAGGCGATCCTGCGACTGCTCGGCGACGTCGGGTACGGCGCGCTGACCATGGACGCCGTCGCCGCCGAGGCCGGCGTGGGCAAGGCGACCATCTACCGCCGCTGGCGCACCAAGCAGGACCTGGTCGTCGACACCATCGCGGTGATGAACCAGTCGCTGGCCACGCCCGTGGACACCGGCTCGCTGGAGGGCGACGTCCGGGCGGTGGTGCACCGGCTGGTCGACGTCATCAACGGGCCGGTCGGCACCGCGATCCGCTCGCTGCTGCCGGCGATGCAGCACCAGCCGGCGCTGACCGAGGCCTTCCGCAACGGCCCGCTGCAGGCCTGGCGCGACTCCTACGCCCGGATGTGGTCCGCCGCGGAGGCGCGCGGCGAGGTGGGCTCGGGCATGGCGGGGTCGGTCTTCGCCGAGGTGACCAGCGCCCTGCTCGTGCAGCGCTGGCTGCTGACCGGCGAGCCGGTCACCCACGAGTACGCCGACGAGACGCTGGAGACGATCGTCCTCCCGCTGGTCCGCGGCCTCGCCCGCTGAGCCGGCCGGGTCACCAGCCCAGCGTGCCGGGCTCGCCCTTGAACGGGCCGACGACGTCCGGGGTGATCCAGCCGCCGTAGAAGTCGCCGGCCTGGGCGCGGACGGCGACGCCGTCCACCCGGGCGGCGTCCACCCGGCTCGGGTAGAAGGCGACCGCACCGCGCAGGTGCTCGTAGCCGGGGGTGGGCCGCTCGTAGGACCAGCCGACCGCGGGCACGCGCCGGCCGTCGACGACGGCGTCCCAGTAGCTCGCCACGCCCTTCCACTCGCACCACGAGGCGCCGTCCCCGGCCTGCAGCACGCCGGGGACGACGTCCTCGCGGGGCACGTAGTAGACCGGCGGGTGGCTGGTCTCGCAGACGCGGACCGCGCGGGTGGTGCGGGCGATCACCCGGCCGGCGAGCTCGACCTCGACCAGCCGGCCGGTGACCTCGGCCGACGGCGGGCGCGGGTAGTCCCAGACCGACTCCTGGCCCGGCCCGACGGGGTCGCGGCGCGGGACGGGCATCGGCGGGTCAGCGCTTGCGCTTGCCGGTGATCGCGCTGCGCCGCCGCTTGCGGCCGCGGACGGAGTTGACGACGACGACCGTCATGAAGACCCCGACCGCGCCGAGGGTGGCCATACCGGCCTGGGACTGGAAGAACCGCACGACGGCGGCCTGCCCCTGGGCCTTCAGCCGCGTGGGGCTGCTCCGGTAGGCCAGCTGGTCGAGGGTGGCCGCCAGCGACTCCCGGGCAGCGTCGATCTCCAGCTGGATCTGTCGAGGGTCGCGAGGAGGCACGCCGACAGCCTGCCAGAACGTCGCCGGTGGGGCGCGCGGCTCGGCCGAGCGGCACCCGCACGGGCGACCCGCCGCCTCCCCCGCGACGAGATCTGCACACTCGCCGCCATCAGCCGCTGATGCCGTCGAGTGTGCAGATCTCGTCGCGCCGGTCGGGTCCGGCCCGCGCCCGGCCGTAGACTCCGGGGCCGCGCGGGAGTGGTGTAACGGCAGCCACGCCAGACTTAGGATCTGGTGCCTTCGGGCGTGCGGGTTCGACTCCCGCCTCCCGCACGACGGGTGCCCGGTGCGGCCCGGTCCTGCCGATGACTCTCCCGACGGGCCGACGGCGGCCCACCGGAGAGAGGACGGCATGTACTCCCGCGCCCTGCCCGCTGCCCTGCACCCGACAGCCCTCAGTGCGCACCCCCTCCGCACCGGCAACCTGCTCGCCGACTGCGAGCGCTGGTGCCGCGATCAGCTCGCGCCCCGCGGCACCGGCCGACCGCCGGTTCCCGGCCCGCGGACGCCGTCCCGGGCGCTGACCGCGGCCCGGGCCGTCAGCGCCCTGGCCACCGGCGTCCCCGCGGCGTAGCCCGCCGCCCGGCGCTCGGGAGGTGCCCGGCCGCCGCAGCCGAGCCCTCCGGGCGGACGGCGACAATGGTCCCGCCATGAGGACCTCCACCCGCCGCCTCCGCGCCCGATCGCTCGACACCCCGCCCGGCGAGCCGCCGGGAGACGTGCGCGAGCGGGTGTGCGCCGGCCTGGTCGGCGACGTGCTCGAGATCGGCTACGGCC
Organism: Blastococcus sp. SYSU D00868; assembly: GCF_054050575.1. Classification (NCBI taxonomy): domain Bacteria; kingdom Bacillati; phylum Actinomycetota; class Actinomycetes; order Geodermatophilales; family Geodermatophilaceae; genus Blastococcus; species Blastococcus sp. SYSU D00868. The sequence continues at coordinate 68,001 of NZ_JBJGZO010000015.1, forward strand.
ACGGGCTGAACCACCCGTACCTGCCCGCGGCCGTGACCGGCGTCTGGGCCGTCGACCCGTCGGCCGACGCGCTGCGCCTGGCCGAGGAGCGGCGCGGGGACTCCGCCGTCCCGGTGGTCCCCGTGGGCGCCGACGCCCAGGCGCTCCCCTTCCCCGACGACCGCTTCGACGCGGCGCTGTGCACCTGGGTCCTGTGCGAGCTGCCCGATCCCGCGGCCGCGCTGGCCGAGATCGCCCGCGTCCTGCGCCCCGGCGCGGCCCTGCACTTCGTCGAGCACGGGCTCAGCCCCGACCCGTCGGTGCGGCGCTGGCAGCGGCGCGGCAGCCGCGCCGACCGACTCCGCACCGCCTGCGTGCTGGACACCGACGTGACGGCGCTGCTGGCCGCCTCGCCGCTGACGGTCGCCGAGCTGACGCGCTGGTCCCAGGAGGACGCGCCGCGGTGGGCCGGCTCCATGCTCGAGGGCCGCGCGACCGCCTGACCTGCGGTTTCGTGAGTCGGTCCCGACTCACCCGGTGGCGCCGGCGGGGCGGGTGGGGCCCGAGTGACGTCCCGAGTTGCGGAACGGTCCCGCGAGCGCGCGCCGTGGGGGCGGAACCGGGCGGTTCTGCTTCCCTGTGCCGCGCGCCACACGGCGCAGCGGCGCGGCGGGGGGGCGGACGGGGATGTCGGACACGGGGACCGGGCTGGTCGCGGAGCCGAGAACGGTGCGGCGGCGCAGCTCGGACTGGGCGTGCGGCGAGGCGCTGGAGGCGGCGGCCCGGTACGTGCAGGAGGTCCGCGGGGCCCCGGGTGCCGCGGCCCGGGCCCGCGCGGCGGCCTCCCGGGACGGCGTCGCGGCGGTGCGCACCGTGCTGCGCCAGCTGCCCGACCTGCCCATGGCGTTCGGCGACGAGCCCACCGGCCGGGAGCTGCGCGCCTGGTTCCGGCCCGACCGGCGGCTGCCGTTCAACCGCGCGCCCGTCGCCGTCCTCGAGCTGCCGGGCAGCCAGGCCGAGTACCTCCGGGGCCGCCCCCGGCAGGCGCTGCGGACCAACCTCACCCGGGCCGCCGCGGCGGGCCTGCACTGCGCCCCGGTCGAGGACGCCGGCGAGCTGCTCCGGGTCGCGACCGTCATCGCCGACTCCCGCGACGTCCCCGCCGACCGGCTGGTCCGGCCCGGCCAGCTGCCCGGCCGGGACCGGCTGTGGTCGGCGGCCTACACGGCCGACGGCGGGCCGGTCGCGCTGAGCCACGCGATCGTCGACGACGACCGGGCCGGCCTGCTCCTGCTGATCACCACGCTCGGGCACGGGTCGGCGCCGCTGGTGCGGTACGCGCTGCACGCCCACCTGACCGGCCGGCTGGTCGACCGCGGGGTCGCCACGCTCGCCGTCGGCGGGTCGATGCTGCTCACCAGCACCGGCACCCGCTACTTCCAGCAGCGCACCGGCTTCGTCCCGGTGCACCTGCGCCCGGAGCCGGGACCGGCCCGGCGGCGGGGCCGCCGGACCGCGCGGGGGGTCAGTTGACGAACCGCTCCCGGTAGTCCTCCCCCGGCTCGTAGGCCACCCCGGCGGCGACCAGCTCGTCGATCTCGCGCTGGGAGAGGCCGATGCCGTCGAGGAGCTCCCGGGTGTGCTGGCCGACCAGCGGCGCCGGCCCGGCGATCCGCCCCGGCGTCTCCGAGAAGTCGATCAGGTGCCCGAACTGGCGGGTGCGGCCGTACAGCGGGTGCTCGTACTCGGCGACCAGGCCCAGCCGCACGTTGTCGGCGTCGTACAGCGGGGCGATGCCGCCCTGGGTGTCCAGCGGCAGCTCGCACGGCACCCCGGCCGAGTCCAGCGTCCGCTTCCAGTTCCAGCTGGTGCGGCGGGCGAAGGCGGCCGCCAGCGCGGCCTCCACGTCGTCCCGCGGGCCCTCGCGGCGGTCGGTCAGCTCGGGCGTGCCCACCGCCGCGCACAGCGCCGACCACTGCGCGTCGGTGGTCGCGCAGACCTGCAGGTACTGCTCGTCCTGGCAGCGGTAGAGCCGGTAGCCGGGCCCGAGGCCGTGCAGCCCGGCGTCCAGGTGCGGCCGCTCCAGCGGCACCCCGTCGACCAGCAGCGCGTCGGAGGCGAAGACCGCGCCGCCGTCCAGCAGCGACGTCCACAGCTCCTGCCCCTCGCCGGTCCGGTCCCGGTGGGCGAGCGCGAGCAGGACGCCGACGACCGACAGCACCGCGTTGGCCTGGTCGGTGAAGCCGAACCGGACGTACAGCGGCCGCTGCCCGAGGTGCACCGCGCCCTGCTCGTACTCCATCCCGCCGCTGGCCTGGTAGAGCGGGTCCAGGCCGCCGGAGTGCCCGAGCGGGTCGGGCAACCCGTAGGCGTAGGTGTTGCAGTAGATGACCGACTCGTTCACCGCCCGGCAGTCGGCGTAGCCGATGCCGATCCGGTCGGCGACGCCGCGGGTCATGTTGTGGTGGACGACGTCGGCGGTGCGCACCACCTCGAGCGCGATCTCCCGGCCGCGCGGGTCCTTCAGGTCCAGCGCGAGGGACCGCTTGCCGCGCTGGCAGCCGTTGAACGGCGCCTGGGCCATGCGCATGTTGTCCCCGCCGACCGGCTCGATCTTGACGACGTCCATGCCGAGGTCGCCGAGCAGCATCGGGCCGAACGGGCCGGCGAGGTACTGCCCGAAGTCGACCAGCCGCAGCCCGCCCAGCGCGGTCGGCTGCGCGGGCGCGCCCGAGGGCACCGGCTCCGGGCGCGAGGTGCCCCAGCCCTGCGCGCGGAGCTCGGCGCCGTGCTGGTCGAGCCGGGGCCGCGGCGAGACGATCGCGCCCGGCGTGCCGAGCAGGTGCACCGGCACGCCCATCTGGGTCGTGGCGCCCAGCTCCGGGTCGGCGACCGAGGCCACCATCCCGTTGGCGGCCAGCTGCACGTGCGGCTCGGCGAGCGCCTGCTCGGCCGCGACGACCGGCTCGCAGGCGTGGTTGTCCTCGCGCAGCACCTGCGCCAGGTCGGCGGTCTTCCAGGTGGCGAACGCGGCGACCCGCTCGGCGTGCCAGGCCTCCCGCTGCTCGGCCGGTGCCGACGCCTGCAGGTAGGGGTGCGGCTGGTCCAGGCCGAGGATCTCCTCGATCGACCGCTTCGGGGTGAGCCCGGAGAGCACCGAGAGGTGGATCCACCCGTCGGCGGTCTGCCAGATCATCCCCTGGTGGATGCCGGGCGGGTACGTCTTGGCCATCACCTCGTGGAACGCCGGCGCCCAGTGCTCGACGTCCTGCCAGATCTGCGTCGTGTACAGGAACAGCCCCTGCAGCAGCGAGGTGCGCACGTGCTGGCCGCGGCCGGTGGTGGCGCGCTGGTGCAGCGCGGCGAGGATGCCCATCGGCGCCAGGAAGATCGCCCCGAGGGTCGGCGTCGGCGCGTGGTTGTACACCGGGCCCATCCGCCAGCCCGGCTGCTCCGTCTGCGCGCCGCCGGCGGCCTGGACCAGCGCGTCCCAGCCCGGGCGCTGCTCGTTGCGGTGGCCCACCGGCCACGCCGACACCGAGCAGTACACCAGCGAGGGGTGCCGGGCGGAGACGGCGTCGTAGCCGAAGCCGAGCCGGTCCATCACCCCCGGCCGGAAGCCCTCGACCAGGACGTCGGCGCCGGCCAGCAGCTCCTCGAGCACCGCGGCGTCGGCCGGGTCCTTCAGGTCCAGCGCGATCGAGCGGCGGCTGCGGTGCCACACCGCGCTGCCGTGGTAGCCGCGGAACGGGTCCCCGGCCGGGGGCTCGACCTTGACGACGTCGGCCCCGTGCTCGGCCAGCATCGTCACCCCGACCGACGCGCCCGGGCCCCAGGTGAGGTCGATGATCCGGATGCCGTCCAGGGCGCTGCCCGACCGAGTCGTCACACGCGGAGTGTGTCGGCGGCCACGCGTCGACACAATGCCGCCGACGTCGATACCGTCAGCCTCTCGATAGGACGAGAGGACGACGATGTCCGATGCTCCGGGCGACTGGGCCGAGGCCGGCCTGGCCTTCCGCGTGGAGGAGGGCGTCGCCTGGCTCGTCCTCGACCGCCCGCAGGTCCGCAACGCGATCCACCACCCGCTGCGCAACGCGTTGCTCGCCGCGATCGAGGAGGTCCGCGCCGACCCGGCGATCCGGGCCGCCGTGGTCACCGGGACGGGCACCGCGTTCTGCGCCGGCGCCGACCTGATGTCGCCGCCGCACATCGAGATCCCGCCCGAGCGGCAGCGCGGCGCCCTGGCCAACGTCGCCCGCGAGGACGGCCTGCGCTTCGGCTGGTGGCGGCTGGCGCGCGCGATCTGGGAGAACGAGAAGCCGTTCGTCGCCGCCGTCAACGGCCCGGCGTACGGCGGCGGCTGCAACCTGGCGCTGGCCTGCGACCTGGTCGTCGCGGCGGAGTCGGCCCGGTTCAGCGAGGTCTTCGTCAACCGCGGGCTGCCGCTGGAGGGCGCCGGCGCCTACCTGCTCACCCGGGCGCTCAGCCCCGTCCGCGCCAAGGAGCTCGCCCTGTTCGGCGACCCGCTCGACGGGCGGACGGCGGCGGAGTGGGGGCTGGCCAACCGGTGCGTGCCCGACGACGAGCTGCTCGAGTTCGCCGGGGGCTGGGCGCGCCGGCTGGCCGCGGGCCCGACCATCGGCATCGGGCACGTGAAGGGCCAGGTCAACGAGGCGTACGAGCAGTCGATGGACCAGGTGGCCAAGCACGAGGTGACGCTGCTCGGCCTCGGGATCGGCAGCGACGCGCAGGAGGCCATGCTGGCCTTCCGCGAGCGCCGGCAGCCGCGGTTCACCGGCCGGTGAGCGCCGAGAAGGTGCTCGTCGACCGGCACGGGCACGTGCTGGTGGTGACGATCAACCGCCCCGAGGTGCGCAACGCCGTCGACGGCGAGGTGCACATGACCATCGGCCGGCTGCTCGACGAGGTGGAGGCCGACCCGGACGTGTGGGTCGTGGTCGTCACCGGCGCCGGGGACAAGGCGTTCTGCGCCGGCGCCGACCTCAAGGCCAGCGCCCGCGGGGAGACCGTGCTGCCGCCGGGGTTCGAGCACTGGGGCTTCGCCGGCTGGGTGCGCCACCCGATCAGCAAGCCGACCATCGCGGCGGTCAACGGCGCCGCGATGGGCGGCGGCGCGGAGCTGCTGCTCTCCTGCGACCTGGCCGTCGCGGCCGAGCACGCGACCATCGGGCTGCCCGAGGTCAAGCGCGGGATGATCGCCGCCGACGGCGGCCCGTTCCGCGCGCTGGCGCAGCTGCCGCCGCGGATCGGGATGGAGATGGTGCTGACCGGCGACCCGATCAGCGCCGCCCGGGCGCTGGAGCTGCACCTGGTCAACCGGGTGGTGCCGGGCGAGCAGGTGCTGGACGCCGCCCTGGAGCTCGCCGGCCGGATCACCGCGAACGCGCCGCTGGCGGTGCAGGCCAGCAAGCGGATCGCGCTCGGCCTGCGCGACGGCGAGCGCCCCGCCGAGCGGCTGCACTGGGAGCTCACCCACGAGCACGCGCACGCCGCCGCCGGCTCGGCCGACGCGAAGGAGGGCGTGCGGGCGTTCCTGGAGAAGCGCCCACCCGTGTGGACCGGCCGGTGAGGGTCGGCATGCCGCTGTCCTACAGCGGCGGGTTCCGCGAGGCGGCGGCCGTCATCGGCGAGTACGAGGCGGCCGGGCTCGACGTCGCCTTCGTCCCCGAGGCCTGGTCCTTCGACGCGGTCAGCCAGCTCGGCTACCTCGCCGCGCGGACGACGACGCTGCAGCTGGCCGCGGGCATCCTCAACGTCTACTCGCGCACCCCGGCGCTGCTGGCGATGACCGCGGCCGGCCTGGACGCCGTCTCCGACGGCCGGTTCACCCTCGGCCTGGGCGCCTCCGGCCCGCAGGTCGTGGAGGGCTGGCACGGGGTGCCCTACACCGCGCCGCTGGCCCGCACCCGCGAGGTGGTGGACATCTGCCGTGCGGTGTGGCGGCGGGAGCCGGTCGAGCACCAGGGCGCGCACTTCTCGGTGCCGCTGACGCCCGACCGGGGCGGCAGCGGACTGGGCAGGCCGTTGAAGCTGGTCAACCGGCCGGTGCGCGACCGGATCCCGCTGATGCTCGCCGCGCTGGGCCCGCGGAACGTGGCGCTGGCCGCCGAGCTGTTCGAGGCGTGGGAGCCGATCTTCTACCTGCCCGAGCGGGCCGCCGACGCCTTCGGCGGGCCGCTGGCCGAGGGCACCGGCCGCCGCGACCCGGCGCTGGGCCCGCTGGACGTCGTCGCCGACACCCACCTGCTGGTCACCGAGGACGCCGACGAGGCGCAGCGGGCGCTGCGGCGGGTGCGCCGGCACCTCGCGCTCTACGTCGGCGGGATGGGCGCCCGCGGCCGGAACTTCTACAACGACCTGGCCGCCCGCTACGGCTTCCCCGACGCCGCCCGGGAGGTGCAGGACCGCTACCTCGGCGGCCGGCCGCAGGAGGCGGCCGCCGCGCTGCCCGAGGAGCTGGTGCGGGGGGTCTCGCTGATCGGGCCGCGCGGGTACGTCGCCGAGCGGGTCGCCGCCTTCGCCGAGGCCGGCGCGACGACGCTCAACGCCACCCCGCTGGGCGAGGACCACCCCACCCGCCTGGCCTCGGTGGCCGCGCTCCGCGAGCTCGCCGCCTGACCGCTCCCCTGGCGCGACACGCCGGGGCGCGACGCACCGGGGTCGGGCAGATCACGCTCGCGCGTTCCCGCAGGTCAGCCGGGCGGTGGCCGGTCGGGCGCCGGGCGGGCGCCGGCCGCCCGTCGTAGCGTGGCAGAGCCGGCCGCCGTCCCTCTGCGGGCCGCCGCCGCGCGCACGTATCCGGACACGACCCCTCGGAGCAGATGTCTTCCCCGCGCACCGAGCCCACCGACCGACCCGACACCCCTGAGGAGAAGCCGAAGGCGGCGCTGAGCGTCACCCAGGTCTCGGCCGGCGCCGTCGCCGCGGTGTCCTCCGCCGTGGTGGCCTCCTTCTTCGGCATCGCCGGCACCCTGATCGGCGCCGCCCTCGCCAGCGTCATCAGCACCGTGACCGCGACGCTGTACACCAACTCGGTCAGCCGGACCAACGAGCGGCTGCGCCGGGTCCGCGCCCAGCTGGCCTCCGCGGCCGAGCCACGCGCCCGGGCGGCCGAGGCGCGGGAGGCGACCGCGGAGCTGGAGGCGGTCCCGGGCGCCGACCCGCCGGAGACGCGGGTGCTGCCCGCCGCCCTCGACCCGCGGCGGGCCCCGGCGCCGCGCCGCGGCGTGCGCTGGCCGCGGGTGGCCGGCTACGCGGTGGCGGTCTTCGGCCTGGCGATGGGGATCGTCACCGGGATCGAGATCGTCGGGCAGCAGCCGGTCTCGGCGCTGGTCGGCGCTGAGGAGGCCTCGTCCACGACCACGCTGGGCGAGCTGACCAGCGCCTCGTCGTCGCAGGACGCCCCGCCCAGCACCCCCTCGACCCCCGCGCCCTCGACGACGTCCGAGGCACCGGAGACCGGCGCACCGGACGGGGCCGAGACCGAGGACGGCGGCGAGGACGGCACGACCGCTCCGACCACCACCTCGGGGTCGACGGGGACCGGCACCTCGACCGCCGAGCCGACCGGCTCCTCCGACGAGGCGCCGCAGACCGGTGGCGACGAGGGCTCGGGCGAGCAGGAGGGGCCGGCGCCCGGCACCGCCGGGTCGGGCGACGGCGGGGAGACCGCCGGCGCGGCGACGCCCGCCCCCTGACCGCCCGCGGGGCTCAGGTCAGCCGGACCCGCAGCCCCAGCTCGGTCGAGGGCCGCGCCGGGTCGTCGTCGTCGACGACGGCGACCAGGTGCACCTCGTCGCCCTGGACCGCGCGCAGGGCGAGGCCCTCGAGCTTGTGCACCCGGCCGTCGGCGGGGGGCAGCGGCGCGACCTCCAGCACCCGCTCCCCGTCGACCAGGGCCAGCGCGGTGGCCACGACCGGGCCGTCGTCCACCGCGTTCGGGGTGTCCTCGGCCGCGGCGCTGAGCAGCGCCCGCCCGTCCGGCAGGGCCACCGCGTCGGTCACGGCCAGCCCCACCCCGGCGACCTCCCCCAGGTCGTAGCGGCGCACGCTGCCGACGGGGACGGCGGTGGGCGCGACCCGGCCGAGGACGGCGCCGACGAGCGCGGCGAGCGGCACGTCCACGCTGGCCGACGGGACGCCGGCGGCCAGGTTGCCGCGCTGGAACCAACGGACCGCCTCGCCGTGCCGGCTGCCGCCCTCGAGGTTGAGCTGCTCCGGGGGCACGCCCGCGGTCTCGGCGACCCGCCGGTACAGCGGGGTCAGGTCGGCCGCGGCGGCGACCGGCCGGCCGCCGTCCAGCCGGACGAGGACCCCGCGCATGCGGCGCGGGCCGGAGCCGGAGCCCAGCGCGAGGACCGCCGGCGCGCCGTCGACCTCGGCCGGGCAGGCCACCTCGAGGTCGGGCTTGAGGTGCTTGGTGCCCGCCGCGGAGCTGAACCGGTCGAGCCCCTCCACCGGCGGCAGCAGCCGCACCGGCGTCACCGAGCCCGCCCGGCGCCAGGCGGCCTGCGTGGCGTCGTCCTGGACCACCAGCCAGCCGTCGCCCAGCGGCGCGATCCCGGACGCGGCGGTCACCGGCGTCCCGTCGTCGAAACGCAACTCGCCGACCGACTCCACGTGGACGCGCACGTCACGCCAGTGCCCGGGGTGGGGCGCGCTCACGCCCGGGCGGGTCAGCGCGGCTGGGCCGGGCCCTCGACCGAGTGCGGGAACGGGTCCGCGCCGTCGCGGAAGGCGCCCACCGAGGCGAACAGCGGCAGCGCCGCGGCGGCGGCGACCACGGCGAGGGAGGAGAGCAGCTTCCGGCACAGCGACGGCACCGGCCGATCCAAGCCGACGGCGGCGGTCCGTGGGGCGCCCGCGGCGCAGAACCGCCCGATCCGGGGACCCGCGCTCAGCGGCCGGGGAACCGCCACCGGGTCTGGCTGGCCGGCGCCTTGGCGAAGCCGAACGCCGTGCGCGGGCGGACCCGGAACACCAGCGCGGTGCCGTGGGGGTCGGCGAACCCGTCCTCGGTCAGCTCGACGTGCCACGCCGGCCCGTACTTGTCCTCGTACGCCCGCGCCAGGGCGGCGAGCTCCGCGTGGTCGCGTACCCGCTCCGCCCGCCCCTCGACGACGACGTCCAGCCCCTCGTCCCACCGGTTGCCGCCGGTGGTCAGCACGACCTCGGGGTTGTCCGCGAGGTTGCGCGCCTTGCGCTCGGCGGCGCCGGTGGAGAAGTGCAGGGCGCCGTCCCGCCAGACGGTGAGCAGCGGCGTCACGTGCGGCCGGCCGTCCGGGCGGACCGTGGAGATCCAGCTCAGCGGCGCCGCCTCCAGCACCGCCTGCGCCCGGGCCCACGGGAGCGGTCCCGCGCCCGGCTCGCCGTAGCGGGGGTCGACGGCGGTGTCCGGCTCGACGCTGGTGGTCATGGCTGCCTCCTCGGGTCGTCGGGAGGACGACCCGGGCGGCGGCCCGAACTCATCGGTCAGGAGCCGACGAGCGCCCGGTGCAGGACGGCGATGAGCTCGGTGCGGGTGATGATGCCGACCAGCCGGCCGCCCTCGTCGACCACGGGCAGGTTGCGCAGCCCCCGGTCGGTCATCAGCTCGACCAGCTCGGCCACCGGGGTGTCGGCGGTGACCGTCGTGACCGGGCTGGTCATCACCGTCGACACCGGGTCGAACTCGACGATGTCGCGGTTGAACAGGTCGAAGACGGTGATGATGCCGACCACGCGGTGCTCGGCGTCGACCACCGGGACGGCCTTCACGTGGTGCTGGTTGATGACCATCCGCGCCCGGTACAGGGTGTCGCCGGGCAGCACGCTCTTCACGTCCCGCGCCATCAGCGCCCCGACCCGCAGCTGCCCGAGCCGGCGGTCCAGCGCGTGCGCCTCGGCGTCCCGGACGAGCGCGACGACGTCGCCGGGGAGCACGTCGAGGCCCCGGTCGAGCCGGGTGATCGCCTTGGCGACGTCCTCGGTGGAGACGCCGACCCGCTCGCTGGGCGCGGGGTCGGTGCCCTGCGGCGGGGGCGGCGGCGGGGGCACGTGCGGATAGGGCCGGCCGGTGAGGTTGTTGACCAGGGCGCCGACGGCGAGCAGCACCACGGTGTTCACCCCGACCGGCAGCACGGCGAAGGCGTAGCCCTGCTCGGCGACCGCCGAGCCGCCGACCGCGGCGAACAGCGCGCACGCGCCGCCCGGCGGGTGCACGCAGCGCAGCAGCATCATGACCGCGATGGCCGCGCCGACCGCGACCGCGGCGGCGAGCGCGACGTCGTCGAACAGCCGCCCGGCGGTCACGCCGATGAGGGTCGAGACGACGTTGCCGACCAGCAGCGACCACGGCTGGGCCAGCGGGCTGGCGGGGGCGGCGAACAGCAGCACGGCCGAGGCGCCCATCGGCGCGACGATGTACGGCAGCGCCTCCGGGCCGCCCGGGATCAGCCGCGCCGCGGTCGCCGCGACCGCGATGCCGACCAGCGCGCCGAGTCCTCCGCGGGCCAGGTCGAACGGCCGGTACCCCACGGGCCCGGGGCGCAGCGAGGCCAGCCAGGCCCGGCGATCGGCGTACACCCGTCGTCCTCCCCCGACGGCGCCGTCGCCGTCGACCCGCCGGACCCTAACCGCGCCCCGCCGTCACGGGGCGTGGCGACGCGTCACCCGTTCGGGTCGGCCGGGCCGCCCCGGGCTGGAGGGCCGGGCGGCCGCAGCCGATCCCGACGGCATGACCGCTGTCCTCCCCCGCACCCCCGGCCGGCACCGCGCGCCCGAGACCGACGAGCCCCGCTGGGCCACCCCGGCCGAGTTCGCCGCGGCGTGGGCACGGGTCGGCCGGCACGCCGCCCCGGAGCCGTCGGGCCGGCACGCCGCCGACGACGCCCCCGGCGAGCGCGACGTCTTCGACTGGCTGGGCTTCGCCCCGGCCGCCGGCTGACCGGCCCCGTGCTGCGGTTCAGCGTCCCCCGAGCGCCTCGGCGACCACCGGGACCAGGGCCGCGAACGCCTGGGCCCGGTGGCTCCTCGCGTCCTTCTCCTCGGGGGCGAGCTCGGCGCTGGTGAGCTCCAGCCCGTCCGGCACGAACACGGGGTCGTAGCCGAAGCCGTTGGTGCCGCGCTCCTCGCGCAGCACCCGCCCGCGCCACTCCCGCTCCAGGACCCACTCCCCGCCGTCGGGGGTCACGAGCGCGGCGGCGCAGACGAACGCCGCGCCCCGCCGCTCGTCCGGGACGTCGGCGATCTGCGCCAGCAGCAGCGCGGTGTTGGCCCGGTCGTCCCCGTGCCGCCCCGACCAGCGCGCCGACAGGATGCCGGGCATCCCGTTGAGCGCGTCGACGGTGATCCCCGAGTCGTCGGCGACGGCCGGCAGACCGGTGTACCGCACCGCCTCCCGCGCCTTGAGCAGCGCGTTCTCGGTGAACGTCGCGCCGGTCTCCGGCGCCTCCGGGTACTCCTCCACGTCGCGCAGCCCCACCACGGTCACCCCGGGGACGGCGTCGGCCAGCAGCCGCTGCAGTTCGGCCAGCTTGCCCGGGTTCCGGGTGGCCAGGACCAGCCGGGTGCTCACGCGGCCAGCGCCCGCTGCTGGATCGCGGTCAACTCGGCGCAGCCGGCCACCGCCAGGTCGAGCAGCGCGTCGAGCGTCGGGCGGTCGAACACCGCGCCCTCCGCCGTCCCCTGCACCTCGACGAACCCGCCGTCGCCGGTGCAGACGACGTTCATGTCGGTGCCGGCCCGCACGTCCTCCTCGTAGGCGAGGTCCAGCCGCGGCTGGCCGTCGATCACGCCGACGCTGACCGCCGCCACCGACTGCACGATCGCCCGCGGCCTCGCCAGCTTCTTCCGCTGCCCCAGCCACGACACGGCATCGGCCAGCGCCACGTAGGCGCCGGTGATCGCCGCCGTCCGGGTGCCGCCGTCGGCCTGCAGCACGTCGCAGTCGATCGCGATGCTGTTCTCCCCCAGCGCGGCGAGGTCGATCGAGGCGCGCAGCGAGCGGCCGATCAGCCGGCTGATCTCGTGCGTGCGGCCGCCGATGCGGCCCTTGACCGACTCGCGGTCGCTGCGGGTGTGCGTGGCGCGCGGCAGCATCGAGTACTCCGCGGTCACCCAGCCCAGGCCCGAGCCCTTGCGCCAGCGCGGCACGCCCTCGGTGACGCTGGCCGCGCAGAGCACGCGGGTGCGGCCGAACTCCACGAGCACCGAGCCCTCGGCATGGTCCAGCCACGAGCGGGTGATGGTCACCGGGCGCAGCTGGTCGGCGGCGCGGCCGTCGGGGCGGGTGGTCTGCGGTGCGGGAGTCACGTGGATCGACAGTAGTGCGCGGCCACTCCCCCGGCCCGGCCCGCCGGGGCCGGGATCAGGTGACCTGATCGTGGAGGGTCCTCCCTCATGGTGTGCGGTGAGGGAGGACCCTCCACGGTGAGGGAGGACGCGTCACGGTGAGGGAGGACGGCGCGGCGGCGGCCCGCCGACCGGCCCGGGACGCCGGCCCGCGGCAGGATCGGCGCCATGCGTTCCGAGCTGCGATCCGTCCGGACCGGCGCCGCCCCGGCGGTCGTCGACCTGACCGACGAGTGCGCCGCCTTCGTCGCCGGCGAGGCCGACGGGCTGCTGCACGTCTTCGTCCCGCACGCGACCGCCGGCGTGGCGATCATGGAGACCGGCTCGGGCAGCGAGGAGGACCTGCTGGCCCAGCTCGACGTGCTGCTGCCCCGCGACGACCGCTGGCGGCACCGGCACGGCAGCCCGGGGCACGGCCGCGACCACGTGCTGCCGGCGTTCGTGCCGCCGCACGCGACGGTGCCGGTGCTGGAGGGGCGGCTGCAGCTGGGCACCTGGCAGCGGATCTGCCTGGTCGACCCCAACCGGGACAACCCGCAGCGGCACGTCCGCCTGTCCTTCCTCGCCGGCTGACACCGGGGCGGTGCGCTCCCGTGCCCTCCGGCGTGGAGCCCGTTCCCCCGGCACGGCAGGATGCCCGGCATGACCGACACCGCCGCCCCCCAGGACGCAGCTCCCGTCCGCCTGTCCCCCGGCGACCCGGCGCCGGACTTCACCCTGCCCGACGCCGACGGCACCCCGGTCTCGCTGTCCGCCCACCGCGGCCGGCGGGTGATCGTCTACTGCTACCCGGCGGCCCTCACCCCCGGGTGCACCACCCAGGCGGTGGACTTCACCGCCGCGGCCGGTGAGCTCGCCGAGGCGGGGCTGGACATCATCGGCATCTCCCCCGACCCGCCGGCCAAGCTGCTGCGGTTCCGGGAGAAGGAGCAGCTCGGCATCACCCTGGTCTCCGACGTCGACAAGTCGATCCTGACCGCCTACGGCGCCTTCGGGCCGAAGAAGATGTACGGCAAGGAGGTCATCGGGGTCATCCGGTCGACCTTCGTGATCGACGCCGAGGGCCGGATCGAGAAGGCCGCCTACAACGTGAAGGCCACCGGCCACGTGGCCAAGCTGCGCCGGGACCTCGGCCTGGGCTGACCCCCTCCGCGCCCGTCCCCCTCGACGCCCCGTCCGGCCCGCCGGGCGGGGCGTCGTGCTGTCTGCGCCCGGCCCCCCGGGCGGCCCGCGCCCCGCACCCCGGGGCGTCCCGGGCGCGGCGTCCCGACTGATCGGGACGGCGGTCCCTCGTGCTCGGGTCACGCGGAACGTGAGAGTCCGGTCGACGAGATCACCGACTCCGGGAGAGACACTCCGATGCTCCGCACCACGCTGACCACCCGCCTGCTGGCCGCCGGCTGCCTGGCCGCGGCGCTCGCCGCCACCGGCTGCAGCGCCGACGACAGCGACGACAACGCGGCCCCGGCCTCCGGCGGCACGACCGGGTCCGGCTCCGCCGAGACCGATCTGGCCGCGTTCTGCCAGGGCGTCGTCGACTTCGACGCCACGCCGAAGCCGATGGGCGGGGAGACCGGCGAGCCCAGCCCCGAGGACGTCGCCGCCTACGGCGAGGCGCTGGCCGAGCCGGTGCAGGCGGTCCTGGCCAACGCGCCCGACGCCGCCGCGGACGCCGCCGCCACCCTGCACCACGTGCAGCAGCAGCTGGCCGGGGGCGACTCCAGCGGGCTGTTCGAGCCCGACACCGTCTCGGCGATCGGCACCATCGAGAGCACCGTCGCCGAGGAGTGCGGCTACACCGCGGTGACGGTCACCGCCGTCGACTACAACTTCGAGGGCATCCCCGCCGAGCTGCCGGCCGGCATCACCACCTTCGTCATGCCGAACGAGACCCAGGCCGGCGAGGAGCACGTGATGCTCATCGCCCGGGTGGCCGACGGCCAGACGCTGACGCCCGAGGAGTTCGTCGCCGACCCCGAGGGCTCCTTCGCCGAGATCGAGCTGCTGAGCGAGGCCTACGCGCCGGCCGGCGCCACCGGCGGCGTCACCCTCGACCTGCCCGCCGGGGACTACCTGCTCATCTGCCCGGTCGCCCACGACGAGACCAGCCCGCCGCACTTCATGCTCGGCATGATCGCGGCCGTCACCGTCGCGTGAGCCGCCGTGCCGCCGGGGGGACCGGCCACCCCGGTCCCCCCGGTGGGCACGCGGCGGGGCCGGGCCGGCGCCCCGCCGGTCCGCTGAGCCGGCGGGCGCTGCTCGGCGGCGCCCTGGCCGCGCTCTCCCTGCCGGTGCTGACGGCCTGCTCCGGCGGGGACGCGCAGCGGCCGGCCGCCTCGCCGACACCCCGGCGCCCTGCCCCCGCGCTGGCCGACGACGGCACGCCCGTGATCACCGCCCCGCCGCTGGCTCCCTCCACCGTCGACGCCGACGGCGTCCGGGTGTTCCGGCTGCGGGCCCAGGCGGGCACCACGGAGTTCCGACCCGGCGTCGTGACCGCCACGTGCGGCTACGAGGGCGCCCACCTCGGCCCCACCCTGCGGGCCCGGCGCGGGGAGCGGGTGCGGGTCGAGGTCGTCAACGAGCTGCTCGAGGACACCACGCTGCACTGGCACGGCATGGAGCTCCCCGGCGCCGCGGACGGTGGTCCGCACGTCCCGATCCCGCCCGGCGGCTCCGCCTGGCCGAGCTGGACGGTCGCGCAGCCGGCGGCGACGCTCTGGTACCACCCGCACCCCCACGGCGGGACGACGGCGCAGGTGCTGCGCGGCCTGGCCGGCGCCTTCCTCGTCGACGACCCGGCCGCCGCCCCGGCCGGGCTGCCCGCCGAGTACGGGGTGGACGACGTGCCGCTGCTGCTGCAGGACCAGCGCCTCACCGCCGACGGCCGCATCGACGAGGAGACCCGCACCGCGATCGGCCCGCTGGGTGACGTGGTGCTGGTCAACGGCGTGGCGGGGGGCTGTCTGCCGGTGACGACGACGCGGATCCGGCTGCGGGTGGTCAACGCCTCCCCGGCCCGGGTCTACGCGTTGGCCGCCGCCGACGGCCGGGAGCTCGCCCTGGTCGGCACCGACGGCGGGCTGCTGGCCGCGCCGGTGCCGGTCCGCTCCGTGCGGCTGTCCCCCGGCGAGCGCGCCGAGGTCGTCGTCCCGGTGGCGCCCGGCGAGCGGGTCGCCCTGGTCTCCCTCCCCCCGGACCTCGGCCTGGCCCCGCAGCTGTCCGTCCCCTACGGCGCCGCCGACACCCTGCCGCTGCTCGAGCTGCGCGCCGCCGCCGAGCTGACGCCCTCCCCCGAGCTGCCCGCCGTGCTGGCCGACGTCCCGCCCGCCGACGCCGGGGCCGCGACCACGGACCGGTCGTTCGCCCTGTCGGCCAACCGGATCAACGGGCAGGCGCACGACCCCGCGCGCATCGACCTGCGGGTGCCGCTGGGCGCCACCGAGGTCTGGACCGTGACCAGCGAGCACGAGCAGCCGCACAGCTTCCACCCACACGGCGTGCGGTTCCGGGTGCTGTCGGTCGCCGGCGCCGCCCCGCCGCCGGAGCTCGCCGGGTGGAAGGACACCGTCTACGTGCCGCCGCGCACCCCGCTGCGGCTGCTGGTCGGCTTCGCCCAGCCGGCCGACGAGCGGGCGCCGTTCATGTACCACTGCCACGTCCTGTGGCACGAGGACCAGGGGATGATGGGACAGTTCGTCGTCGAGCCGGCCTGACCCCCGGGTCAGCCGCCGGACACCGGGGCCGCCGGCTCGCCGCGGCGCAGCCGCAGCCGCGCGGAGCTGTTCCCCACGAGGGGCACCGCCCGGCCCGCCGCGGCGAGGCCGGCCTCGGGGACGTCGCTGTAGATCGCCTCGTACTCCCCGGCCCGGACCAGGAACGTCTCGTGCCAGATGCCGGTGCGGCCCTGCGGATCCCGGCGGTACCAGTCCAGCCAGGTCGGGCGGTGCAGGTCGCCGGGGTCGCGCGCGAAGGCCTCCAGCTGCTCGAAGCTGCGCCAGTACTGGACGATCGTCGACAAGCCCATCCGGTAGCCGAGCAGCCCCTTCTCCGGGTGCGCCATCAGCTCCTCGAGCATCGCCCCCATGCCGCGGCGGCGGCCGCCGAGGTCCATGAAGGCCTGCGCCGCCAGCCACGGCTTGTTCAGCCGCGCCCCGATCAGGAAGACGACGAAGTCGCCGTCGATCTCGGCGCCGAAGCGCCCCCGGTGGATCTGCGCCATGGCCTGCTCCTCGCCGACGGGCGGTCCCCGTGTGACGACGGCGATCCTCCTGTGGGGCCGGTCGGGCCACCACCGCCTTCGGTCCCGACGCGGGCCGCCGCGACGCCTGCGCGGTCACGCCGTCCACGTGCCGGGCCGGGGCTGTCCGCCGGGCGGCTCCTCGTAGCCGGCGTCCCACGGGAAGCGGCCCTCGGCGTCGGGCCAGGTCAGCTGATAGGCGGGCACGGAGTACTCGGCCGGGCGCTGGTACCAGCGGTTGGCGCCGAGCACGACGTCGCCGGGGTTGGGACACGCCTCGACGACGAGCCTGCCGTGCGGCTCTCGGCGGAGCAGCTCCCCGGCGACCAGGTCCCGGCCGGCGGCGACCAGCCCGGCGGCCCAGTTCAGCATGGCGTGCGCGACCGCGGCACCTACGCCGGTGACCACGAGCTCGGGGTGCCCGAGCCCGAACAGGCCGATCGTGTAGGCGAAGGGCGGCTGGCCGGGCTCCTCGCCGGGGCCGACGTACTGCACCGCCCAGCGGTGCTCGCGGATGACGGCGGCCAGGCGGGCGTCCTCCTGGTCGAGCCAGGCGGTGGTCTGCGGGTCGAGGGACATGGCGGCAGCGTGGCCGCCGGGCCGGGCGGCCCGCCGGACACCGGGCGCCGGGCTGTGGACGGCACCCGGGCTGTGGACGGCGTCCGGGAACCGTCGGCTACGTCTGCAGCGGCAGCGCGTGCGCGCAGAACTCGTCCACGAACCGGCCCCACGACGCGGGCGCGGCCGCCGGCCGGACGACGAACTTGCTCACCCCGCCGGCGACGTGCTCCTCGACGACCCGGCGCAGCTCGTCCCACCCCTGGGGCACGAGCGTGAGCGGGTCGATGCCCGGCCGCCGGGCGGCGACGGCCGCGAGCAGCCGCTCGTCGGGCCGGCCGAGCGCGACCGGCAGGCTCATGCCGTAGTGGTCCTCGTCGACCGCCCGCCCGGCCTCGGCTGCCGCCTCCCGGATGGCCCGGACCGCGTCGGCGGCCTCTGCGGGGGTGAGGAAGCTGCCCAGCCACCCGTCGGCCAGCCGGCCGACCCGGCGCAGCCCGGCCGGCGCGGAGCCGCCCAGCCACAGGTCCAGGGGCCGCTCGGGCAGGAGACCGACCGACGCGTCCTCGACGTCGAAGAACTCCCCGCGGAAGGTCACGCGGGGCTCGGTGAGCAGCAGCCGGACCAGGGCCAGCGACTCGTCGAGCACCGCGCCGCGGCGGCCGGCGGGGACGGGGAAGAAGGCCCGCTCGGCCGCCCGCGCCGGCTGCAGCCCGAAGACCGGCAGGATCCGGCGCGGCGCGAGCCACGCCAGCGAGGCCAGCTGCTTGGCGACGAGCACGGGATGGCGCCCGGGCAGCACGCTGACCCCCGTGCCGAGCTTGAGCCGGCGGGTGCGGGAGGCGGCGTGGGCCAGCCCCACCACCGGGTCGACCACGGGCGCGCCGACCTGCTCGGAGAACCACAGCGAGTCGACCCCGGCCGCCTCCAGCCCGTCGACGAGGGCCGGCAGGTCCTCCGGGGCCGCCAGCGGGCCGAGCCCGACGCCGATGCGGACCTTCACGCCCCCTCCTCGGCCGCCTTCTTCGCCCGGGCCCGCCGCTTGCCCTCGTGCATGGCGGCCACCCGGGCGACCGGGATGGTGTGCCCTTCACCGACGACGTCGGCCGGCAGCGGCTGCGGCTCCGGCAGCGCGGCGGCCCAGGGGTCGCCGGGCCCGAGCAGCTCGGCCGCGGTCCGGACGGTGAACCGGTGCGGGTCGGTGCCGTCGAGGTCGGCCCAGCGCACCGGGGCCGACACCGGCAGCCCCGGGCGGATCCGGGGGCTGTAGGCGGCCACGATCGTCGTCGTGCCCGACCGGGTGGAGTCGACGAACACCCGCCCGCCCCGGTCCTCCTTGATGTAGGCGGTCGTGGCCAGCTCCGGGTCCAGCCGCTCGGTCCGGGCCGCCAGGGCGCGGGCCGCGGCCGCGGCGTCGACCGGGTCGGCGTCGCGGATCGGCACCACGACGTGCACCCCCTTGGACCCGCTGGTCTTCACGGCGCCGGCCAGCCCCGCCTCCTCCAGCGCGCGCCGGACCAGGTGCGCGGTGCGCACGACGACGTCGAACGCCGCGCCCTCGGGCGGGTCGAGGTCGAGCACCAGGCCGGTGGGCCGGTCGGCGCCGGCCGGCAGGAACGGCACGTGGTACTCGACCGCGCGCTGGTTGGCCAGCCACAGCAGGGTGCGGCGGTCGTCGCACAGCACCTGGTGGACCTCGCGGTGCGCCGAGGCCGCCCACACCGGCACGGTGCGCACCCAGTCGGGCGCGCCCTTGGGCACGTTGCGCTGCATGAACGGCGCCGAGCCCGGCCGCACCCGCATGACCGACAGGGGGCGGCCGGCCAGCAGCGGCACCAGCCGGTCGGCGAAGGCGTCGAGGTGGTCGACGAGGTCGCCCTTGGTCACCTCGAGCCCGTCGCCGAGGGGTGAGTCCAGCGAGGTCAGCCGGACGCCGTCCCGTTCGTCGTCGACCACCGGGTCACCGTGCCCGCTGCGCCCACGGCGGGCAACCCCGGCTACAGCTCGTAGGTGGCCCCGGGCCGGACGAGCTCCGACGCCGGGAACGCGCGGCGCGCGCCGGCCAGCTGGGCGTCGGCGTCCACCCACGCGGGCACGTGGGTCACCAGCAGCCGGCGCACCCCCGCGGCGGCCGCCAGCTCGCCGGCCTGCCGGCCGGTCAGGTGCAGCTCCGGCGGCTGCTCGGACCCGTCGGGGTGGGCGGCCTCGGCGAGCAACGCGTCGGCGCCGGCGGCCAGCGCGGCGACCCGGTCGCTGGGCCCGGTGTCCCCGGTGTAGACCAACGCGGAGCCGCCCGCCGTCAGCCGGACGGCGTGGCACTCGATCGGGTGCGCGGTGCGGGCGGTCCGCAGCGCGAAGGGGCCCAGCTCGGGGGTGTCGGGAGCCGACCGGAACTCGAAGACGTCGGTGAGCGGCTTGCCGCCCTCCTCGCAGATCACCGCGAGGCGCTGGTCGGCGCCCGGCGGCGCCACGAGCGGGATCCGCCGGCCGGAGCTGCGACCGGACCACCGGTGCCAGACGACGAAGGGCGCGACGTCCATGCAGTGGTCGGCGTGCAGGTGGCTGAGGTAGACGGCGTCGACGGCGTCGGGGTCCACGACGCCCTGCAGCGGGCCGAAGGACCCGTTGCCCAGGTCGAGCAGCACCCGGAAGCCGTCGTGCTCGAGGAGGTAGCAGGAGGCGGCCGACGCCGGCCCCGGTCCGCTGCCCGAGCAGCCGACGACCGTGAGCCTCACCTCGCGTCCCCGCATCGCATCCCCATGGCGCCGGTCAGGCTAACCGGCCTGGTCGCCCCGCGCGGCGCGGGAGCCCGGGCTCACGCCCAGAGCTGGCCCTCCAGCGCGGCCGTCGCCTCGTCCAGGGTGCCGGAGTAGGCCCCGGTGGACAGGTACTTCCAGCCGCCGTCGCAGACGATGAAGACGATGTCGGCCTTGCGGCCGGCGGCGACCTCCTTGTCCGCGATGCCGAGCGCCGCGTGCAGGATGGCGCCGGTCGAGATGCCGGCGAAGATGCCCTCCCGCTCCACCAGCTGGCGGGTGCGGTGCACGGCGTCGTCCGGGCCCACGGAGAACCGGGAGTCCAGCAGCGAGGCGTCGTACAGCTCGGGGATGAAGCCCTCGTCGATGTTGCGCAGGCCGTACACCAGCTCGCCGTAGCGCGGCTCGGCGGCGATCACCTGCACGCCGGGCTTGTGCTCACGGAAGTACCGCGAGCACCCCATGAGCGTCCCCGTGGTGCCCAGGCCCGCCACGAAGTGGGTGATCGAGGGCAGGTCGGCGAGGATCTCCGGCGCGGTGCCGGTGTAGTGCGCCTCGGCGTTGGCCGGGTTGCCGTACTGGTACAGCATCACCCAGTCGTCGTGCTCGGCGGCGAGCTGCTTGGCCATCGCCACGGCCTGGTTGGAGCCGCCCGCGGCCGGCGAGCTGATGATCTGCGCGCCGTACATCTCCAGCAGCTGGCGCCGCTCGATCGAGGTGTTCTCCGGCATCACGCAGATCAGCCGGTAGCCGCGCTGCCGGGCGACCATCGCCAGCGAGATGCCGGTGTTGCCGCTGGTCGGCTCGAGGATGGTGTCCCCGGGCTGGAGGGAGCCGTCCTTCTCCGCGGCCTCGATCATCGAGATGGCGGCGCGGTCCTTGATCGACCCGGTCGGGTTGTGGTCCTCGAGCTTGGCCCAGAGCCGGACGTCGGGGGTCGGCGACAGCCGGGGCAGCCCGACGAGCGGGGTGCCGCCGAGGGAGTCGACGAGGGAGGCGAAGCGGGCCATGGCAGAGCTCTTCCGGCGGGTCGGGGGTGGGACGGCGGGACGGTGCGGCTCAGCAGCCGCCGGCGACCGCCGGGAGGATCGTGACGGAGTCGCCGTCCTTGACCGAGGTGTCCAGCGCACCGGTGAAGCGCACGTCCTCGTCGTTGACGTAGACGTTGACGAAGCGGTGCAGCTTGCCCTCCTCGGTGACGAGGCGGTTCTTCAGGCCGGGGTGCTGGGCGTCGAGGTCGTCGACGAGCGCGCCGAGCGTGGCGCCGCTGCCCTCCACGGTCTTGGCCCCACCGGTGTGGGTGCGCAGGATGGTCGGGATCCGGACCTCGATGGCCATGGCGTGCGGTTCTCCTCTGGGACGGGCTGGGTGCGGGCGCCGCTGTACGACAGCGGGGTGGTGCGTCTGTGCGGGCAACGCCCGCTCGCCGCGGGGGATTCCTGGGCCCCGCGGCGGCCCCGTCCGGGGAGGACGGGGTCGTCTCGTCAGTCGTAGACGACGGTGGTCGGCGAGTGGCCGAACAGGTAGGACTCGACGACCTCGACGTCCTCCTCGGTGACCTGGCCGTCGACGATCCGGAAGCTGCGGAACTCGACCTCGTCACCGGCCAGGCCGGTCTGCCCGCCGTGGTGCCGGGTGGAGACCAGCACGTAGTGGGCCTCCGGCTCGGAGGCGTAGCTGATGTCGGTGCGCGACGGGTACGCCTCGGTCGCGGTGTGCGAGTGGTAGATCACCACCGGCACCTCGTCCCGGTCGTCCATGTCCCGGTACAGCCGCAGCAGGTCGCCGGAGTCGAACTCGTAGAACGTGGGCGAGCGCGCCGCGTTGAGCATCGGGATGAACCGCTCGGGCCGGTCGCTGCTCTCGGGACCGGCGACGACGCCACAGGCCTCGTCCGGGTGGTCCTCCCGGGCGTGGGCCACGATGGCGTCGTAGGTCGCGCGGTCGATGCGCAGCACGGCGCCCAGTCTAGGCGTCCGCCATCCGGCGCCTCCGCCGTCCTCCGGCGGACGGCGTGAGCGACGCCTCTCCCCGTGGCCCCGGTCACGCCCGGCGGAGGCGTTACGGTTCCGTCCCGTGGTCGTCGACATCCTCCTGGCCGCCGTGGTGGCCGTGCTGGCCCTGCCGGCGCTGGTCCTCGGCGCCCGCGGGCTGCTCCGGCGCGACGGCCGGTTCAGCGGCGACCCCAGCACCGACCTGGCGTCGCGGGTGGTCGTCGTCCTCCTGCGGCTGCTGGCGCTGCTGCTGCTCCTGGGCTGCGCCGGGCTGACCCTGCTGTCGACCGTCCTCGCGGCGGTCGAGGACGTCGACCTGCACGGCTTCGTCTACGTGTTCTTCGTGGCCACCGTGCTGCTCGCGGCGCTGGTGCTGGTCACCTTCGGCCGGCGCGGCCGGCGGCGAGCGAGTCCACGAGCGACCCCTGCACGGCGGTGAGCCAGTAGTAGACGGCGAGCTGCTGGTCGGCCTCGCTGGCCAGCTCGGCCGGCGGCTCGGTGTCGGCGGTGACCCCCAGCCGGGTGCCCAGGGCCAGCCGCAGGTCGTTGGTCGTGCGCAGCCACGCGGCGGCCTGGTCGGCGTCCAGCCGCAGCGCGCCGCCCTCGGCCGGCAGGGTCGCCCGCACCGTGGCCAGGTCGTCGGCCTTGCCCGACGCGAGGCTCGCCCGGGTCAGCTCGCGGTAGTCGGCGGCCAGCCGCGGGTCGCCCCGGTGGCCCTCGGGGAACAGCCGCGCGACGACCTCGTCGCCCTCGACGTCGTCCTCCTCGCCGGAGATCAGCTGCTCCAGCTGGTCCAGCAGCAGGCCGACGATGCCGGCCTCGGCGGGGTCGAGCCGGGCGACGTACTCGTCGCCCCTGCGGCGGAACGGTCTCATGCGTCCTTCTGGTAGCTCGCCCACAGCCCGTAGGCGTGCAGCCGGCTGGTGTCGTGCTCCATCCGCTCCCGCGGACCGGAGCTGACCACCGCCCGGCCCTCGTGGTGCACCTGCAGCATCAGCTCGGTGGCCTTCGCCTCGTCGTAGCCGAACAGCTCCTGGAAGACGTAGGTCACGTAGGTCATCAGGTTGACCGGGTCGTCCCAGACGATGGTCACCCACGGACGGTCCAGGTCGTCGTCGACCTCGACGACGGTCTCCGGCGTCCGCGTCGGCGCGAGGGGTCCGGCCACGGGTCGAGCTTAGGACGCCGGCCGGGCGCGGCCGAGCCCAGGACGCCGCCGCCCGACGGGTCGCGCGGCGGCACGCGGCCTAGGCTCCGGATCCATGCCGACCGGAACCGCCCTGCTCACCGACCGGTACGAGCTCACCATGGTCGCCGCGGCGCTGGCCGACGGGACGGCCGACCGCGACTGCGTCTTCGAGGTGTTCTCCCGGCGCCTGCCGCACGGCCGCCGGTACGGGGTGCTCGCCGGCACCGGGCGGCTGCTGGAGGCCCTGCCCGCCTTCCGGTTCGGCGACGAGGAGCTCGCCACCCTGCGCGCCCAGGGGGTCACCGACGCCCGGCTGCTGGACTGGCTGGCCGACTTCCGCTTCCGCGGCGACGTCGACGGCTACGCGGAGGGCGAGTTCTTCTTCCCCGGCTCGCCGGTGCTCACCGTGCGCGCCCCGTTCGCCGAGGGCGTGCTGCTGGAGACGCTGGTGCTGTCGGTGCTCAACCACGACAGCGCGATCGCGTCGGCCGCGGCGCGGATGGTGGGCGCGGCCTGCGAGCGGCCGTGCATCGAGATGGGGTCCCGGCGGACCCACGAGCAGGCGGCGGTCGCCGCGGCGCGGGCGGCGTCCCTGGTGGGCTTCGCCTCCAGCTCCAACCTCGAGGCCGGGCGCCGGTACGGCGTGCCGACGACGGGCACCAGCGCGCACGCCTTCACGCTGCTGCACGACGACGAGGCGTCGGCGTTCCGCGCGCAGGTCGCCACCCTGGGCACCGGGACCACGCTGCTGGTCGACACCTACGACGTGGAGCAGGGCATCCGGACCGCCGTCGAGGTGGCCGGGCCGGAGCTCGGCGCCATCCGGCTCGACTCCGGCGACCTGCCGACGCTGGCCTCCCGCGCCCGCGAGCTGCTCGACTCCCTCGGCGCGACCCGCACGCGGATCATCGTGACCAGCGACCTGGACGAGTACGCCATCGCCGGGTTGATGGCCGCGCCGGTCGACGGCTACGGCGTGGGCACCTCGCTGGTCACCGGGTCGGGCGCGCCCACCGCGGGCATGGTCTACAAGCTGGTCGAGCGGGACGGCGTCCCGGTGGCCAAGCGGTCCGAGGGCAAGAACTCGGTGGGCGGCCGCAAGCACGCCGTCCGCCGGCACGACGCCGACGGGACGGCGACGGCCGAGGTCGTCTGCGCGCAGCCGATCGAGCCCGAGGACGGCGACCGGCAGCTGGTCGTCGAGCTGGTCCGCGGCGGCCGGGTGTGCCGGGAGCTGGCGCCGCCGGACGCGCTGGCCGAGGCCCGCGCCCACCACGAGCGGGTGCGCGCCACCATGCCGGCGGAGGCCTTCGCGCTCTCCCGCGGCGAGTGCGCGATCGAGACCATCCACCAGTGACGAACGGAGGGATCCCCGTGACCCGCGCCCTGCTCGTGATCGACGTGCAGAACGACTTCTGCGAGGGCGGCAGCCTCGCGGTGACCGGCGGCGCCGACGTCGCCGCCGCCATCAGCGAGCACGCCCGGACGGCGGCCGCCGACTACGCGCACGTGGTGGCCACCCGTGACCACCACGTGGACCCGGGCGACCACTTCCACCCGGAGCCGGACTTCGTGCAGACCTGGCCGGAGCACTGCGTGGCCGGGACCGAGGGCGTCGAGCTGCACCCGCGGCTGGACCGCGGCCCGATCGAGGAGGTCTTCGACAAGGGCCACTTCGCCGCGGCCTACTCCGGGTTCGAGGCGCGAGCGGACGGCGTGCCGCTGGCCGAGTGGCTGCGCGCCCGCGGGGTGGACGCCGTGGACGTCGTCGGCATCGCCACCGACCACTGCGTGCGGGCGACCGCCCTGGACGCCGTCGCCGAGGGCTTCCGCACCCGCGTGCTGCTCCCCCTCACCGCCGGCGTGTCCGAGGCGACGACGGAGGCCGCACTGGACCAGCTCCGCACCGCCGGCGTCGCGCTCGAGGGGGAGCCACACCGCGCGGGCTGACCCGGCCACGCTGCCGGCGGGAGACGCTCCGCGGGCAGTCGTGCCCGGTGGCGGGCCCGGAGGGTCCCCGCCGGGTACGACGAAACGGCTCAGCGCACCCGGGGAACGGCACCTGGCCGCGGTGTCGTCCGGCAGGACGACAGATCACAGCGCGTCCAGCACCTCGTCCCTCGTGAAGCCGAGGACCTGCAGGACGGCGTCCAGGTAGGGCTGGTTGAGGGCGGCGTGCGCCTGCTCGCGGACGACGGGCTTGGCGTTGAACGCGATGCCCAGGCCCGCGGCGTTGAGCATGTCCAGGTCGTTGGCGCCGTCGCCGACCGCGACCGTCTGCTCCAGCGGGATGCCGTGCTGCCCGGCGAAGCGGGCCAGCGCCCGGGCCTTGCCGGCGCGGTCGACGATCTCCCCGACCAGCCCGCCGGTGAGCCGGCCGTCGGCGACCTCCAGGGTGTTGGCCGCGGCGAAGTCCAGCCCGAGGCTCTCGGCCAGGGGGTCGGTGATCTGGGTGAAACCGCCGCTGACGATGCCGCAGCGGATGCCCAGGCGCTGGAGGGTGCGGATCAGCGTGCGGGCGCCCGGGGTGAGCACCAGCGCCTCCCGCACCTCGTCGAGCACCTCCACCGGCAGCCCGGCGAGGGTGGACACGCGGGCGCGCAGTGACTCGGCGAAGTCCAGCTCGCCGTTCATCGCGGCGGCGGTGATGCGGGCGACCTCGGCCGCGCGGCCGGCGCGCGCCGCGAGCTCGTCGATGACCTCCCCGCGGACCAGCGTGGAGTCGACGTCCAGCACGATCAGCCGCTTGCTGCGCCGGGCCAAGCCGACGCGCTCGACGGCGACGTCGGTGCCGGTCTCGGCGGCCACCGCGCCGAGCACGGTGCGCAGCTCGGTCGCCTCCGCGCCGGAGACGGTGAGCTCGAAGCTGGTGACCGGGTAGTCCGACAGCCGCCGGATCGCGTCGATGTTGGCGCCCGTCGCGGCGATCGCCGTCGCCACGCCCGCGACGGCCCCGGGCGACACCGGCCGGCCGAGCAGGATGACGTGGTGCGGCCGGTCGCCGCCGGCCTCGACGCCCTCGGCCGGCTCGACGCCGACCCGCAGACCGGTCTCCTGGGCGACCCGTCCGGCGAGCTCGGCGAGCCGGGCGAGCAGGCCCGGCTGGTCGCCCGCGACGACGACGCCGAGCACCAGCTGCCCGTGGACCACCACCTGCTCGACGTCGAGCACCTCGACCTCGGGCATGCCGTCGCCCAGGGCGGCCAGCGCGGTGAACAGCCGGGCGGTCACGCCGGGACGGTCGGGCCCGCTGACGGTGAGGACGGCGCTGGGCCGGCGGGGGCCCTCCGGTCGGGACGCGGGGGCGGCGGGGTCCAGCGGCACGCGGTCATCGTGCCGCACCGCCGTCGCCCGCCCCGGCACCGGCCCGGGGCCGTGGCGGTCTGCGGCCGGGCACGGGCCCGGACAGCGCGACGCCCCGCCGGCCAGGTGGCCGGCGGGGCGTCGACGGGGTGCTGCGCCTACGTGGGGTCGGGGTCGTTGGGACCCTGACGGCGGCCGGCGGTGCCGCCGATCTCGCTGACCCCGGCGTACGGCTCGTGCCGCTTGCCGACGTGCGCCTCGCGGTGCAGCCGCTCGATGAGGTGCGGGTAGTGCGCCTCGAAGGCCGGCCGCTCGGAGCGGATCCGCGGGATCTCCACGAAGTTGTGCCGCGGCGGCGGGGACGACGTCGCCCACTCCAGCGAGTTGCCGTGGCCCCACGGGTCGTCGCGGAGGGCGAGCTTCCCGTACTTCCACGACTTGAACACGTTGTAGAGGAACGGGATGGTCGAGGCGCCGAGCACGAACGACCCGATCGTGGAGACCACGTTGAGCGTCGTGAAGCCGTCGATCGCCTGGTAGTTCACGTACCGGCGCGGCATGCCCTCGCCGCCCAGCCAGTGCTGGACGAGGAACGTGGCGTGGAAGCCGACGAACGTCAGCCAGAAGTGCAGCTTGCCCAGCCGCTCGTCCATCATCCGGCCGGCCATCTTCGGGAACCAGAAGTAGACGCCGGCGTAGGCGGCGAACACCACGGTGCCGAAGACGACGTAGTGGAAGTGGGCGACGACGAAGTAGCTGTCGTTCAGGTGGAAGTCCAGCGGCGGGCTGGCCAGCAGCACACCGGTCAGACCACCGAGGAGGAAGGTGACCATGAAGCCGAGCGAGAACAGCATCGGCGTCTCGAAGGTCATCTGACCCCGCCACATGGTGCCGATCCAGTTGAAGAACTTGATCCCGGTCGGCACGGCGATCAGGTAGGTCATGAACGCGAAGAACGGCAGCAGGACCGCGCCGGTGGCGTACATGTGGTGCGCCCACACCGCGACGGAGAGGATCGCGATGAGCAGCGTGGCGCCGACCATGCCCTTGTAGCCGAACAGCGGCTTGCGGCTGAACACCGGGATGATCTCGGTGACGATGCCGAAGAACGGCAGCGCGATGATGTAGACCTCGGGGTGGCCGAAGAACCAGAAGAGGTGCTGCCACAGCATCGCCCCGCCGTTCTCGCGGGAGAAGACGAGCGCACCGAGGTTGCGGTCGGCCAGCATGCCCATGATCGCCGCGGTCAGGATCGGGAACGCGAACAGGATCAGCAGGCTGGTGACCAGCGTGTTCCAGGTGAAGATCGGCATCCGGAACATCGTCATGCCCGGCGCCCGGAGGCAGACGATCGTGGCGATGAAGTTGACGCCACCGAGGATCGTGCCCAGGCCGCTCACGGCCAGGCCGGAGAACCACAGGGTGGCCCCGGCACCCGGCGAGTGCACCGCGTCGGACAGCGGCGCGTAGGCGTACCAGCCGAAGTCGGCGGCACCGCTCGGGGTGAGGAAGCCGGAGACGGCGATCGTCGACCCGAAGAGGAACAGCCAGTACGACAGCGCGTTCAGCCGCGGGAACGCGACGTCCGGCGCGCCGATCTGCAGCGGCATGATCAGGTTCGCGAACGCGAAGAACAGCGGCGTCGCGAACATCAGCAGCATGATCGTGCCGTGCATCGTGACCAGCTGGTTGTACTGCTCCGGCGAGAGGTACTGCAGCCCCGGCTGCGCCAGCTCCCCACGCATCAGCATGGCCATCAGCCCGCCGATCATGAAGAAGGCGAACGAGGTGACCAGGTACATCAAGCCGATGGTCTTGTGGTCGGTGGTCCGCAGCAGGTTCGAGAGCCGCGAGCCCTTCTCGACCTCGCGAGCCGGGCTGGGCCGGCTCACGATCGGTGCCGGTGCGATCGTCACGGCGCGAGCTTAGACGGTGCCCCGGGCGGACCTCGCGCCGACGCCGGGGGCGCCGGTCACGGTGCGGTCACGCCTCCCTGCCCCAGCTGCCCACCCGCACCGCGACGGTCACCCGGACCGGTTCGGGCAGCGCCGCCAGGCCGGCGGCCAGCGCCTGCGGCGTCAGGTGGCGGGCGTGCGGGCCCATGCCCACCAGGGTGGCGACGGCGGCCCGGGACAGCGCGAGCACCTCGCGGTGCTCCGTCGTCGCCCGGGGCGCCAGATGCGGCTCCAGCGACGCCGCCAGCCGGGCGTCCTTGTCCGGGTCGACCCGCAGCAGGCCCAGCGGGCCGACCAGCTCGGCGAGGTGCTCCGGCGCCGGGGTGACCACGACCAGCCGGCCGCCGGGGCGCAGCACCCGCGCGGTCTCGGGGCCGTTGCGGGGTGCGAAGACGCCGAGCACCCGGTCGACGGCGGCGTCGCGGACGGGCAGCCGGGCCCAGGCGTCGGCCACGACCGCCAGCACCCGCGGGGAGGCCGCGGCGGCCCGGCGCGCGGCGTAGCGGGAGGCGTCCAGGACGACGCCGACGGCCTGCGGCGCCCGCTCGAGCACCGCGGCCAGGTGGTGCCCGGTGCCGCCGCCGAGGTCGAGCAGCGCGGTGGGCCGCTCCCCCGCCAGGACGGCGTCGGCCAGTGCGCCGGTCACCCCGGCGAACGCGCCGGAGCCGAGGAAGGCGACCCGGTCGGCGACCATCGGCGCGGAGTCGCCGGCCGGCGGCGTCCGGCCCGGGGGCAGCAGCGTCACGTGGCCCTGGCGGGCGCGGTCGAACGCGTGCCCGGCCGCGCACCGCAGGCCGGTGTCGCCGGGTACGGCGGCCAGCGGCGCGGCGCACACCGGGCAGGCCAGCAGGGCGACGGCGGCGGCGGGGAACGGCCGCCGTCCGCTCACCGCGGGACCGGGTGCAGCACGACGTCGCGCAGCGCCCCGCCGGCCGCGACGGCGGTGAGGAAGGTGCCGTGCGGCTGCCGCCGCCGGTCGGTCGGCGAGCCGGGGTTGAGTAGCCGCAGGCCGGTCGGCGCGGTGGTGTCCCAGGGGATGTGGCTGTGCCCGAAGACGAGGACGTCGGCGTCCGGGAACCGCGCCGCGCAGCGCGCCTCCCGCCCCTTGGCGTCGCCGGTCTCGTGGACGACGGCGAGCCGCAGCCCCTCGACCTCCGTCCGGGCCACCTCCGGCAGGCGCTCGCGCAGCGCGCCGTGGTCGTTGTTGCCGTGCACCGCCAGCAGCCGCCGGGAGCGACGCTCGAGCTCGTCCAGCAGCGCG
This sequence comes from Blastococcus sp. SYSU D00868, assembly GCF_054050575.1. Lineage (NCBI taxonomy): Bacteria > Bacillati > Actinomycetota > Actinomycetes > Geodermatophilales > Geodermatophilaceae > Blastococcus > Blastococcus sp. SYSU D00868. The sequence goes on from NZ_JBJGZO010000015.1 coordinate 97,590, forward strand.
ACGTCGACCCAGTCGCCGGCGTGCACGACGAGGTCGGCGGCCTCGATCGCCGCCCACAGGGCATGAGGTAGGTCACGCGACCGCTTGGGGACGTGCGTGTCGGCGGTCACCACCAGCGAAACAGGCACCACCCGATCGTCGCAGGCCGATAACTTCCTGCGCCGGCCGACGATCTCGGCCTCCCCTGCCATCCCGAGGAACCCGCACATGACAGACCCCACGTCCCCCACGCTCGCCGGGTCGGAGACCCCGGCCGACGAGCCCTACGAGAAGCGGTGGCTGGCGCTGGGCGTCATCGCCCTGACCGTCCTGCTCGTCATCCTCGACGCGACGATCGTCAACATCGCACTGCCCGCCGTCTCCGGTGACCTGGGGATCAGCGCCGCGAGCCAGCAGTGGATCGTCACCGCCTACACGCTGACCTTCGGCGGCTTCCTGCTGCTCGGCGGCCGCATCGCCGACTTCTGGGGCCGCAAGCGCACCTACCTGGTCGGCGCCGCCGGCTTCGCGGTGGCGTCGGCCCTCGGCGGCGTCGCCCAGAACGAGGGCATGCTGTTCGCCGCCCGCGCGCTGCAGGGCGCGTTCGGCGCGCTGCTGGCGCCCGCCTCCCTGGCGCTGATCACCGTCCTGTTCACCGACGCCCGCGAGCGGGCCAAGGCGTTCGCCGTCTACGGCGCCATCGCCGGCGGCGGCTCGGCCGTCGGGCTGCTGCTCGGCGGCGTGCTGACCGAGTACGCCGACTGGCGCTGGTGCTTCTGGGTGAACCTGCCCGTCGCCCTGGTCGCGGTGGCCCTGGCGATCCCGTTCGTGCCGGAGAGCCGGGCGCCGGGCGACACCAGGTACGACATCCCGGGCGCGGTGCTCATCACCCTGGGCCTGGCGTCGTTCGTCTACGGCTTCACGCGGGTCGCCGAGACCTCGCAGACCAACGCCGCGGAGGCCGCGGCGGCGAACCGGGCCGCGCAGGGCACCGGCGCCCCGATCGTCGTGCCGGAGAGCGGCTGGACCGACGGCCTGGCGTGGCTGTTCATCGTCCTCGGCGTGGTCCTGGTCGTGGCGTTCGTGGTGTTCGAGCGGCGGGTGCGCAACCCGCTCATGCCGATCCGGCTGGTGGCCGACCGCAACCGCGGCGGCGCCTACCTGACCGCCGCGCTGCTCGGTGCCGGGCTGCTCGGGGCGTTCTTCTTCCTGAGCCTGTACTTCCAGCAGGTGCTCGAGTACAAGCCCGTCCACGCGGGGCTGGCCTCGCTGCCGACCACGCTCGGCGTGCTCGTCGCCGCGGGCGCCGCGAGCGCGCTCGTCGTGAAGACGGGGCCCAAGCCGCTCATGGTCGCCGGTGGCCTGCTGGCCGCGGCCGGCCTGTTCCTGCTCAGCCTGGTCGACCTGGACACCGGCTTCTGGGCGCTGCCGTTCCCGGCGCAGCTGCTGCTCGGCCTGGGCCTCGGCTTCACCATGGTGCCGCTGTCCAACCTGGCCCTCCTGGGCGCCGGCCAGCACGACGCGGGTGCCGCGAGCGCGCTGCTCAACGCCACCCAGCAGGTCGGGGCGTCGGTCGGCACCGCGCTGCTGGCGAGCCTCTCGGTGGGCGCCACGAGCGCGGCGCTGGCCGACCTCGTGGCCGACGGGAACCCGGACGCGCCGATCGCCGCGCAGGTCGAGGGCTACACGACGGCCTTCACCTGGGCCTCGGTGCTGCTGCTGGCCGGTGCCGTGGTGTCCGGCGTCCTCATCAAGGCGACGAAGGAGGACCTGCCGGCCGAGGGGGCGGCGCCGGTGCACGTCGGCTGAGCCGGCGTCCTCCCTCCCCGCAGCGCGTCCTCCCTCACCGTCCGCGGTGAGGGAGGACGCGCCACGATCAGGTCACCTGATCGTGGCCGCGGCCGGTCAGCGGTCGCCGGTGCTCAGCGCCCGCAGCCGGGCGTTGTAGGCCTCGAGCTCGGCGTCCTCGGTGCGGTCGGCGGCGCGGTCCAGCCGCCGGGCCCGCCGCTCCTCGGAGTTCATCCAGGAGAACAGGACGACGGCGAGCACCAGCGCGGTCGGCAGCTCGCCGAACGACCACGCGATCCCGCCGGCGACCCCCTGGTCCTCGAGCGGGTCGACGCCCCACCCGGCGGGCGGCTCGGCGAAGCTGTCGACCACCAGCGAGGTCGCCATCATCACGGCGACGCCGAAGAAGGCGTGGAACGGCACCGGGGCGAGCAGCTCGAGCATCCGGCCGCCGTGGCCGACCTGCCGGGGCCAGGGGTCCTGGGCGAGCACCGGCCCGAAGAACAGCAGCCCGACGACGACGAAGTGGGCGAGCATGAACTCGTGCCCGGCGGGCGAGCCCATGAGGTCGTCGAACAGCGGCGTGAAGTAGATGCCGTAGAGGCTGGCGATGAACAGCGGCACGGTGAACAGCGGTGAGGCCACCGCCCGCGCGAGCCGGCTGTGCAGCGCGTCGAGCAGCAGCGCCCGCGGGACGCCGGCCAGCCCCTTGCCGCGGGGCAGCGTGCGCAGCGCCAGCGTGACCGGCGCCGCGACGAGCAGCAGCAGCGGCGTCAGCATCGACAGCACCATGTGCTGGGTCATGTGCACGCTGAACAGCACCATGCTGTAGCCGTTGAACCAGGTGCCGGTGACGGCGAAGAGCGAGACGGTGCCGGCCACCCAGGCCGCGGTCCGCCACCACGGCCAGGCCACCCTGGAGCGCCGCAGCCGGACGACGGCGACCAGGTAGAGGACCAGCCCCAGCAGGGCGAGCACCGGCAGCACCGACCAGGGCTCCAGGTGCGGCAGGAACAGCCGCCCCGGGCTCGGTGGTTCGTCGGGCACCCACATGCCCGAGTGGTGCCCGTGGTCCACCGGTGCCTCCTGTCGCTGCGCGGTCGCCGTCCACTGTCCCACTCGGCGTCCGGCGGGCGCCGGGCCTCACTCGTGGACGGGCGCCTCGTGGGCCGCGTGCGTCGCGGCCTCCAGCTGGAAGGTGCAGTGGGCGACGTCGAAGCAGTCGCCGAGGCAGGCGCACAGCGCGTCGAGCACGCGCCCGCCGTGGCCGCCGTCCAGCGCCTCGTCGGTGACCACGACGTGCGCCGAGAGCACGGGCAGGCCCGAGGTGATCGTCCAGGCGTGCAGGTCGTGCACCCCGAGCACGCCGTCGACCTCGAGGATGTGGGCGCGGACGTCGGCCAGGTCGACCCCGCGCGGCGCGGCCTCGAGCAGGACGTCGAGGGCCTCGCGCAGCAGCGACCAGGCCCGCGGCAGCACCAGGCACCCGATGAGCAGGGAGGCGACGGTGTCGGCAGGGGTCCAGCCGGTGACCGCGATGACGGCGGCGGCGGCGATCACGGCGACCGAGCCGAGCGCGTCGGACAGCACCTCCAGGTAGGCGCCGCGGACGTTCAGCGACTCCCCCCGGCCGCGGTGCAGCAGCGCCAGTCCGATCAGGTTGACCACCAGCCCGGCGCCGGCGGCCAGCAGCATCACCCCGGCGTGCACGTCGGGCGGGTCCCCGATCCGGCGCACCGCCTCGACCAGCACGTAGCCGCCGACGCCCAGCAGCAGGCACCCGTTGGCGACGGCGGCGAGGATCTCGACCCGCTGCCAGCCGAAGGTCCGGCGCCCGCGCGGCGGCCGCTGGGCGAGCGAGACCGCACCGAGGGCCAGCCCGATGCCCAGGGCGTCGGTGGCCATGTGCCCGGCGTCGGCGAGCAGCGCCAGCGACCCGGAGACGACGGCGCCGACGACCTCGGCCCCGAGGACGGCGACCGTCAGGGCCAGCACCACGGCCAGCCGGCGGCGCTGCCCGGCCGCCGCGGTCCCGTGCGCGTGGCCGTGGCCGTGGCCGTGCGCGTGGTCGTGCCCGCGCGTCTCGGGTCCGGCGGACCGCCCGTGCCCGGCTCCCATCAGCGGCTCACCTCCCAGGTCACACCGGCGAGTGTGCCCCACCGGACCCCCTCCGCACGGCCGACGCCCCCCGCCCGGAGGACCGGGCGGGGGGCGTCGTCGCGGGCAGCGGGCGGCTCAGATCTGGACGCCGCGCTCCCGGAGCCACGGGATCGGGTCGATCTTGGTGCCGTTGAGGCCGCCCTGGTGCACCTCGAAGTGCAGGTGCGGGCCGGTGGACTGGCCGCGGTTGCCGAGCAGGGCGATCGTGTCACCGGCCCGGACGACCTGGCCGGGCTGGACCAGGATCTGCTCCATGTGGCCGTAGACGGTGACGTCGCCGTTCTCGTGCTGGATGTAGACGGCGTTGCCGTAGCCGCTGGCCGGGCCGGCCTCGAGCACGACGCCGTCCATGGCCGCGTACTCGGGGGTGAGCATCGGCGCGGCCAGGTCGATGCCGGCGTGCAGGGTGCCCCACCGCGCGCCGAAGCCGCTGGTCAGCCGGGCGCCCTGGACGGGCAGGACGGCCTTCGGGCGGGCGGCCTCGGCGGCGACCGCCGCGAGCCACTCGGTGGCCTGGCGGTCGGCCTCGCTCTGGGCGACCGCGGCGGCCAGCTGCTCCTGGTCGCGGCTGGCGCGGCTGGACGCCAGCTCCGCGAGGCGGGCGGCGTCGGCCTCCACCGGCGCCGGCGCGGCGCTGCCCTCGATGCCGAGGGCGCGGGCCACGCTCACCGACTCGCTGACCGTCTCCGCGGGCTCGGCCTGCGCCTGCGTGTCGCCGCCGGTCACCACGCCGAGGCCGGCGGCGGTGACGAGGGCGGCGGCGAGGAAGAGGACCGGCCGCCGGCGCACGAGGCCGGGGCGGTGCCGGCCGGTGCCGGCGGGAACCACCGGCACCGAGCAGCGCTCGGGCTCGTCGGCGGTCGCGTCGGCGGCGGTCGCGTCGTCCGGGGCGTCGTCGGCCGGGGCCGCCTCAGGGGTGCCGGGGACCTCGGGGACCTCCGCGGCGGCGACCTCCTCGAGGCCGGCGAGCGCGGTCGCCTCGGCGAGCCCGCTGAGCTCGGCGAGGTCCTCGGCGGGGGCCAGGTGGGCGTCGGGACGCACGGCGGTCCGCCGCCGCTTCGCGCGGCGCGCCCGGCCGGTGGTGCCCCGTCGCGGCGCGTCCTCCGAGCGCTGCGCCGGGATGGTCGGGGGGACCTCCGCCTCCGCCGCTGCGGGGCACCCGGAGGGCGCCTCCCGCGGGCCGTCGAGGGGGGTGCCGGAGCCCGGAGCGGGCACCGCCGCCTCGTCGAGGACGGGGTCGTGGTGGAGCTGGGACATGCACCTGTCTTCCGCAGGGGACAAGGACGTGTTGCGTGGGGTCCGGGAAGAGGACGGGAGCCATGTAAACACGCCGTGACCGGTTCGTGATCTGTGAGACGGGGTAGTACCGATCGGTTCTGTGGGATCCGTCACGGGACTGCACCGATGTCATTCAGCTCTGTGTCGATCTTGGATCACGCTGAGTGAGCGACGCGCCGGTTGAACGCTGAACCAGGCGCGACGAGGCTCACCCGCGGGCAGAGGGCCCTGGTCGGACCCCTCCGACGACGAGTAAGAGGAGCTCCCCCCATGCGCGCAGTGACCTGGCACGGCCGAGCCGACGTCCGGGTGGACACGGTCCCCGACCCGACGATCCAGGACCCCACGGACGTCGTGATCGAGGTGACCTCCAGCGGCATCTGCGGCTCGGACCTGCACCTGATCGAGGTGATGGCGCCGTTCATGACCGTGGGCGACGTGATGGGCCACGAGCCGATGGGCATCGTCCGCGAGGTCGGCCGGGACGTGACCGCGGTGAAGCCCGGGGACCGCGTCGTCGTCCCGTTCAACATCTCCTGCGGCACCTGCTGGATGTGCTCCCAGGGGCTGCAGTCCCAGTGCGAGACCACGCAGAACCGCGACCAGGGCTTCGGCGCCTCGCTGTTCGGCTACACCAAGCTCTACGGGCAGGTGCCCGGCGGCCAGGCCGAGTACCTGCGGGTGCCGTTCGGCAACACGCTGCCGATCAAGGTCCCCGACGGGCTGCCCGACGACCGGTTCGTCTACCTCTCCGACGTGCTGCCGACCGCGTGGCAGGCCGTGCAGTACGCCGCCGTGCCGCCCGGCGGGACGCTGCTCGTGCTCGGGCTCGGGCCGATCGGCGACATGTGCACCCGCATCGCCCACCACCTGGGGATCGAGAAGGTGTACGCGTCCGACGTCGTCCCCGAGCGGATCCGGCGGGCCACCGCCCGCGGCACCGAGGTGATCCGCTCCACCGACCAGGCGGAGGTCGTCCAGGCGATCCACGACGCCACGGACGGCCGCGGCGCCGACGCCGTGATCGACGCGGTCGGGATGGAGGCCCACGGCTCGCCGCTGGCCTCGATCGCGCAGAAGGCGACCGCGATCGTGCCGGACGCGATCATGGAGAAGGTCATGCAGGTGGTCGGCGTGGACCGGCTGGCCGCGCTCAACACCGCGATCGAGGCCGTCCGCCGCGGCGGCACGATCTCGCTGTCCGGCGTCTACGGCGGCGCCACCGACCCGCTGCCGCTGATGCGCATGTTCGACAAGCAGATCCAGCTGCGCATGGGCCAGGCCAACGTCTGGCGGTGGGTGCCCGACATCCTGCCGATCCTCACCGAGGGCGACCCGCTGGGCGTGGACGACTTCGCCACCCACCACGTGCCGCTCGAGCAGGCGCCCGAGGCCTACGCCAACTTCCGGGAGAAGAAGGACGGCGCGGTGAAGGTGCTGCTCACGCCCTGATCCGCCGGCCGGGCCCGGCGCCGCCGGGCCCCGCTGTGAGCAGACCCACCGGCCGGGTCGGGCATGTCCCGGCCCGGCCGGCTCCTTGGCACCGGGAGGGTGGGGGGGGGGGGGCTCCCCCCCCCCCCCACCCCCACTTCACCCTCCCCCACACCACATCCCCTCGAGAACCACGTGCCCCCCGCCCACCACCCCCACGCCCCCCGCGCCGGCCGC